>JAGRBF010000048.1 GCA_020434205.1 Calditrichota bacterium | reverse complement strand
TCCTCATGAAGTAATTTCCTCTGCCCCGATAGGGAGCGGGTTTAAAACCCGCCCCTACTTCGGGGCAAGGTATAATTACAAATGGAGGATTACCTGCGGGTTATCTGCCGGAAGATGGAGATGGGGATTGCTTCGGTTACCGCCCGGGGAAGGCGGTTGCTAATGGCGTTGCAGAATTCGGACTGACCGGAAAATCAGTCCTCTTCGGGATGTTCGCGGTATAAAAGAATGGTATTGCCAATTACCTGAACCACATCACCGCCCACGGCCTCGGCCAGCTTTTCGGCCACATCGCGCACCCCTTCCACACAGCTTTCCTGGAGTTTTACCTTTACCAGTTCCTTGGTATTAAAGGAGTTGGTCAGACTGGTGATGCTCCCCTCGGAGATGCCTTCCTTGCCGATCCACAACTCCGCCTTAAGGCGATTTCCCTGGGAGCGTAATACGCTGCGTTCTTTACTGGTTAACATACTGCCTCGAAGATTGATTGTTGATATAAGGCCTTGCACCGGCAAGGTTTCTGCGTGTAGCCATTCGTTTAAAAATGCGCTGATCGCTGATCGTTAATGTAACACCGCCCCCGCCTCCCGCCAAATGCCAAAAAACCTTCCTTTCGCATCCGGCTTGAAACCCGGCCCGCCATACCGTATATTCCGCCACTAATTGCATCACCGACCCACAGAGTTCGATCTATGGCAACCATTAATATCCTTCCCGCTCATATTGCCAATAAAATTGCCGCCGGCGAGGTGGTGGAACGCCCCGCCTCGGTTGTCAAGGAACTGGTGGAAAACGCCATCGACGCCCGGGCTACGGAAATCACCGTTATTCTGGCCCAGGCCGGCAAGGAGTTGATACAGGTTATCGACAACGGGGTCGGCATGGATGAAGGCGATGCCACCCTGGCTCTGGAACGTCATGCCACCAGCAAGATCCGCGAGGTCGGGGATCTGGACCGCATCCTGACCCTGGGTTTCCGGGGAGAGGCCCTGCCCAGTATCGCTTCGGTTTCCCGGATGGAAATCAAAACCTGTACCCAAAACTGCGCCTCCGGGATGCAATACCAGTGGGAAGGCGGGGTTCTTTCCGAAAAGCTGCCCATTGCCATGAAGCACGGCACCAGCATTTCCGTCAAACATCTTTTTTTCAACACCCCCGCCCGGCGCAATTTCCTGAGAGCGGACAGCACGGAATTACACCGCATCAACAAATGGATGAAGCGCTTTTTTCTGGCCCATCCGGATATCCGCTTTACCCTCATCCATAATGGTGAAGAGCTCTACAGCCTCAATCCGGGTAGCCGGGAAGAGCGTATCGGGCAGGTTTTCGGGAAATCTTTTCTAAAGGATCTGCTACCGGTTGAGGAAGAAATGGGCGATTGCCGCCTCACCGGCTTTACCAGCAAACCGGACAAGTCCCGGGGAAACCGGGACAATCAGTTTCTTTACCTCAACCGCCGCGCCATCATCAACCACAATCTCGCCCATGCCGTTGCCCAGGGCTATGGCAATCTGATTGAGCCCGGGCGCCACCCCCAGTTTGTGCTGTTTCTGGAGGTAGACCCGGAACAGGTGGACATCAATGTGCATCCCACCAAGATGGAAGTGCGTTTTTCCAACGACCGCGCCATGTATTCCCTGTTTCAGTCCGCCACCCGGGAGGCGGTTCAGACCCCCTCCGGCACCCCGGACCTTTCCTTTAAGGGAGAGGACCAGCCGCTGGAAATCCGCCTGAGTTTCGGCGGGGAAAGCGCCCCGGCCAATCTCCCCAAATCGCCGGAGGACTATCGCCCTTCCCGACCGTCCCCGGCAACCCAGATGCGCATGGACTACCAGCTGCTACCGGGAAACCGTTCCGCTTCCCACTCTCCTCATGGGGAATCGGAATTCGAGAGCCCTGCCCCGTCCCGGCATCTGCCCGAACCGGCCAATTTGTGGCAGGTTCACCAGCGTTATTTGTTTTCCCAGATGGCCAGCGGTCTGGTTATTGTGGATCAGCACCGGGCGCACGAGCGCATCCTTTACGAAAAATTTCTGACCTACCTCGGCAAGGATAATCCCGTTCCCTCTCAACAACTTCTTTTTCCCCAGACTCTGGAGCTAACCCTGGAGGATTTTCTGGTTTTCGAGGAAATCCGGGATTGGCTGAGGCGCGTGGGCTTTAACATCACGCAACTGAGCGGGCGAACCGTGGTTATCGAGGGAATTCCCTCCGAAGTACAACAAGGGCGGGAGTCGCGGATTTTGCTGGATATTTTCGACTTTTACCATGAAAACGAAGGGCGGCGCCTGAAGCCCGAGGAAAAAATGGCGGCCGCATTCGCCAACAAAAATGCGGTGCGTCCCGGGGAAAAATTATCGACGGAAGCCATGAGCAGTCTGATGGATCAGCTTTTCGCCACCCGGGAGCCCTACTTTGATCCGTCCGGCAATCCCACCATCGTGACCCTGGAAATCGAGGAGCTGGACAAAAAATTCAAAAAACGGTAGCACCCCCGGGGTAATGATTCGCTACCGCCCGTCCGACGTTATTAGCATGACACCATCAAACCAAGCTAAAATGCCATCGCGGGTCCTGGTTATTGTCGGTCCGACCGGGGTCGGCAAAACGGGGTTGTCGCTCTCCCTGGCAGGCCATGTCCCTCTGGAAATTATCTCTTGCGATTCCCGCCAGATTTACCGCTACATGGATATTGGCACCGCCAAACCCACCGCAGCAGAACGCGCCCGGGCCCCGCATCACTGTCTTGATATTTGCGACCCGGATCAGGATTTTAGTGCGGGAGATTACGCCCGGGTGGCCCGGGAAGCCATTCAGTCCGTATTCGAGCGAGGCAATCTGCCGGTGGTGGTCGGTGGTTCGGGACTATATGTGCGGGCCTTGCTGGACGGGTTTTTCCAAACCGCCCATAAGGACGAACGCTTGCGCGAGGAGCTCCATCGCCGCCTGGAGACGGAGGGGAAAGAAGTGCTTCACGCGGAGTTGCAGCGAGTGGATCCCGAGGCGGCGACCCGCACCCATCCCAATAACACCCCCCGGCTAATCCGGGCCCTTGAGGTTTTTCACCTTACCGGAACCCCCATTTCCCGAATCCAGAAAGAAAACCGCGATCCGGCTCCTTTTGAGTGGACTTCGGTTTGTCTGACCCTGGAGCGGGAGAAGCTCTATGGGCAGATTAACCGACGGGTGGAAGAAATGATTGAACTTGGGCTGATCGGCGAAGTAAAAAAATTACTGAGCATGGGTTATTCGCGGAACCTCAATGCCCTTAATTCGGTTGGCTATAAAGAGGTTTTCGATTACCTCGACGGGGCCTGCTCCCTCACGGAGTGTATTGAAATGATCCAGCAAAACTCCCGGCGATACGCCAAACGCCAGTTGATCTGGTTCCGCAAGGAAAGGGACCTGCAATGGCTGAATGTCGATGAAGATGCCGGGAAGACCCTCAAAAGTATTTTGGAGCGCGACTTCAACCATTTCATTCGGTAAACCGTATATGTCCGTCAAAAAAGCCACATTTATCCTCAACCCCATCTCCGGGATCAATCGCCGGCCCTCACGCATCATTTTCTGGATCGAAAAACACTGGGGAAACCGTGGCATCGAGCTGGAAATCCTCAAAACCGGTCATCGCGGGCATGGCACCGAGTTGGCCCGCAAGGCGGCCAGGGAGGGGGCGGATCTGGTGGTAGCGGCCGGAGGCGACGGCACCATCAACGAGGTGGGTCAGGGCCTGATCGGCACCGAAACCGCGCTGGGGATTATTCCTGCCGGTTCCGGAAACGGCTTTGCCCGCAATCTTCACATCCCCCTGAAGCAGGAAGCAGCCATCGCCAATCTTCGCAATCCGCGCCTCAAAAAAATCGATGTGGGAAAAATTAACGACCGCTATTTTTTCAACATTGCCGGTTCCGGCATCGATGCCAAGGTCAGCCTGGAATTCGACCGTTCCCAACGGCGGGGATTTTTTTCCTATCTCGTTTTATCCACCCGGGAATTATTTCGCTACCGCAACCAGCGGGTAACCATCAAATTGCCGGATCGGGTTTTGCGCCGGGAACCGCTCCTGCTCAGTTTCGCCAACCTTCCGGAATTCGGAAATCGCGCCACTATCGCCCCCGGGGCCCGGCCGGATGACGGCCTGCTCGATATTTGCATCCTCAATCCCATCTCCCCCTTAAAGCTTTTGCGTAACCTCCCCCTGATCTTTTCCGGCCGGATCGACCACCTCGCGGAAATGGAAATCTACAGAGCCAACAAGGTCACCATTTCCCGTCCCCAGAGCGCTCCTATTCACACTGACGGCGACCCTCACCTCGAATGCGGCCAGTTGGAGGTGGAGCTGCTTCCCGAACACCTTACCATCGCCCTTCCCCACCCCGTTCGCTCCGAAATCGGCAAAAAACGCTGGTTTTCAATTTAAAACACCCCTGTTTCATTTTGGAACGTTGCACCTTTTCACCGGGTAGCAGACCGGTCAATAACGCTCAAAACGCCCAAAAACTGGTTTCACGTTGGTATTTTTTCGGCTGGCATGGATTTTGAGATAGTCAAAGCCGAACCTTAACCAAAACCTTCTTTTGTGGAGATTTTTCAAATGAAAAACAGCGTAAAAGTTCTGTTAATAACCGCCCTTTTGAGCCTTTTCATGGCCTCTTCCTGCAGTGACGATTCTACCGGTCCGGATATCCCGGATAAAGGAACCATTTCCGGAACCGTTACCTTTACCGGCACCTGGCCGGCGACCGGTGAAATCCAGGTTTCCCTGTGGACCGCCCTGGATCCGACCACCTATGCCCCGACCGGAGCACCTGCCGGCGCAACCGAAGCGATCGCCCAAACCGGCAGCTACGAGTTCTCTTTCGAAGGTCTGGATGACGGCGAATACGTGGCCATTTACGTGGGATGGCGCGACCCGGCCGATCCCACCGGCGCCCGCCTGCTGGGTATGTATTGGACCAATCCCAGTGATGCCGGCGTTGTGGAGCTGGAAGTTGCTCCCGGCGTCTTCGTAACCGCGCCGGTTGCCGCACCCTCCACCATCACCGTCAGCGAAAGCAACCGCGTGGTGTCCAATGTTAACATCACCGCAAATCTGGATTTGTGGCAGTAAACCTTTTGCGAATCTCAACACCCTGCCCCGGCGACGAGCCGGGGCATCAGTTTCAGGACCTTTAAGGTGAAAATGAAAACGGCAATCCGCATATATCTTGGCCTGGCAGCCCTTTTGTGCCTCTCTCCGGTGATGGCACAGTTGCGCACCGCCAATACACCACCTCTTTCCAACCCCAACGCCCGGGGGGACGTCCACGGGCGGGTTGTCGATGCTGAAAACCAGATCCCCCTGGAAGCCGCCAACGTTTACCTGGACAATACCGAACTGGGAAGCAGCACCACCGGTAACGGAGAATTTCATATTGCCGGGGTACCTACCGGCGAATACACCCTGGTGATCCAGCGAATTGGCTACCGCCTGGAAAAACGGCCCCTCACGATCACCCCCGGCAAGATCGACATCAAAGATATCGCCATTTCCCCCGTCGCCCTGGATGCGGGAACGGTGGTGGTAACGGCCGCTCGTAAAGAACAAACGGTTCGTATGGCCCCGGCAAGCGTGGCGGTTGTTCGCAGTGAAGAGCTGGCGGTGCGACCGGTGAACACCTTTGATCAGGTTTTGGAGTCCATCCCCGGCTTAACCGCCTTTCGCAGCGCCGGCACCTCGGTGCAGAGTCTCTCCATTCGCGGCAGCTCGGACGTGGCCGGGGGTGGGGTGGGAAACCGCGTTTTGCTGCTGATCGACGGCCGGCCGGCCCTTACCCCGGATGCCGGGGGCGCATTTTGGGCTCTGGTTCCCATCAGTATGATAGAGCGGGTGGAGGTCGTGAAAGGCGCTTTCTCCAGCCTCTACGGGTCCACCGCAATGGGCGGGGTGGTCAACGTTATTTCCCGCAAGCCAGCCGTGGAAACCTACACCAGGCTGGGCATGGATTACGGCTTTTACCAACTTCCCGCCTCGGACATTCGCTATTCGGATGATACCGCTTTTCTGGGATCGGCCACCTTCGGGCGCAGCGGCGGCTGGAAAAATTACCGCTACCTCTTCAATCTCAGCCACAAACAATCGGATGGCCACACCCAGCGAAGCGCTTATGCCACCACCGATGTGTTTTTCAAGAGCATTTACGAGGCCACCAATCAAACCACCCTGGAGCTTTCCCTCGGGGGCGGATTTGCAAAGAACGATTACCCGCATACCTGGCTAAACTCCGCCCATCCCCTGGAAGTGCGCCCCAAGTTTCAGGACGATCGCCAGGAAAAACGGCAGTTTAACACGGACTTCCACCTTTTCGGAATCCTGGACAACGGCCTTCGCCACAGCTCCCGGGCCTATTTTTACCAAACGCTTGCGGAATCTTACTTCAATGAAAACGACCCTTTTCAGGAAATTCCCGGCAATGAGGTTTTAGGTTCGGGCACCCGTAGTTTGGGTCAGAAACTGGGCGTGATCGAACAATTCGATTTTCAGTTTGGTCAGAAGGATTACTGGATTGCGGGAGCCGATCTTCAGGTGGACCGGGTGGATGCCGTACCGGACTCTATCTTATACGGTAAACAGCAGGTTAACGGCTTTGCGGTTTTTCTCCAGAACGAATACAACATTACTCCCCGGTTAACCTCCACCATAGGGGTGCGCTACGATGTTAACCATTTGGTGGGGCATAAAACCCTCAGCGCCCTGAGTCCCAAAGTGGCCTTTGTATACCAATTCTCCGAGGCGCTGACCATGCGCACCCTGCTGGGCCAGGCCTTCCGGGCCCCGACCATCGCCGAACGTTTTTTTAAGGTTGAGCAGGCCGGCGGCATCCTTTTCGACCCCAATCCGGATCTCGATCCGGAGCGAATGACCCTCTCGGTGGAAACCGGGTTCCGCTGGCAACCAACCGTTACGGTGGACCTGGACCTGGCGGTTTTCCGCTACCACTATGAAGACCTGATTTACTGGGTAGACATTGCCGGCGAACGCGGCACCCCCTTTCCCTTTTTCCAGGTTCGCAACCTCAACAAGGCCCTGATGCAGGGTCTGGAAACGACCGTCACTTACCGGCCGCTCAGGCAGCTTGATTTTTCGCTGAACTACACCTTCCTGCATTCCCGCGACCTATCCGCAAACCGCGAGGATGACCTTCTGGCTTATAAACCGCGCCACACCCTGTACGGGCAGGTGAACACCAGCATCAAACGGTTGGCCCTGAACGTAACGGGACGGTATCAGAGCAAAACGGAAGAGGTGTTTCTCTACCCGCTCCAGGCCCCGGATGCCTTTGTGGTGATCAACACCAAAGCGGTTTTTACCCTCAACAACAGCCTCAAGCTAAACGCCACGGTCAACAACCTTTTTAACACCGAATACGAAGAACTGGCGCGCTTCCGGATGCCCGGTCGCACCTTTTTATTCGGCTTTGAAAGCAGTTTTTAAATTTTACGGAGAGCTTAAACGATGCATCAGTGGATTTTACATATCCCGGTTCTTACCACCCTTTTTGCGGCCGTTTTTACGGTGGTGCTGTTTCGCCACTGCCAGCGACGCAACTGGGCGCCGCACCTGGCCTGGTGGACGGCCGGGGTATTTCTGTACGGGGTTGGGACATTTACGGAGGGCTTTACCACCCTGTTCGGCTGGAGTCCCGGCATTTTCCGGGCCTGGTACATTTCCGGAGCCCTTCTGGGCGGATTTCCCCTGGCTCAGGGCACCGTATATCTGCTGATGAAGCGCAAAACCGCCAATATTCTGTCCGGGGTGATGGTCCCGCTGATCCTGATCGCCGCCACCTGCGCCCTGCTTTCTCCCCTGAATACGGGGGCGGCGGAGCTGCAGCGCCTCAGCGGAAAAGTTTTCGAATGGCAATGGGTAAGGGCCTTCAGCCCCTTCATCAACCTGTATGCCTTCTTTTTCCTGGCCGGTGGGGCCGTTTATTCCGCCTGGCATTATCGCCAGGCACCCGCCCTGCAACATCGTTACACGGGCAATATTTTTATCGCCATCGGGGCCATTTTGCCGGGCATCGGCGGCACCTTTACCCGCATGGGTTATATGGAAGTTTTATACGTAACCGAACTGATGGGCCTCCTGCTAATCTACATCGGTTACCGCTACAACGTAGCAAATCCCCTTAGAGAACCCCACAGCAGCATCAATACCTCAGCTGCATAGCACCCTCCTCGGGCCGGATTTCCACGCGAAATCCGGCCCGCTGGTTTTCGCTAATTTTTCTCCTGATACACATGCACATCCCGCTGGGGAAAGGGGATGGAAATGCCTTCCCGATCGAAGGTCAGCTTAACCTTTTCCAGCATCTCAAAATAAATCCCCCAATAGTCGCCTTTGTTGGCCCAAACCCGCATTTCGAAATTGACCGAACTGTCGCCCAGTTCCTTAAGAACCAGCTGGGGAGCGGGCTCCGGCAGAATGCGGCTTTCTTCGGCCATCAAACGGGTAAGAACCGCCTTGGCCCTGGGGATATCATCCCCATAGCCGATTCCGAAAAGCATATCCACCCTGCGGGTTGCCTCCGCGGAGAAATTGACGATGCTGCCGCTGGAGAGCTGTCCGTTGGGAATAATGATGGTTTTGTTGTCCGCGGTTTTAAGCACGGTATTAAAAACCTGAATGCTGTGCACCGTTCCCGAATGGCCTTGCCCTTCGATGAAATCCCCCACCGTAAAGGGTTTGAAGATCAGGATCAGCACCCCGCCGGCGAAGTTGGCCAGGCTTCCCTGAAGGGCCAGGCCGATTGCCAGACCCGCGGCTCCCAGGATAGCCACAAAAGAGGTGGTTTCGATGCCGACCATCCCCGCGACGCTGATAATCAATACCGCCTTGAGCAGCATCCGGGAAAGGCTTACCAGAAAGCGTCGCAGGGAGACATCCATTTCCGCTTTCTCCATGCCTTTGTCAGCCGTTTTGATCACCACTTTGATCATCCAAAGGCCGACAAAAAGGGTTAGCAGGGCTAGAAGCACTTTCGGTGTGTAGAGCATAACCAGCTCCACCGCGGTGTCGCTGTATTGCTTGAAGTCTATCATTCTGTTTTCTCCGTTGTTTCGTTAATACTGTCCTTCCCGATGAAGAGGGGGACTTTGGCTTACCTGGTCGGATCCGGGGAAATTCTGGAAATTCGGGGAATCGGCATTTGGATAATAAAAGAGGTCGTGAGGCAAAATCAAATCGGCTTAGACTTCAAAAAAGGGGGAAAACACCGAAAAATCAACCATAAAAAAAGGTGCCCGGTATTAAAACCGGGCACCTTTTTAAATCGGAGAAGAGTCGCGCTTACTTGATTTTCAGGGGCACGAACTCAATACGACGGTTTTTCTGACGTCCTTCGGGGGTGCTGTTGGGGGCAATCGGATTATCCGGGCCAAAACCTTTGGCGGATACGCGTTCGCCTTCAACACCTTTTTCGACCATGTAGTTGCGTACCGAATCGGCGCGACGCTGGGAAAGGCCCATGTTGCCATTGCGGCTACCGGTGTTGTCGGTATAACCGCGAATCTCGACAACCATGTTCGGGTAGGCTTTCATGGTGTTCACCACTTTGGTGAGGATGTCTTCGGACTCGGGGCTGATGGTTGCGCTACCGGTGGCGAAAACAATGCCTTCCAGCACGATGGGTGCATCTTCTTTAACTTCGATGATGACGTCATCTTCGGCTTTGTTGGGATTGGTGCCGCGATTTACTTCGCGACCATCATCCACGGAACCGCCGTCGCTGTCGGAATTTTTGGGATCGGTTTTGTAGGTGTTGACTTCTTCACCGTCTTTGAGGCCGTCGCCATCCGTGTCGGCATTGGCAACTTCGGTCATGGTGGTCATCAGCTCTTCTTTGTCGCTGAGGCCGTCGTTGTCCATGTCGGCTTTGGTCGGGTCGGTCTTATGGGTCATGAGCTCGTCTTTGTCGCTCAGGCCGTCGCCGTCGGTATCGGCTTTGGTCGGATCGGTATCGTGCGTCATAACTTCATCTTTGTCGCTCAGGCCATCGCCGTCAGTGTCGGCTTTGGTCGGATCGGTTTTGTGATCCTTGGCTTCTTCTTTATCGGTCAGGCCATCGCCGTCGGTATCTGGATTTTTGGGATCGGAGCTGTAGGTATTGAACTCTTCCCCATCGTTAAGCCCGTCGCCATCGGTATCGGCAACGTTGGGATCGGTTCCCAGTTCGGCTTCCTGAGCATTGGTGAGGCCGTCCATATCGGGATCGGCATTACCGTCGCGACCTGCCATGGTCAGACCTGCAGTGGCATAGAAGAACATGTCGTTGCCATCGCTGAGGTCCATTGCATTCAGATCGTCGGTCAGGGTTACGTTGGCGGCACCCTGCAGTTCGAACGAGGTATTATCGTTGATGCGGAACTGAATCCCCAGGCCCAGGGGAACAAAGGGGTTCCAGGCATCATTTTCGAAATCTGCGGAAACGTTTGCCGGCAGCTCGTCCACGTGATGGCGAACCATACCGACACCGCCGAAGAGGTAAGGGCTGAAGGAACGGGTTTCCATCAAACGAATCAACAGGCGAACATCGATGGGAAGCAGATTGGTCGTGTAGGCTTCATCAACCAGATCCGCACCGACACTGGCGCCGGCTTCGACTTCCAGCATGCTGTTGAGGCTGTGACGCAGAAAAACGCGGAAGTGCAGACCGCCTTCGTTGTCCCAGCCGGTTTCATCCTCTCCGGTAAAACCGACCGTACCACCAACGGCGGCACCGCCGCCCAGTTTTTCGGCACGATACTGTCCAAAAACGGAGAGGGTCAGGGTCATCATCAGAATGACCAGAACAACTCCATAACGATTTAACATAGGATCCTCCTTAGGAATATGTGGATTGGTTTGCATAGGTTTTTCACCCGCAAAGAAATTGAGCTGTCCAGCCAGCTCAAAAGGGTCAGGGTTTACCTTCAGTATGTTGTGACCTGGCGGCCGGATCCTGTCCGACCAACCGTGGACGGTGCTGTCATAACACACTGCGCCGGCGCATACAGCGCCACCGTATTTATAAGTCCTTCGAATTGCTCAAAATTAGTGCCAAGGGAATTCCACCGGAACAAAGTGCCTCAACCGAAAACAACCACAAGGGCATAAATCGTTTAAAAACAAATTCGCAACGCTCTAATTTCGGGCGTCCCATTTCTGTGATTTTCAACAAGTTCGGTTTTGAGGGTGGCTAAATCCCCCATTATTTCGGTTTGAAATGGGCCAAATGCCGCTACCGGCAAAATATAAGATCCTGATATTTACCATGCAATACTACAAGATAAATAACTGAATCACAACACTTAGCGATTCTGGCGGGGGGAATTCTTAACGGAATCTTAATTAGGATGCAACCGATTTAAAGGGTCGGGAAAAAATCGCGGAGTAGGCGCGAAAAATTGGCGCGAGGCAGGGGCGTGCGGCAGATCAATCCGGATCCGGCTTTTCGGCGGTTTTACTCAGCAGATTGGCTTTCCACAAGCGGTTCTGATAGGTCAGCGCCCGCTTCTTAACCAAACTCTGGGCCATCCAGCCCAACCAGAAGCCCAGCAGCAACGCCGCCAGCAAATAACCGAAAATTTCACCTATCAGGTAGGCCATGACCTTTCCGCCCAGTCGTCAGTGTGTTTTTTTGTTTATGTTGTTCGCAGTGTTATTGCAGCAAATCGTATTTCTCCAGCCGGTAGCGAAAAGCATCCCGGCTGAGGTGCAAAAGCTGGGCAGCCCGGGACTGATTTCCATTGCTGAGCTGCAGGGCATCCTCGAGTAATTTTTTCTCCACTTCGCTGAAGGAAATTCCCTCGGCCGGCAGGGCAAAGCGCCCCAGCGCATCCTCACGGTCGTCCCGCCCGCCGCGCAGACGCCCCAGGCTGAGGTCCTCCGCATCAATCCGGGTTCCCTCCAGAAAAATCATCGCCCGTTCCACCGCATTGCGCAGTTCGCGCACGTTTCCGGGCCAACGGTATCCCAGCAGCTTTTTGTGGGCGGAGGGCGTAAATCCTGTCACGGCTCTGCCGAATTCAACGTTAAAGCGATCCACAAACGCTCGGGCGATCAGCAGAATATCCTCTCCCATCTCCCGGAGGGACGGCAATTCCACGGTTACCACATTCAGCCGGAAAAAGAGGTCTTCGCGGAACTCCCCTTTCTCCACCAAACCGACCAGATCCAGATTGGTGGCGGCGATAATGCGAAGGCCGACCTCCCGCTCCCGGGTGCTCCCCAGCCGCCGGAAACGGCGGGTTTTGATAAAAGACAGCAGTTTGGCCTGCAGGGCCAGGCTCATTTCCCCGATCTCATCCAGAAAAAGGGTGCCCCCGGCGGCGGTTTCCAGCAACCCTTCCTTATCGCTGCTGGCCCCGGTAAAGGCCCCCTTCTCGTAGCCAAACAGTTCCGATTCCAGAAGGTTTTCCGGGATAGCCGCGCAGTTGATCTCCACAAAAGGACGCCCTGAGGATTGCGAGGAGAAATGAATGATGCGGGCCAGCATACTTTTGCCGGTCCCGCTCTCCCCCTGGATGAGCACGGTCGCCGAGGGAATCTTCTTCAGCTTTTCCACCAGGTCCATAACCTTGCGGATAGGGGGGGAGTCCCCCAGCAAATGACCGCCCTCATTCTCCGGGCGATTGCGCAGCATGCTGCGCAGCAGACTCAGCTCGTTTTCTCGCTGGATCACCTGTTGGCGAAGGCGGGAGGCTTCGCTGACGTCGCTGATCATCACAAAAAGGGGGGATTCCGGCATGGGCAAGTGGAACAGGGAAACATCAAAATACCGGATATCCCGATCTCCGGCGGCATTGCGGGAAAGATTGGGCAGCACAAAGGAAGTCGCCTTTCCGCCGATCAGCTCCGCAAGAGTTTCTTCCAACCCGACCGCCTCCGGCAGCAATTCCGGGAGGCTCTTTCCGGGAGCACTGAGCTTGCGGGGAATCCACTGATTGAAGGCGGAATTACAGCGCAGGAGACGGCCGTTTGGGGCAAAATACGCAAAGGCCTGGTTTCGTTCGTTCAGAATATACTCAAAGGCTTCGCTTCCCATCATCTTTTGCCCACCAGTTTCCTTCCCAGCGCTTCGAAACTTTCCTGAACACCCTCGCCGGTTTTGGCGCTGGCAAGCTGATGAGGACAATCCATTTCCCGGGCAACATCCCGGAGCACCTCGAACCCCCGCGCCCCTTTCCCCGCCAGATCCTGCTTGTTGGCCACCACCACCACCGGGGCCCCCGGGGCAATGCCGTTAAACACCGTGGCGATCTTCGGCAGGGTCGCCAGGGTATCCGGGCGCGTCAAATCCCCAATCAGGAGCGCGCCGGCGGCACCGCGGTAATACTGATGCATCAGGGGAGAGTCCGGCTCGAATCCCTCGATATCCCAGATCAGCATTTCCACCTGAACCAGGGAGTGGTCGGCCAGTTCGACCGGAGAGAGGCGTTTCTGGGAAACCCTGGCTCCCAGGGTCGAGAGGTAGGACTCGTCGAATTTATTGTAGACAAACCGTTCGGTAAGGCTGGTTTTTCCCACCCCGAAGACACCCAGCATACAGATTTTTTTCTGAAGGTGAAGATTGCTCATAAAGTGGTTTTCCGAATCTGCTTAAGGAGGGCTCGCAAGTACTTTTCCAATCCCTGGAATTCGGTGTTGTCGCCGTTGTAGTTCCGCAATTTGCGATAGAATTTTCGATGAATCGCCTGGTGAGCCTGACTGATAAGCGACTTCATTTCCGGATGGGGATTCCCGGAATACACCACCGCCAGGATGGTATAGCGGGCCGTATCGATGGCGATATTGTTGTCCCCGGCCTCAACCAGTCCCAGCTCGCTTTCCCCGCCTTCCCGGGTATCCCCGCCGGCAAAGGAGGTTTTCATGAACCCGTTGATGGCCGAAAGCATTCCGCCGATAACCTGCGCATCGGTACTGTATTCCTCTCCCCCGAGATCGGCATGCCCGATCAGCAAACCGGAGTCCCGGGAAAGCAGCAACGCCTGCCCGGCATCGCAGGGGAGAATACCGGCCAGGACCGCCTCCCCTTCCGGAACACCGCTCACTCTGGCACGCAGGCGGCGCCACAGCAACCCCAGGTTAAAGGTTTTGTTCATCGACTCGTTAACCTGGGCCGCCAGCTTTTTCATGGCTTCCGCAACCGCTTTGCGCACCATTCCCCCGACCACGGGATAAAGTGCGTCGATAACATCCTCCCGGGACTCTTCGATCTGGATGCGGATGGCCTGGCTGATAACCGGGGACAACGACTCGGCCATTTCATCCCGGGCGTTTTCGATGCGCCGTTCCAGCAGCTCGGCAATAATAGGCTCCAGATGGCGAATCAGCTCCTCGCGGTCGTTAAACCGCTCGCGAACGCTGGCCAGCGCCTCCTCAAGAGTGTGGATACGCGCCTGATCTTCGTTCAGAATAATGTCGCGAAGCTGCGCCAGGGGATCCGGAGTGGGAGAAGCATTGGCCATAAACGCCTCGGGTCAATTAAATGCTCTCGGCCGGAAAGTTCGGGGCAGGTGCCACCTTTCCCGACCGGTCTGCAGGATTTGGTTTTGAATGCTGTTTTAGCTCGAAGGAAGCCAATAATGCACCGGAAACCCGCCAGGCTCTGATAATGCCAAATCGGAAATTCCCGGCAAAACGATGCCGAATTAAGATAAGTAGAGAAAAAACTTATTTCAACCGCCAAAAGGAGCCCGGAATGCGGCTGAGAACTAAAGTTTCCCGCCAAAAAAGCGATATTGACTGAGGCAGGGATAGATGTATTCGACCTATTGTTCCTTTCACTGTCTGAGAAACTGTAAAACCAGCAATTCAGGGAAGAAATGCCTTCGACAACCCAGAAAGCTTTGGCAACGTCTTTCATAAATCTGGACCATTTTGAGACCCCCGCGGCCTATCTGGATGTTTTCCAGCGCTATGGCGGGGCCAACGCGCAATGGCTGGATCTCTTCGGCCCCGAAGGTGAGAACCTTATCGGGCAACCCTTTGTTCTGGAGAATACCGCCGGCGGCAAAAAACGGCCCATTTCCCCCGCATCTCTGTTCGGGCAGCCGCAAGAAATTACCCTGCGCCTGGGGGGAGCGTCTCATAGGGTTCGCCTTAGTGCATTTCCGCTCCGGGCCCCCGGCAGCGAGGAAGAAGGATGGTTGCTCCTGGCCCAGAATATCCAGGGGCCCAAAGCCCCCCCGCCGGATGAAAATGCAGAGCATCCCTCGCCCGGGAAGTCTGCCGGGGATTCCGAAACGGACCGCACCCTGGAAGCGCTCCGCAAAGCGGAACTGAGCTTCCGCAGCATTCTGGAGGTCGCTCCGGTTGCCATTGTCCGAACCAGCTCCATCGGGGCCATCCTGGGGCATAATCCCGCCTTTGCCAAACTTTTAGCCGCGGAACCGGGATCCCTTCAAACGCGGTTGCTCGAAGAATTCGGCCATCCTTCGGATCGGGAAAAAATCCGAGATTTTTTTTCCGGATTGAACGGCCCGGGACAGGGAAAACGAACCGGAACGTTTCAATTCCAGGATGGGAACGGCAAGTTGCTGCAAATCCGCCTGAGCATCTCCCGGCTTGCCGGCGAGCAGGAAGAACCCGACCAGATTGCCGCGATACTGGAAGATCTCACCGGTTTTAGCGATGCCCGGGAAGAACTCGAGAAAAAGAACGAGGCCTTGGCCCAGTCGACCAACGACATGGAGCAATTCCTGTATATGGCCTCTCACGACCTCCAGGCTCCCCTGCGAACCATATCCAACTTCATCCAGCTTTTCGAGCAGTGCTACAGCGCCTTATTTGATGAGGACGGCAGGCAGTTCATGTTCTTCATTAACGAAGGGGCTGTGCGTATGCAAACCCTGTTGACCGATCTGCTCGCTTTCTCCCGGCTTAACCGGGTTAAAATACAGATCGCGGATGCGGACATCGGGGAAGTGGTCGAGTCGTGCCGCTTCAACCTGCGAGAGCCCATCGAAAAAAGCGGGGCTCAGATATCCTGCGGCGCAATGCCGGTGGTCCGGGGCGACTTCGCCCAACTGGTCACCCTCTTTCAGAACCTTCTGGACAATGCCATCAAGTTTCGGGGGGCAAATACCCCGGAAATCCGCATCTCGGCCGCACAGTCCGGTTCCCGCTGGACATTCTCCGTGGCCGACAACGGCATCGGACTGGATACCCCCAATCCCGAACAGATTTTTTGGGTTTTTAAACGCCTGCATCCCGTTTCCGAATATCCGGGCAGTGGCCTGGGCCTTTCCATTTGCCAGCGTATTGTGGAATCTCACGGCGGAACCATCGGGGTTTCCTCTACCCCCGGAGAGGGTTCGGTTTTCACCTTCACCCTGCCGGGTGCTGAAGCCACCGAATGATTCTACCCGCCTCCCCGGGCAATTTAGATTGAAAAAAAGCCATCTTTTTCGTTATATTATCGGGTCGTTTCCCATCGGAAATCCGGTTAAATCCCGCGACAGGCAAACGCTTTTGAGGCCGTGTTTTTTAAGCGTGGGGGTTAGCCGGGGAACCGGGAAGCACAAACATCGGCCTCTCGCCGGGCATTTGGGGATTCGTACCGGTTTCGTTATTCCACTAAAATTCGCATTTTCAAAGAGAATCCGTTTCATTCGATCAAAACCCCACCAATCCGGAAAAGCGTCCCGAACGACGTGCCGGAGCGGGAAATTTTTTCAGGAAAGCCATAGGAAACCTTTCTGTTAAACCCCATCAACTCAAGAGGTATCAATGAATAGGGAAATGCCATCTGATGAGCGAATTAACTGGTTGGACAGCGGTGCGTTCATCGCTCTTCACCTGGCCTGCATTCTGGTAATCTGGGCAGGCATCAGCTGGGTTGCGGTTATTACCCTGGTTATCACCTATGCGATCAGGATGTTCGGTATTACCGCCGGTTACCATCGCTATTTTTCGCACCGCAGCTTTAAAACCTCCCGATTCTTCCAGTTTCTGCTGGCGCTTCTGGGCACCTCGGCCGTTCAAAAGGGGCCCCTTTGGTGGGCTGCCCATCACCGCCACCACCACAAACATTCGGATCAGGAAGAAGACCTTCATTCGCCCGGTCAGCGCGGATTCTGGTGGGCTCACGTGGGTTGGATTCTGTGCGACAAATACAAATGCGCCCACATGAAGCTGGTTAAGGACCTCAACAAATTTCCGGAACTGAAATTCCTGGACCGCTGGCATTTGATCGGTCCGGTCTCCCTGGCGTTGATTCTCCTGGGCCTGGGCAGCACCCTCAACCATTATTTCCCCCACTGGGGCACCTCCGGTTTTCAACTGGTGGTATGGGGATTCATCATCAGCACCATCGTTCTTTATCACGGCACTTTTACCGTGAACAGCCTGACCCACATGTTTGGCCGGAAGCGTTTTGTGACCACGGACGACAGCCGCAACAGCTTTCTCATTTCCCTGGTAACTCTGGGAGAAGGCTGGCACAATAATCACCATCGTTTTCCCTCCTCGGAACGCCAGGGTTTTTACTGGTGGGAAATCGACATTTCCCATTACACCCTGCGGATTTTATCCTGGCTGCGCCTGGTCTGGGACCTGAAAACGCCGCCGGCCAGGGTTTACGCCAATGCCAAAAGAACCCTTTTTAAGCGGCCGAGTCCGGAAGTCCGGGAAGAGGCCAAAGCCATCAAACACCATCGGGAAAATGAGCAGTAGCCCTTTGCTGCCGGCGGTCCGCAAAAGCCCGCCGGCAAATCCCCATACCTGCCGTGAAAACCATGCATAAATCCGCTCCCCACATTGTCCTGTTTGCGACGCTACTCCTTTCTTCGTCGCTCTGGCCGCAACAAAACAACAGCGGAGCAGGGGAGGCCCGCGCCATTTTTCGCTCGGGGGATCCGCAGCGGGCCCGTATCGCCCTCAAAAAACTGTGGGAAGAAGACGAAGGCAATGCTGCCGCAGCCTACTACCTGGGCATCCTGTACGAAACCGCCGGCGATTGGGGAGAGGCGGCAGAATGGTTTGAAGAAGCCGCCGGGGTCGCCCCGGAGAACGCCCTTTACCACCGCAAACTGGGCAGCGTTTTAAGTCGACAAGCTTTGTCCGCCAATATCCTGCGCCAGTTCTTTTTGATTCGCAGCGCCAAAAACGCCCTCAAAACGGCGGTTGCCCTGGCGCCGGATAGTCTGGCTTACCGGATGGACTTACTCAATCTTTACGCTCAAACCCCCACCGTATGGGGGGGCAGTAAAAGCAAAGCCCTCCTTCAGGCCGAGGAAATTGCCCGGCGCAACCCCCTAGACGGTTTCAAAGCCAGGGCCAGGGTTTACGTGCTGCGGGAGGATTTTCAGACGGCGGAACAGGTTTACCGGGAGGGAATCAACGCTTATCCCGGGGATCCTGCCTTATATCTGCTTCTGGAGGATTTACTGGTAGAACAAAACCGGTTGGCCGAAGCGCTGAACGTTACCACCCGCGGGGTTGAGGCGGTTAACAGAGATAAGGACCTGCTTTTTCTGGAGATGGGACGGCTTCATATTGCCCGGGGGCACTATGGCTTGGCCATGGCGGCGTTGGAGAGGGCAGCCGGGCTAAACCCGACCTTATTCGAAACCTATTATCTGATCGGCAAGGCGGTTTCCGAATCGGACCTTCCCGCCCATGCCGGCCTGAAGGCCCTGGAGACCTTTCTGGCAAGTGAAGATGGAAGAGACCGGCTCCAGCGCGCCTGGGCCTACTACCGGATGGGGCGGATTTATCAGAAAAACGAGCAACCCGCCGAGGCCCGGGAGGCTTATCGCAGTTGCCTGGCCCTCAACCCCGATCATCAGCAGGCCCGCTCCGCATTGGCCAACCTTGCAAACGCCGCCAACGACCCGGCTCCATAAAACGATTTACTGACGTTACTCGCTGAAATCGGCATCCGGGTATCGGACCGCAAAAGCGCGAAATCACCAAAGGGAAATCAAAATACCTTAACGGGATTGTCTGTCGCGTTTTTCCCGGCAAGCCGGAACGGCTCAAAAAAAAAATTGGCTGCGCAGCATCCGTTATAACTTGGGAGATGGGGCGGGGGAAGGTTCGCCGACATCGTAATCCCGGAGCTTTCGCCACAGGGTGGTGCGTCCGATGCCGAGAATTTTGCTGGCCATTTCATAATTGTCCTGGCAATGGGCCAGCACGGCGAGAATATGGCGCCGCTCCATTTCCTTGAGGCTCACCAATTCCCCACTTTCGCGGACAACTTCTTGGCCGGCGTCCGCCCGGGGAACGGCGGTCTTTTGAATATCCCGCGGCAGCTCGCTCAATCCGATGGTGCGCCCCAGGGTAAGGGCCACCCCGCGCTCCACCACATTTTCCAACTCCCGCACATTCCCGGGCCAGGGATAAGCCTGTAGACAATCTATCGCTTCCGCGGAAAATCCTGTGGCCCTTTTGCGAAGCTTGCGGGCGGCGCGCTCCAGAAAAGCTCTGGCCAACACCGGAATATCTTCCCGCCTCTCCCGCAGGGGCGGGACGGTAAGCTGGATAACATTGAGGCGGTAGAGCAAGTCGCTCCGGAAAGATCCCCGGGCCGCCATTTCCCGCAGATCCCGGTTGGTGGCCGCCAGCACCCGCACGTCGACCTTTTGGGTTTCGGTACTGCCCACCCGGCGCACTTCCCCTTCCTGAAGCACCCGCAGCAGCTTCACCTGTAATTGAGCGGGAAGCTCGCCGATCTCATCCAGCAGCAACGTTCCATGGTGGGCAGCTTCGAAGAGGCCTTTCTTATGGCCGATGGCCCCGGTAAAAGCACCGCGGACATGGCCAAACAACTCGCTTTCCAGCAGATTTTCGGGAATAGCCCCGCAATTGATGACCTCGAACGGGCGATCGGCGCGGTTGCTGAGTTGGTGAATGGCCCGGGCCACCAGTTCCTTGCCGGTTCCGCTTTCTCCGTCGATCAAAACGGTGATGTTGCTGCGCGCAATGCGGGCCATGGACTCGAACAACTGCTGCATGGCGGGGGTGCTGCCCAGGATTCCGGCAAAACGATGGTGCTCCTCCAGGGCCATCCAATGGTAAAATTCCCGGGCAGCCTGGCGCAGCAGCTCCTGCACTTCTCCGGCCACTTCCTGGCGCAAACGGCGGTTGGTGGCGATTCCCCTCCCCAGCTCTTCCGGAGAGAACAAATACAAGTCGTCGATGCGCTTCAGGGATCGCAAAGCGCCCAACTCATCCTTATCGCCGGCCAGCACCAAAAATGGCCTGGGACCGCGTTTGCCCAAAACCGTTTTCAGCATGGCCCCGGAAAGCATCTGGCCGGCATCGGGAAAAGCCAATACCATGTCCGCCTCCACCAACATCGGCAGCAGGGAGGATTGGTCGTAAACCGTGACATTCTCCCCGTCGGAGAAATCCGCATACTGCTGGGCGGCCCGGGCGCTGAGGATAAAATGGCGGCATCCGATCTGGAAAAGGGCCTCCAGATAGCGGTTCAGGCCTTCTCCCTCTCCCAGGGCAGCCACCCGCAGGGAGGCGGTGTTGCCCAGCAGCTTGACGGCCAACTCGGCGAAAATCGACTCGCGCGAAACCGCAAAACGGAAATAGTCGGTGTCCTGCCGGACCCTTTCGTGCAACAATATTCCCTGCTGGAAAAGGCGGTGTAAAATCGGTCCGACGCTTTGGCGCTTCATACCCTCCCGAAAACCGTCGTGGAGGCGTTCCAGATAGCGCACCCCGTTTTCGTCATTAAAAACGCCGGCGGCAATTTCCAGAAAGCGGGAAATGGCCTCCTGCCCCTCCAGGTTCAGGGGTTCCCGCGGGTCCAGGTAGGGAGAACCTTCCACAGGCCCATTCTCCGGCTTCTCCCGGGATACCCAGAAAACCTGCAGAAAATGGTCCAGGGGCAGCAGAAGATATTCCGCGGGAAGGGCATCTTCGGGAAACCACTCTTCCCAGGAAATTTTTTTGCCGGGGGAATGGGGCGCCAAAAGGCGATACTGGAAAAAACTGAATTTCATAGCAGTTCAAAATAAGTCGGCCCGAAGGATTTGGCAAAGGGAAAGGCGGGTAAATGCGGGAAAATACATCGAAATATGATCTTTTTGTGACCTCCCCCGGCCGCAAAACCTCCATCTTTACCTGCCGGAACGGCCCGGTTCAAAAAAAGTGCTGACTTTGTTTAATGAAAATGTTTTGTAAATTGACCTTCACCGGTATTAAGATATCCGGTTACTGATAAATGACGACGTTTCCCCAAGA
>JAGRBF010000453.1 GCA_020434205.1 Calditrichota bacterium | reverse complement strand
CCTAAAGATTGCCGGGATGACGAAGTAGCCACATTACAATTGACAGTCTACTAAATGAAGGCATCAAAAAAAATCAAACCCCGTCTGCTGATTGATGTGGACGGGGTTTTGCGGGATTTTATCGGGGGATTGGCCTCCATCTACCAACGGGAATATCCCGACCACAAGATTAAACCGGTGGTCTCCCGGGATCTGCACGACAATTTCCCCATCGGCCAGGAAATCTACCGTTTTATGGACGAAACCTTCGCCGATGAAATTTTGCTGGAAGCTCCCTTGATCGGCGATCCCGTCCCCGCGCTCCAGGCATACGAATCCCGCTATAATCTGGTGATTGTTACCGCCCAACCCCCGCAGGGCCGCTATCCCACTCTGCAATGGCTCGGCAAATACCGCATTCCCACCGACGAAGTGCGTATTACCGATCAAAAGGATGAGGTTTACGGGGCTATTTTACTGGACGATTTTGTTCACAATCTGGAGGCCTTCGAAAAAACCGGCCGTCCCGCGGTGTGCTTCGACCAGCCCTGGAATCAATCCTGGAAAGGTCCGCGGGTCTCCAGCGTGGCGGAATTCCTGCAATTTGCCGACTACCTGCTGCGACGGGATGAAGAAGATATCATTTCCCCGGATACCTATCTGGCCTGAGATGGACTGATGGACCAAAGGACTGATGGACAGGAAGAAAAACAGATCCTACGATCCTATGATTCTAAGAAGAGATTATCGTAGGATCATTGGATCTTAGGATCGTCGTTGTCGCCATTTGTCTTTTTCGCTTTCAGTACCTCTCACGTCAGCCTCAATTCCCGCAGGGCCTTAACAAAAAAGGCGGTGGACAATTTGAGGGTCTCCGCCGGCAGGTCGAAGGTCCCTTCGTGAAGGCTGGCAGTGGTCTGCGGCGTCCTGACCCCGAAACGCACCATCACCCCCGGCACATGTTCGAGATAATTGCTGAAATCGTCGCCTCCGGGGGTGCGAAAATCGGTATTCAGATCTACCGCCATCCCCAGATCACCGCGGCACACCTCCTGTAATTGCTTCACCAACCCCGGATCGTTGTAAATGGCCGGCGAACCTTCCTGTACGGTTAGCTCAATCCGGCAGTCGCAGTCTTTTTCAATATAGGATAACAGGCTTTTGAGGTGCTGCAGGGCCAGCTCTTTTTTATGAGGGTCGCTGAGGCGCAGGGTGCCGGTGAGGTGAAGCTCGCGCGGGATAACGTTGTAACCTTGCGCGGCATGGATTTCGGTAAAGGTGAGCACCACGGTGGTGTCGAGCAGGTTGATTTGCCGGTAAACGGATTGATAACTTTCCTGAATGATCCTGCTGGCGATCCACAGCAGGTCGGCGGTTTCGTTGGGACGCGCGGAATGCCCACCCTTGCCGTGAAGCACCAGATCCAGGCGGATGCTTTGCATGTTGACCCATCCCGGGGTAATGCTGATGGTGCCGAGGGGCAAACGCGGTTCCATGTGCATGCCCAGAGCCGCCACCACGTCTTGAAGCACTCCTGCTTCGATCATAGTCGGGGCGCCGCTGGGAATGGGCTCCTCGGCCGGTTGAAAGACCAGGCGCAGGTTGTAGGGAAGGGGCGGCAATTGGGCCAGGGCGCGACCCACCCCGATTACCGTGGTGGTGTGGGCGTCGTGGCCGCAGGCATGGCTGACCCCGTTACGGGTGGAGCGGTAAGGAACGGACTTTTCATCCTGAATGGGCAAGGCATCGATATCCGCGCGCAGCAAAATAAAGGGGGCACCCTCGCGGAATACAAAGTCAATTTTGCCCCCGGTAGGGGTGATGCGCTCCAGTGGGGGAATCCCCGGGAGGGAAAGGGCTTTGGCAATTCGCTCGGTGGTCTGGTGCTCTTCCCAACTCAGTTCCGGATGGCGGTGCAGATCCTCGCGAATGTTCACCAGATCCGGGTAAAGGGTGTTGATCAGTTGGATAAAATGGTGCTGGGATTGGGACATGGGGTTCTCCCGTAAGGTTTGGAGCAAAATCTAATGGAAGCGGGGGAGATTGTCAACAGGTGGAAAAAGGGGGTTTTCGCGGATCAGCGCAGTTGATGGCGATGGGCGATGCCCTCGAAAATGCGGTTGAAGCGTTTGACCTCGCGGGTGTGATAGCACCACAGGGTCAGCTCGATAACCTCCCCGTCGGTGGCCTGATGAATACGGGGCGGTTCGGCAATGCGGTCGGGAAATCGCGCCATAAAATCCTCCAGCGCGGCGGTCGCCCGGCGGGTGGCTTCCGGCACCTGGTTGCAGGCAAAAATGATCCGGGCGGAAAAAGGAGTGGGGCGGGGGAGAAGTCCTTTGCCGAGAATTTTGTTTAAAAAGTTGGTCACTTTTGTACCGATTGTGGGTTAAACGGTCTCATAACTTACGGGGAAAAAGATTCCCCTCGTTGATGAATGTCATCGCTCCTGATAATAAACCTTTTCGGTGATCTCCCCCCAGCGCGAAACGCGTTGGTGGAAAGCCCGGTAATTTTCATAGATTTTTTTGCTCATGGGGTCATCGGAAATCAGTTCCTCAATGGCCTGTTTGGCGTAAACCTTTAGCGCGGCAAGAACCTCCTCGGGAAAGGCCAGAATTTCGGTTTTGAATTCCTCGCGAATTTTTTCCAGGTAGATGAGGTTCTTGGCCTCGAATTCGCAGAGCATCCAGTGGTTGGCGCGCAGGGCCGCGCTGCGCACAATGGCCTGTAAATCTCCCGGTAGGGACTCGTAAGCCTGTTTGTTGATCATCAGTTCCAGCACCGATCCCGGTTCGTGCCATCCGGGATAATAGTAGTATTTGGCGACCCGGGGGAATCCCATGATGTAATCGTGATAGGGACCGATCCACTCGGTGGCGTCGATAACCCCCCGCTCCAGATTGGTATAGATTTCCGCTCCCGGGGAGAGCTGGGCGGATCCCCCGGCAAGTTTGATCACCCGTGCGCCCAGGCCGGGGATACGCATTTTAAGGCCCTTCAGATCGGAAAGGGTATCGATGCGTTTGTTAAACCAGCCGCCCATTTGCACCCCGGTATTGCCGCAGGGAATGGGCACCAGATTGTAGTTGGCGTAAAGCTCTTCCCACAGTTTCAGTCCGTCCCCGGCGAGTAACCAGGCGTTCATTTGCTGACCGTTCATCCCGAAGGGAATGGTACAAAAGAAGGGTGAGGCCGGGACCTTGCCCTGCCAGTAGTACGATGCCCCGTGGCCCATTTCGGCGGTGCCGCTGCTCACCGCGTCAAATACCTGCAGGGCCGGAACCAGTTCTTTGTCGCCGTAAACACGAATGGTAAGGCGGTCTGCGCTCATTTCCCCCACCCACTGCGCGAAAAGTTTGGCCCCTTCGCTGAGGACCGGCAAGGTGGAAGACCAGGTGGTTACCATACGCCAGGAAAATTTGGGACCGCCGAGAACCGCCGCAGCCCCGCCGGATTGCGAATCCTGATTGCTGCAGGCGGCGCTTAAGCCGGCCGCCCCGCCGAGGGCTGCCGCGGCTCCTTTTTTCAAAAACGAACGGCGATCCAATTTGGCCATAAGGTTCTCCTGTGTCGGTTCTTTCTTAACGGTCGCCGGTCCGGGTGTGCAAAGGCGATTGGGCGAGGAAGCAGAGGATAAAGTATAGAGCCGCGGGAAATAATTTGCAAGGGCTCCCGGGAAAATAGCTTGATGTTTTGCCCGGTCCCTCGTTAATTGGGGCACGAGGAATGTAATGCCGAAAACCACTTTTTTTAAGATCACAGCCCGTTTACCTCGCTTCAGAGCAGATCTCCTGACCTGGTATGCCGCCCACAGGCGCCCGCTGCCCTGGCGCCAATCCCGGGACCCCTACCGCATTTGGGTGTCCGAGGTGATGCTCCAGCAAACTCAGGTGGCTACCGTTATTCCCTATTTTGAAAAATGGCTGCAGGTTTTTCCGGACATTGCCGCTCTTGCGACGGCCCCGATCGACCAAGTCCTTAAATCCTGGGAAGGGTTGGGATATTACTCCCGTGCCCGCAATTTTCACCGGGCCGCCGGAGAGGTTGTGGCGCGCCACAACGGAGAGATTCCCCGCGATTATGCGGCCTTCCGGGCCCTTTCCGGGGTGGGGGATTACACTGCCGCTGCGGTTTTGAGCATTGCTTTCGGTTTACCCTATGCGGTGGTGGATGGCAACGTCAAGCGGGTTCTGGCCCGGTTGCTGGTTCTCGAAGCGGCGGCAAACGATCCCGGCGCTAAAATTCTCTTTCAGGAAAAAGCCGATCAAATTCTGGACCGTAACCATCCCGGAGACTTCAACCAGGCCCTGATGGAGCTGGGGGCAACGGTCTGCAAACCCCGCACCCCGGATTGCCCGGGATGTCCCGTCCGGGTTTATTGCGCAGGGTTGCACGGGCAGATGCAAACCCAATTGCCCAACCGCCTGGCAGCCAAAAAGACTCCCCTCAAACACCAGGTTGCCGTGGTTCCCCTTTGGGAGAATCAGGTGGTGATCCGCCGGCGCCCGGCGCAGGGTTTATTGGGCGGGTTGTGGGAATTTCCGGTGGTGGAGAGGGCCGAAACAGAGCCAGCAAAGCGGGTTGTCGGGGATCTGCTGAACTCGGAATTTGGACCGGGTTTTGATCGCCTTACCCCTCTGGGAACGGTAAAACACGCCTATACTCACTTTAAAATTGAGGTCAGTGTTTTTCTGGCGGAAGCAACGGATTCGGCGCCGCGAAGCACGGTCAGCGAAAATGGGAAATGGATAAATATAAGCGAATTAGAAACTTATCCCTTTTCAAAATACAACCTGAGGATCATAGAGCTCTTACGAAAACACCTTGATCCGTCGTAAAAATGTGATCCCTTCCTCGCATAACCTTCCCGCCTTTTTGTATGTGATTTCCGGCAAACCCGCCTTTTCGTCAGGGTCTATATTGATGTTGCATGTTGTAAGCGCTTTGCTGCTCTTCCCCATCACCCGGATCTGTATTTGCATTTTTTTTCATTTTTATCCATCGGGATGAGAGGGAAAATTCTCCATCAGCAAAGCTCAGCTCTTTGATCATCAAGCACTCCGCCACCCGAAATTTTCGCATCATAACTCCTCCTCATCTTTGGCAGGGGAGCGATCCCCTGCTGAAGGTTTTTTCTGTTCCGGGCAACAGGCGGGATTCTTTGGTAAAAAACCCTTACCGCTGGAGTTTTACGGAATGACGACGAAATCCGTCCACCCGGTTGTAGGCATAGATTTGGGCACCACCTATTCCTGTATCGCGTATATCGATGAGAACGGCAAACCGGTAATGCTCAAAAATTTTGAGGGGGATATCCTAACCCCTTCGGTGGTCTATTTCCCGATTGGGGATAGCGAGGTGGTGGTGGGCAAGGAGGCCAAAAACCAGAAAGCTTTCGAGCCGGACCAGGTGGTCGATTTTGCCAAGCGGGCCATCGGGCGGGAAAACAGCCTTTTTCTGGCCGGGCAAGGGCGTTACCGCCCCGAGGAAATATCCGGGATGGTCCTCAAAAAGCTGGTGCGGGACGCTGCCGAACTGCTGGGAGCGTCCATCGAAAAAGCGGTGATAACCTGTCCGGCTTATTTCGGTATCAACGAACGCGAAGCGACCGCCCAGGCAGGCATAATCGCCGGACTCTCCGGCTACAATCAACCCCACCCTAACATTATCCCCGAACCTGTTGCAGCAGCATTTTACTACGGCTCCCTCCGGGAAGATTCCAGTGAAAATGTGCTGGTTTTCGACCTCGGCGGAGGAACCCTGGATGTGACCCTGCTGAACATCGACAAAGGGTCGGTTAAAACCTATTGCCTGGGGGGAGACCACGAATTGGGAGGCAAGGACTGGGACGATGCCCTCTGCAATTTTTGTCTTGAGGAAGCCCGGGAACAGGGCGCCAGTCCCCATGACCTGTTTGAAGATCCCCATACCATCAGCGAACTGTCCCTTAAAATCGAAGCGGGTAAAAAGGCCCTCTCGGTAAAGGGCAAAACCGGGATCGGATTTACCGCGGGCGCCAAACGTTATCAGGTGGAGATCAGCCGGGACCAGTTTGAAATTCTCACCGAATCCCTGCTGGAGCGGGCCCTGGCCCTGGTTGAAGAGGTTTTCGGGGACGGCCGCAACAAAGGTATCAGCGGCTGCGAACGCATTTTGCTGGTCGGAGGCGCGACCCGCATGCCGCAAATCCGGCGTGGATTGGCGGAGCGATTTCCGGAGATTCCGGTCAGCCTTACCGACCCCGATGAGGCGGTCGCCCGCGGAGCGGCCCTATTTGCCAAAAAATTGATGGTGGACGACCGGGTGGCCGATGCCCTGTTCGGCTTTCGGGAACAGAATCCGGAGACGCCACCCCCGCCGGCGGTCATGGAAGAAGCCTGGGACACCGTGGCCGATGCGGTGGGCATGCCTCACCGGGAGGTTGAGAAATTAAACCTGCTGTCCGTAAAGCAGGTCTCCGCCAAAAGCTTCGGGATTGTGGTGGTGGACCATGACGAAAACGGCGAAAAACGCCGCATCTGCAACCTGATTCTGCGCAATGCCGATTTGCCGACCAGCATTACCCGCACCTTCAATACCATCCGGGATAATCAGAATACCGCGGAAATTATTATTCGGGAAAATGAAGAACACCGTGAGCTGATCGATCCCGCTACCGGGCGGGAAATCGGGCGGGCGGTGTTGCGGCTCCCCGGGGGGTTGCCCAAAGGGGCGCCTATCGAGGTGCGCTTTGAAATGAATGTGGAAGGGCTGCTGCGCTACCACGGTAAAGACCTTTCCAGCGGCAATATTATAGACGGTGAGTTGCAAACCACCGCCATTTTGAATCCTACGGAGCTCTCCGATGCCATTGAGCGCTCCACGGACCTCAGCTTTGGATAATGGGACGGAAAATTTTGCCAACCACAGGCGGACGGAGATAAGATGTCTTCAACAATGAACAGTTTTCTGGCGATCGATCTGAGTCCGGATGTGCTCGATCCTTCGCAGATTGAGGCGGCGATACGCCGCAAGCAGGCCCAGTGGTCCCGCGAGGCCCATCAACACCCGGATCCCCAAACCAAACGCCGCGCTCAGGAGAGTCTTGAACGCCTGGTGCTGATCCGCACCAGGCTGATGGATGCTCACCAGCGCCGCCAGCAGGCTGATGAGGCCAGAACCTACATCGCCGGGGTCCGGGAACAGAAATTACCGGAACTCCGCGAAGCGGTGGAGCTGCTGTGCCGCGGTCCCTTGCAGGAAGAAGCGGTCAAACGCCTGGTTAGCCGTTTTCGCACCGCCTTTTTCTCCGAAAATGAAATTCGCCAGATGATCCATCGGCGAATCAATATTCCGGGAAGCAGTCGCCAGGGAAAAGGGCTGGAGGAATCCCTGGCCAGGCAGATTCGCCAGAATCTGGTGATCAACGGCAGCGAATCGCTTTTTGTTTTTCTTAATCTCTCTTCACGGGCTTCTCTGGAGGAAGTGCACCAGGCCATCGACAAAACCGCGGCCGCCCTCAAAAAAGCACCCATTGACGCGGAAAACGATGTTCGCCGCACTCTGCTGGGCTTTTGCCGGGTGGTTTTCCGGGACGATACCCGGCGCCGCGCCTATTTGCACACCCTGCGTTTGGAACAGCTCCGCCCCTTTCTGGAAATGATCGACAATTGCTGCGACGCCGGGAAAATCACCATTGATCAACTATTACATCTGGTGCAGATCGGAGAACGCTACCGCCTCGGCTGGCAGGCGGTCCAGAATTTCGTTCTGGAAAAAGCGCGTCGCCGCAAAATCCCGGTGGACCTGATCGAAGGATTGGAGCTGGGGCGGGAGCTGAAATGCGCCTGCGGCACGAAGAACCGGGTAGGCGCCCTGCACTGCCAGAGCTGCGGGCAGAAACTGTATGTGCGCTGTTCTCGCTGCAAAAAAATGCGTCCCACCGATTTGATGACCTGCAGCTGCGGTTTTTCCCTCAAAGGGGTGGAGCGCGCCCTGCAACTGGCGATGGCCAGCAATCAGCAAACGGAGTTTATCCAACTCTGGGAAGAATACGGACTTTCCGGGTATCCGGCATTTGGGGAAATGTTGCCCCGCTATCAGGAGTTCAAGCGTATTGCCGCCCAGGAAGGCGAAAAACGTCAACGCCTTCAGCGCAACCTGCGGGATCTGGTGCTGGCCTGTCGCCGGGGGGATGATGGTGCCATTCGCCGGGCCTGGGACCCGGTATTGATAACCCAGCGCAGCGATATCCAAAGTTTGCTGCCCCGGGTGCGCAAGGCCTTTCAGTCTCAACCCATTCGCGAGGTCGCGGTTACCCCGGTTTCGGGGGGATGCGCGGTGAATTGGGAGATGGCTCTGGACACCCCCTGGTATCAGATCAACTGGTCGGTTTCCAAGTTGCCGGTTGGGGTGGGGGAGGGTTCGGTTATCCGCCTTTCCCGGGGGCAATATTTGCGCCGCGGGTGCCAGATCGCCGTTCCCCCCGGGGAGACCGTGTATGTGGTGGTGCGCGGGGTTCGCCAGTTCTGCGAGGAACTGCTGATCGGCCCGGCAGAAGTCTCCTGCAGCAGTGCCCAATGCCTTATCCCCCGGGAAACCGACATCGTTTACGAAATCAAAAGGCCGCCCTATCCGGGTTCCAGTCAGCTGACCCTTTTGCTGAGCAGCAGTGGGGCGATCGAAAAGCTGCCGGAGCTGGTTTTGGTGGCTTGCGAGGGACAAAACCTCCCTGAAGATGCCCATTGCGGTCAGGTGGTGGGGCGCGTTTTCGGAGATCCCTTGCCCCGCGGCAAAAAGCTGCGTTACCATTTCAATATTTCGCATCTTAAAAAGCCTTCGCGACTGCGGCTGTTTGCCGTTCAGAAAAGCGCAGACCAGACGGTGCGCCTGTTGCCCCGGTTCTCGGCCCAGCTTAAGCTTTAGGGCGTGTTGACAATTATGGTATGTCCTGTTTGCCATCCCCTCCCGGTTTAAGCCTTTCCGGAATGACGGGCCGGGAGCCGTATTTCATCAGACCCATATCAAGAGATAAACATGTCCGTTCAGAATCGTTGTCCCTTTTGTTTCGAAAAGCTCACCCTGCAGAACGTACATTTCCGCTGCGTCAATACCGGGGTGGGAGGGTGCGAGCCGGTCCGTGATGAGGTTTACGCCCGATATGCCCGCCTGAGTGAGGCTCCCCTTCGTGCGGCCGTTTTTGCCAGCGGCGGCAAGGCCCATCGCGCCGATTGTCCCAAATGCCAGACGGTTTCCACTATCCCGGCCTGCCCGGCCTGCCATAACGACCTGCCCTATTTCCCGGATGAGGACAACAGCCTGATTATCGCCGTGGCCGGAGCGCGCAACGCCGGCAAAAGCCATTTTCTGGGGGTGCTGATCCAGACCCTGCAACACCAGTTCAGCGAGTATTTCGAGGGTACCATTGCCGCCTTAAACGACCTGACCGGGTTGCGTTTTGAGCGCGATTTTCAGCGTTACCTCTACGACCACCTGACCATCATTCCGGTTACGCCATCGGCCAGAAGCAACCGCTCGGTCCGCCTGCCGCTGGTGTATCGCCTTTCCTTTTCCAGCGGTAAATGGCTGGGACGGCGGCGCCGGGATATAACCCTCGTTTTTCTGGATAGCGCCGGAGAAGATCTGGAAAAATCCGAAACCATGGTATTCCAGAACCCCTACCTGGCTTTGGCCGATGGGATAATTTTTCTGGCGGATCCCCTGCAAATCCGCGCCGTGCGGGAAACCATGCCCGGCCGGGAACTCCCGGAACGCCTTCCCTACGACCAACTGCAGTTGCTGCATCGCCTGATCACCTTCATCAATGCGCGTAAAAAACTAAAGAAAGGTGAGCCCATTGCCACCCCGCTGGCCTTCTGCTTTTCCAAAATAGATCTGGTTGGGGATCGGATTGATCCGCATTTGCTGAGCGTCTCTCCTCATCGGGGATTCTGGGAAAAAAGCGACGGGGAATTTTCCAATGAGCTCTGGCTGGGTCAGGCCGACCGGTGGCTTTCCCCGCAGGTGATGGGTTATATCCAGTCCTCGTTCCGGCACATCGGGTTCTTCGGCATTTCCGCCCTCGGCAATTCCCCGGACCCTGCCGGAAGGCTGCGCAAAGGTATTCATCCCATCCGCATCTCCGATCCGCTACTATGGCTGCTAAATCATCACGGATTGATCCCCGCCAAAAGATCACCGGGTGCCAGACATGCAATTTGAGCAAGCTTACTATACCTCCTGCCGCAGCGGCCTGGAGGGGGGGAGCGGTTTCCAGGTTCAGGCGGCCAGCGGCGGCATTACCCCCGCGGATTATCCCGAGCTGGGTCGGGTGGGCGGCTGCCATTTGTTCTCTCCCGGCCAAATCGAAAGCCCCAATAACAGCCCCTTCAGCATTTCTTACCTGCCGGGCCGGGGCGATTATTCCTACCTCTGTCGTTCGGTGGATACCGGAAAAGATTCTTACGGGCGTCCCGGACAATTTTTTACCCATATTTTGCGAGCCCGGAGCCACCGGGAGGATTTCTGGCATTGGCTCATTCCCCCCATGGCGGGGCGCGGTACTTTCTGGGCCGCTTCCCCGGCCCCAACCCCCTTACTGCCCCCCCTGAGCGGAACCGCCCTGCGGGTGGACGGCGGGTGGAAATCCCTGATGCTGGGGTTGAAAGATTGCCCGAACCCCGGCCGCTTTGCGCTCTGGTTAGAGGCGGCCTTTCGTTCGCTGGAGCAGGGGGAAAAACTGATCACTGCGCTTCGGGAAAACCACTTCGCTTTGTTGCTCACCGCCCTGATGGCCGCTTTGCCGCGTTCCCTGGCCCGTTCGATTAGCTTTTGCACCTATTCCGCCGACCCCTTCGGAGAGGATGTCCTGATCTGCAGCACCTCCCCGGAAGGCCTTCACGGCTACGATTTCGCCCACTATCCGGGATTCCGCCTGGTTAATTTTCTGGAACCCAACGACAAAAGCGCTATCGGGGAAATATCCCCCCTGGCCGTTTTTCTGGCAGAGGCGCTGCATCAGGGGGATCTGGGTGCGGTGATGGCCTGGCAGCAGTTTCTGGCTCCCCTGGATTTTACCTTTCGCGCTGAAGACCTGCGGGTAATTTTTCAGGCTTTCCAGAAGACCCAGACCCGCAAGGGGCGCCCTTTTACCCGGGCCGGGCAGAAGATGATTCACCCCCAAAAGGCGGCAAAAGCGCCGGCAGTCCGCAGGCGGGAAAGCACCCAAAAATCGCAGCTGATCCATCTGTTGGCCAGCAATCCCTCCCGGGCGCGACGGGTTATCGAAAACCTGCCCCGCATGGAGAATCTGAACGCCGCCTGGATCAGCGAATTGCCGCTTCTGCGTCAGGTGGTGCAGTCCTCAACCAATCCCGATGTGCTGTTTCTGACCCGTTTGCTGGCCCGCCATCAGGCCCTGGAAAATCTCCTGGAGGCGGATCTCCGGGAGGCCATGACCCACAGCTGCCTCCGCAAGTTACCCGCTGCCACGGCAGGAGAATTTCTGCGCCAAACCCTCAAAAAGAGTTTGCGGGAAAACAAAGAGACCTTTTTGAACGGGTTGATACTGACCGCCAGCGCCGATTGGCCCGGTGCCGGAAAACTATTGGACTGGTTGGCTGATTCCCGAACCCGGGTCTTTTTGGAAAGCGGAGGGGGCAAAACAACGGCTCTTCTCAGGGAGGCTTTCAAACTGGAATCCGGGGATCCGGTCGGGCCGTTGCTGGGTGAGGAGGGCCGCAGGACGCCCGGGACAGGGCAGGAAATGGCCCTGCGGCATTTCCTGCAACTGGTGATCACCCATCGCCTAACGGTTTTGAACTTCCAGACTGCCTGCCAAATTTTTGGCGAGAAATTGTGGCAGAACCACTTGTTCTGCGGTCGGGTGGTCGATTT
>JAGRBF010000452.1 GCA_020434205.1 Calditrichota bacterium | reverse complement strand
AGGTCAGGAAATGCAGCAACTCCAGAGTAATCTGTTCCTTTTCCCCGGTGAGATTGATGTTCACCATATATCCCATAGGCGAAACCATTGGCGCCGGCCAGATACCCGTCTCGTCGATCATGGGAATTTTGGCCAACCCGACATCCAGTCCGCTGGTGGTGTAAGTTGCCCAGGACCACGGCCCGTTGATGATCATCGCCGATTGTTCGTCCAGAAAGAGGGCGTTGGCGGTTTCGTAATCGGATTCCTTGGGGATAATCTTGTATTTGTTGGCCATATCGTAGATCAGCCTGGCGGCCCGGACGGTGGCCTGATTATCGAGACTGGGCTGGTTGTTTTCATCAAAAACCCAACCGCCGTATCCACCGATAAAGGGCATGGCGAAGTAGGGTTCGATAAAATTCCAGGCCAGGGCGTAACGAACTGCGGGCGGCTGGCCGTCGTGTGGTTGGGTGAGTTTCTGCCCCATGGCAATCAGCTCGGACATGGTGCGGGGTGGTTCGGGGACAAATTTTTTGTTATAAACCAGGGCGAGGTGATTGCCGACCCGGTCGGCGATCTGGTATAAATGACCGTCCAGCACCGTGTTGGCGCGAAAGGGATCGGACATAAAACTGTCCAGGGTGGTCTGCTGAAAGAAGGATTCCAGGGGGCGAATCAGCTCCAGTTCGGCCAGGGGCCCGACATTGTCGCTGGCGCAGTGGATCAGCGCCGGCCCCTTTCCGGCGTAAGCGGAGATAATGTAATTGGTCCGCAATTCTTCAACTTCATAAAAGAGGTGTTTGAACTCGTAGTCGGGGTAGCGCTGGCCGAACTCGGCCAGTTTTTCCTCCATAAAAATCCGCTCTACCGGGCGTAACGAACTCCACACCAGAATCCGATGCTCCCCGCCCCTTTCGCATCCGGCCGACAACAACACTGCGGCCAAAAGAAGTGGGAAGGAAAATCGGGCGACCCACAAATCCTCAAATACTGTCTTCAAAGAAGTCCCCTGTTGGCAAAACCCGTGAAAGAACACGCTTTCCGGGTACATAAATGCGACACAAAAACATAGTAAGCAGCGCTCTTTCCTGCAAGTAAAATCCCCGGCAACAGCACCCTCGCCCCAATTTTTTTTGTTTTACCGTTCTGTGACACTAAGCAAGCTAAACACGCCAAAAGAGCGTTACTTACCGGCAAGGGATGATGCTCTCCCGCGACTATTCCGGATGAATAGTAAAAATTTCACAAATCATATCGATCTACACGCAATTTCGGCTTACCGAAAAGAAGCTCCTCCGGGCTGTTTGGAAAATGGGACGTCCGGCAGCGTGTACGGTTTTATTATTTTAAACGAGGAGAAGTTCTATGTTCAACCGCAGGAAAGCGCAATTGCTGGTTATTGCCGCGGCAACCGTGTTATGGATGAGTGGTTGCTCCGGGGCCCTGAAATCTTTTGGCGCCGCCGAGGGCGAAAACCCGTCGGATTCCAGCTATATCCATCTCACCGAAGATGTGGACAACGTCACGACCCGGATGAGTTCCCTGGAGAAAGACCTGGCCGAAACCCGGTCCAAACTGGCCGCCATGGAATCCTCCCTCCAGTCCAACCATCAGGAGGCCTACCTCCGGGTGATGGTCCCGGTGCTCAATATCCGGACCAGCCCCACTACCGCCAACGACAACATCATCGCCAAGGCTGAGGAAGGCGCCTATCTGCGCAAACTGGGCCCCTCCGGCAACGGTGACGACTGGTTTCGGGTGGAATTTATGATTGACGAGTTCCCCTATTACGGGCACGTCCTGAACAGTGAGGACTTTTTTAAGGAAGAAATCTACGATCCCATTACCTTCAACCGCATATACAATCGCAAGCTGATCCAGCATCAGTGGGAAACCGAAGTTGCCTACGAACTGCGCAACAATGGCGTCAAGACCCTGGGCGTTTACGTCAGCAGCGAAGATGCCGCCAAAAAGCGCCGTTTGCTGACCAACCTGGCCAAGAAACTGCGCAATCACAAAATTTACATCAAGGAAATCGTGGAATTCAGCAGCACCCAGATCGCCGAAAACTGTGCCCGTAACAATGTGGATGCCCTCATTGCTATCGAAATGGCTAAGGACGAAAGCGAAGAGCGCAGCAGTCTGGATATCCGCCTCTTCAGCAAGGGCAGCATCATTCTGTATTCCGCGATTGTCCCGGTTCAGCGGGTTGAGCTGGAAGAAAACCTGGGTCGCCGCTAACATTTTTCACCATTGTCCCACCTGTCTTACCGGACGATGCCGTCCACCGAGACAGCTTCAGGGCGCGGAAACGGAATTTCGCGCCCTTTTTTTTGAAACTTTCCTGAAAAAGCCCCGTAAGTCCCATTCGTGCCGGAAAACTTCACCCTAACCTTCACGGAGGTTTATATGACACGCTTAAACGTTTTAAGCGGAGTTTTCTTGCTATGCCTTTTTTCCCTCACCCTTTCCGCGCAGCCCACTGCCCTACCCGCGCCGCGGGTTAGCCCCCAGGCCCTGGTTTCTCAGACGATCGGCCTTACCGAGATCACTGTCAATTACAGCCGACCGGCGGTTCGCGACCGTCAGGTGTGGGGCGCACTGGTGCCGTACGGGCAAGTCTGGCGCACCGGGGCCAACGAAAATACCACCATTTCCTTTTCCCACCCGGTCAGCATTGCCGGTAAAACCGTTCCCGCCGGCACCTATGGCCTTCACAGCATCCCCACCGAGGGGGACTGGACCGTGGTTATCAGCAATAACCCCAACCTGTGGGGCAGCTTTCGCTACGATCAAAGCGAAGACCTGATGCGTTTTACCGTTAAGCCGCAGGCTCATGCTTTCCAGGAATACCTGGTGATCGGTTTTCCGGAAATCACCGACAATTCCGCCACCCTTCAGGTTGCCTGGGCGGATCTGGCCTTTTCTTTCCCCATTTCGATAGATGTTCATGAAGCGGTGGTGGAGCGCTACCGTCAGGAGATTCGCGGTGTTCACGGGTTTTTCGCGGCCAGCCTGGCCACGGCTGCACGCTACTGCGCCACCAACAACACCCATACCGAGCAGGGAATCGCCTGGATAGACCAGGCCCTTGGCAATCAACCCACTTTCGCCAATTATTCGGTAAAGGCCCGCCTTCTTGAAAATAAGGGGGACGCCATGGCCGCCCAGAAGCTAATCGACGCCCATCTTGGCGAGGCCACCGAAGCGGAAGTAAACGCGTATGGGTACCAGTTGTTGGGTCAGGGCAAAAAAGGAGAGGCAATCGCCATTTTCAAGCGTAACGTTAAGAATTTCCCCAAATCCTGGAACACCTACGACAGCCTGGGAGAAGCCCTTCAGGCCTCCGGGGACACCAAACAGGCCATTAGCAATTATCGCAAGGCCCTGGACATGGTTGCGGATCCCACCCAGAAAACCCGCATCAACCAGATTTTGGATCAGCTTAACAAGGGATAAAAATCCTACAAAAAAGAAAGGCGGGATCTTGCCCGCCTTTCTTTTTCGCAAACTGAAATTTTGTTTACCCTCTTATTGACGGTCAATTGTTCTTAGTCTATTTGCTATCTCTTATCCGTCACCCCGGTTTGCTTTTGGGCCGGGGTCCATACCC
>JAGRBF010000451.1 GCA_020434205.1 Calditrichota bacterium | reverse complement strand
TTGTGCCCGGTGGCCTTGAACATACCATCCAAAACCCGCTGCACATTTTCCCAGAGTCCGTATCCCCAGGGTTTAATGACCATACAGCCGCGCACCGGGGAGTTCTCTGCCAGGTCTGCGGCCCGGACAACCTGCTGATACCATTCGGGATAATTTTCGCTGCGAGTAGGAGAAATCGCGGTTTTTTGCTTTTGAGCCATGGGATAAGTCTCTTGACAAAGTTGAATACAGAGAACCGGAGATGTTCTTGATTACGCCGGACTCCGGAAAAAGGAATTTAGTAAGCCGGGAATTTAAAGACCCTGATTGGTTTTTTCCAGCCTTTTTCGAGATTTGGCAGCCTGGTTAGCAGCTATGATCGGGTTTGGTCAGATGTTCGGGACCAAAGGCTCGCGGCAGCAAATCTCTGATGGACATGCGATCTGATTTTCCAGAGCGATCGAACATTATGATTTCCACATCCGGAGCGTAATCCATGATAACCTGTCGACAAGCACCGCACGGTGAGCAGGCCTGCTCCCCGTCGCAGAGCAGGTAGATCCGTTTGAATTTGCGACTGCCTTCGCTAAGGGCCTTGAAGAGGGCTACTCTTTCGGCACAAATGGTGAGCCCATAAGAGCTCGATTCGATATTAAAACCTGAGAACATCTGCCCATCTTCCGTTTCCACCAGAGCGGCGACCCGGAAGTGGGAAAACCCTGCCAGGGCATTTTTCTGAATATCCTGAAGCCGGGCAAAAATTTCTGCGGTTTTCATGATCTCTCCTTCAGCAGGGATCTATACAGATAAGTATACAAAATTCCTGACTTTAGAACAGCAAAAATAATCCGCTTTGCGAGGTTGGAAGGGAAACGGGGTGGTCCGGGGTAAAAAAAAGGCCCCTCTGGTGGGAGGGGCCTGAAAATGGGAGGTAAAAAAGAGCCGGGATAAATCTTAGTTGCCGCCGCCTTCTTCTTCAAGAAGTTGACGCAATTCTTCCAGTTCTTTTTCAGCCTGCTCGCGTTCGCGGCGCAGACGGCGCAGTTCTTCTTCAATGGAGCGGGTCTTCTCGCGCTCTCTGAGGAGGCGGTCGTAGAAATCGACGCGTTCTTTGACATCGCCACGGTCGTTTACACTACCGAATTTATCGGTGCCGCTGGTCAGGGTCAGGTTAAACCCGAGGCGCATACGCCAGGAAAAGTAGTTGGGCAGATCAAGAGCCTTGCCGCTGAAAGAAACAGCGGGATCAGACTCATCTTCGTCACTGGAAACCCGGATATCCATTCCCAGGTCAAAGGAATAACGCCAACTGGGCTTGTAGCGCAGCGAGGGGGTTACATACATGAAGTTTTCCCGGCTGTGGGCAAAGGGATCGGGCTGGGAGGTAAAAGCCAGACCGAACAACTCCAGGTTCAAATCAAATTTTTCGGTCGGGTAAGTGAAACCGACGCCGTATTGCAACGAGGAGGAATTCACCTGGGACTTGATGGGAGAAGCAAGGCTGCTGACATCATAGAGGGTCTTCCCGGAGTCGTTATAGTAATACCAGCCGACGTTAACGTGGAAGCTGAAGTCCCGCTCGTTGATAAAGGGATCGTTGTAGTAGGAGAACAACCCGAAGAATCCGAACTCGAAACCACCGGCGGTGTAAGGTTCGAAAGGGTAGTTATGGACGCTGCCGGTCGGGGCGCGAAGGGCAAACATGGTTCCCAACTGCACACGGTCTCCGGAAAGGCCGAAGTTACCGATTTTCAGATTCAGGAAGAGGTCATCGGGGAGGTTATATTCTTCCTGCTTCACAAAAATACTGCCATCCTGATGCACGTCCTGGTAAACCCGCAGTTGGACAGAGGCGTCTACATGGCGGGTAATACCGTAAGACAGATACATATTACCCTGAACATCCCAATAATTGGTCAGAGTAAAATTTTCCGGCCTCTGGCCGCCAAGCACATCCCCAACCTTTGTAAAAAAATTCATGTCGCCGCCAAAATCCAGACGCTGAGGTTTGAGGGTAGAAGCGGTTTGAACATGTACTAAGCTTTTGCTGCCGAATCCGGCGCCGAAGGCAAGGAACGGAACCATCATCAACAAAAGGACATAAGCGTAACCTTTTGACATGGGTGACCTCCCACATGAAGGATTAATGAAGTGAACTTTTTTACGCCTTAATTTCATTTTCTTAATTCACCGATAGATGTTGTTTGTTTAAATTCGCGACGCCAACAAGATAACGTTCACGATAATTGCGAAATCCCGGATTGTCCCCACAATCCGTCCGAAGATATCAGAAATACTGCCGGAAACGATTACCACATCCCCGGGTTGGAGAGAAACCAGCAGGTCTCTGTTCCCCGTCTTAATGTATTCCTCAATATTAACGGTAATAACCTCTTCATTCTTGCGGATAATTCTCACATCATTAAGTCGCGCGGTTTTTAAAGGCCCGCCGGCAGACGAGAGAAGGTCAATAATTCCGAAGTTGCTGGGTACATTGTAGATACCCGGCTTGCGGATATGTCCCCACAAGTTAACCGAGATGAGCAGGACATCGCTGGAACCGAGGACGTACTGAGCAGCGCGATCGTACTGGCTGCCGAAAGACTCCCCGCCGTCCTGCGAATAACCTACCTGATGACAAAGAACTACCATAAACAAGGTGAAAAATACTGTTTTTAGCCTCATTCAGCTCAGATCCATTTCCTAAAGTCTAATAGAGGTTTGCCTCATATACGGATAATTTAATACATCCATTGCTGCAATTTGTGATAAGATGAATAAAATTCAATTCTCAAATCCTGTACACGAGACTAACGGGATAATCGGACGGTTTTTGCATAAAGTTTAGTGAAAGATGAAATTGTTGCGAGAAATAGTCTGTGTGCCAGATCAATAATTTAATATTAGATAAGCCGTTATATAATCATTATTTCCAGCTGATCCAAGAACTAGATATTTCTCACTCAACCTCAAATTCCGCCCAGCTGGATTCCGCTCCGATGCGCAATCTTTCCACGACCTCTTCCGGGAGGGTGTTGCCATCGATGTAATCGCGAAGATCCACCCGCCAGCGATAGTACCCCGGCGTCAGTGAGTCTCCTGACAAAAGAAAACGTCCCCCTTCGCCGCGCAATTGGTCTATCGTCCAGGATTGGTTATCGGCCACATTTCCTTCAAAATCACCTTGAACCAGAAAAAAGATCGGATCATAAACGTCCCGGGTCTGATTCTGGGCCCTTTCGATGCGAAAGGAGAAGTAATTGGTGACCAATGCCTGCATGGTCCAATCGAAACGACCGGTAAAAACGGCGTTATTGATGGGCTGAACCACCGCCGGTTTGGGCCACAGGGTGTAATACTCAATCCGGGAGCGGGGACCTTCTTCGTCCCGGCTATTGATCCCTGCGACATAATAAAAATAGGTGGTATCCAGTCCCACCGTCTCGTCTACATAAGCCGAATCGGACAACTGCAAATTGGCCAGCAGCCGAAAATCCCCGGTGCTGTCCTGAGCCTGAGTGGCCCGGCGATACAATCGATAACCGTCCAGGTTCTCGTCTGCGGTTCTTATCCACTCGATCCGAATGGCGTTGGCGGTATCGATGGGCAGCGGAAAAAACGGCTCCGCGGCATCGATCCCCCGCTCCTGATAATCGGTATCGGCTGATTTGGCCACCAGGATAACTTTTTCAGGAAGAATGGCACTAATTTCGGGATCGTCGCTGCATCCGGCAACCACGAACATCAGCAACAAGACGAAACAGGGGGCGTATCTGTTAAATGCGCTCATCAGTCCTCCCTTCCCTACAACTGAATTGAGGTATTAATGCGGTGACTGCTACCGAGATCGTGGCTCCGGAAGGCGTAGTCCACTTTGATCAGGGAAATTTTCAGACCTACCCCTGCGGTAAAACGGTCGTTATCCACCCCAAATCGCACCGCCAGGCGGTTGTAATACAGGTATTCCAGCCCGAAGTGATTGGTGGTGCCGTATTTCTTTTGCCCGGCATAGGACAGCAGCAACTGCCCGTTGATAAAGGTCAGCGGCTGCAAATACGATCCGCCGAAATGCCAACTGCGTTGGATCCGGTCTCCCTGGCGGGAATCGGTATCCCAGGTAATGCGGGTGTTTCCGATATCTTTTACGGCCAGGGCAAACGCCACCTTGCCCAGACGGCTGTCGTCGAACAGATCGTCCAGCCCGAATTTGAACATGGTGCCCAGATCGAAGCCGATCCCGGAGCCGCGGTTTTCGAACAGGCTCTGCCGGATGTATTTGATGTTCAGGCCGATGGGGATGGTTATAGGCATCACGAAATACTGCCAGCCGAAGTCCACATCAAATTTGTTGAGCTTGGAAAGGGTCAGGACAATAGCGTCATCGTTGACGGTGGTAAGTCCCAGCGGCCCGGCGGTAAGGGCGTATTGCTCCCAGTCCCCCGAGCGGGTGCTTTCGAACACCCGTCGCTCATAATCGGTCGTTTCCAGCAACTCGGAATCGTATTCCGGCACGTCGGGAATGGCCAGGCGGATAAAGTTGATGGAAACTGCCCCGGCGCCATACAACGGACGGGTAATTCCGGCGTGATAATGCTGCACCAAACCTTTGTAGAGAGAGGCATACATCCCGGAAACTTCGGTGCGAACCATATTGGAAACCCCGGCGGGATTCCAGTAAAATGCAGCGTTATCGTCGGCCACTGATACGTAGGCCTGCCCCATAGCCAGGCTGCGCGCCCCAATGCCCAGTTCCAGAAAGGCCCCGGCGTAGCGGGTTTCCTGTCCCAGAAGGGTGGCCCCGTTCAACAGGCTGAAAACGGTAAGAAAAATTGCTGTAAGTTTCTTCCAGGTCATTATCTTATCTCAGTTTGGCAACTTTTATGGTTTGTTCGATTACCTGATCCTCGTAGCGGGCCCTGAGGATGGCAAAATAGACCCCGTTGGCCACCTCGTTGCCGCGCCGGTCCCGCCCGTCCCAGATCAGTTCGTTGTACCCCTTGCGACGGGCTCCGCCGTCGATGGCTCCGATAGGGTTGTTGATGTCCGAGTCTATCCGGCGGATCAGGCGCCCGGAGACGGTGTAAATGCGAATCTCAAATTCATCCAGATCGTCGTTGAGGTTAACGAAGTAGGAGAAAATGGTCTGATCCTTGAAAGGATTGGGGTAATTCCCGTATACCCGCAGGTCAAATTCATCGCTGACCACCAGTTGAAATACGCCCAGAGCTTTGTTGCCGTTGACGTCCTCCCCTTCCACTTCCAGTTGATAGGTGCCATTCTGCAGCTCCGGAAAAAGGGTAATGCCCAGGGAGTTGTTGCGCTGCAGGGAGTCCGGCACAAAAATTTTGTCCTCGGGAAGTGCAGCTCCATTGAGGCGAATGGTCAAATTCTCGGGATCGAGATTTATCCCGCTTTCGTCCTCGATGA
>JAGRBF010000047.1 GCA_020434205.1 Calditrichota bacterium | reverse complement strand
ATGGTTGGATGGTTGGATGGTTATCGCCAACGGCCAACGGCCAACGGCCAACGGCATACGGCATACGGCAGACCGAAGGATCATTCGATCGTTTTTTGCCCATCGGTCCAATGCTCTTTTCCTCGAGCCCTGGAATGTTTATCTTACCCGGATGGAAGATACCCGGAAACCCACCCCCGCCGTTTTTCTGGATCGGGACGGAACCCTCAACAGCGATCCCGGCTATCCTTCCCGGATGGCCGATATCGAACTGCTGCCCGGGGCCCTGGATGCGGTTCGGCTGCTCAACCGCCTGCCGGCAAAGGTGGTGGTTATCACCAACCAGAGCGGGGTGGCGCGCGGCATGTTCAGCGAGCGGGATGTGCGCCTGATGAATGCCGAATATCAGGCGGTTTTTGCCCGCGCCGATGCCCCCCTGGCCGGCATGTATTACTGCCCTCATCATCCCGAAGCAGTGGTTCCGGTTTACCGGAAAAACTGCGACTGCCGCAAGCCCGGGCGGGCATTGTTCGACCGCGCGGCCGCCGAGTTGGGTCTGGTGCTGGAGAATTCGGTGATGGTGGGGGACAAATACAGTGATGTGATTGCCGGAAAGCGACTGGGTATGCGCGCCATTCTGGTGCTGACCGGTGAGGGCCATAACCAGCTTGGCCGCTACCGGGAGTCCGCCCCTTTTCAACCCGATTTAATTTGTGAGGATCTCCCCGCCGCCGCCCGCTGGATTGCCGATCGCTGGAAGCCGGGCCTGGGCGTCCTGCCTTAGGGCGTGTTGATAATTATCTAAATTGTCGAATTTTGGGCCTTTTAGGGCCTCTATGCGTTGCTTTTTTCGACCGATACGCTGCATCGCTTCTTAAAAAGCGCCTTTAGAGACCCAAAAATTCCCTAAAATTCGCTCAATTTTCTAATTATCAACACGCCCTAGAGCGTGTTGATAATCATCTGAATTTTCGAAAAAATTCACTCAATTTTCTAATGATCAACTGACGTTACGCGCCAGAAGCGATTTCCGGCCCATTAACCGCGAAACCACGAAATCACGAAAACTGAAACCGGACGGATCTGACCCTGCACCGGAAAAAAGGACTAATCCATAAATTCTTCGCGTCTTTGCGTCTTCGCGGTTAAATAGCCAAAATGGGTTTGGTTGTGTAACATGAGTTATCAACACCCCCCGGTGACTGCTTTTTTTACCCGCCGTGATCCCTTTTCCTCCATTTTTCCGCATTTAAAAGTGTTAAGCGTCTTTTCCCATAAAAGTCTGATTCAGGAGTATTGTATGATTCGTTTTTTTCCGCCCCGTTTAATCCTCGTCGTCGCGCTTCTGGCTATGGCCCCGGCTTTTCCGCAAACCCCTTTGCTGCCGGCCGGTTCCGCCGAGGTACCGGTTGAGAACAGTGAGGACAATTGCGTCTCCACGGATTTTTACCGCCAGATGGAAGCCGAACTGCAGCCGGCATTGAGCCCCTCGCTTTTCCCCAGCTTCGCCTGGCCGATGGAAGAAGCGGTTAATGAAGATCTGGTGCTGGTCAATTACGTCGATGATGACCCCGGTAGCGCCGTTGTCGATTATATGGGACAACCCCATGCCTATAACGGGCACAATGGCACCGACATTACCCTCTACAGTTTCGATCGCATGGACAGGGGCTCTTACGTTGTGGCCGCTGCGCCGGGCACCGTAGAGGCCCGCGTCTTCAACGAATTCGACCGCAACTGGCAGCCGCCCTATCCGGATACCCCCAACTTCGTCAGAATCCGCCACAGCGACGGCACCTACAGCCTTTATCTGCACCTGCGCCGCAACGCCGTTTTGGTGGAAACCGGCGAGCAGGTGGTAACCGGCCAGCCCCTCGGTTTGGTGGGCAGCTCCGGCATTTCCTCGGACGCTCACCTCCATTTTGAGGTGGCCTCCCTGGTGCAGGGGAACTGGACCGTTCGCGATCCCTGGAACGGCACTTTTAATACCGAACCCAGCCTGTGGCAAAATCAGCTGGATTACGTGGGAGACGATGCTCTGGTGATTCACGATATCGGGATCTCAACCCAGGATGCCGCCGGTGGAGATCTCAACAATGTGTCCGCCATTTACTTCAAGGAAAGGCTGACCCAACCGGTGGTGATGGGGGCCAACGAACCGTTTATCCCCACCTGGATTTTACTCTCCGGTCAGCAAAACGATCTGGTTCGCTTCCGCCTGATGCGTCCCAACGGAACCGTTTATGCCTCGACCGACTGGACCGTGCCCAACAAATGGCGCTATGGGTGGGCCCTTTTTTACTGGAACTTTAACGGCAATATTACCAGCAACGATTACGGGACCTGGAAATTCCGGATCTTCGGTTCCGGCAGCGCCATCCTTAAGGAGGTGCAATTCCAGGTGGGTCCCACTACCGTTTACGCCCCGCGATTCGCCCCCCTGTCCGGGCGCTCTTTCCGCATCAACGGTTCGGTGCAGACCGACATTCTGCGGGTGGACGCCTCCTCCCCGGCGGTCACTTTCTCGCTGCTGGACGCCCCCGATTTTGTGACCCTCACCGAGGATAGTGTGGTGACCATCGCCGCTCAGTCCACCCAGCCTTACCGGGAACTGACCTTTCGGGCCCTGGCAGACGGGGGAAGCGCGGGAACCGACACCTTTTATTACCAGATCGTCGATCCGTCCAAACCGTTTAATCCCCTTACCGGCATTGGGGATTCGGACGACGGGGCGGCAGCGGTTTTGCCGCAGGAATTTGTTCTGGAACAGAATTTCCCCAATCCCTTCAACCCGGAAACCCGGATCCGCTTTTTCCTGAGCCGCAGCAGCGCCATCCGCCTGGACGTTTTTGACGTTCTGGGCAAGCGGGTGGCCACTCTGGCGGATGCGGAACACGTTCGCCCGGCCGGCTGGCAATCGGTAGCCTGGGACGGTCGCGATGCCGCCGGAAAAGCGGTTGCCAGCGGGGTGTATTTATGCCGGATGCAGGTAGGGGCCCAGGTTGTAACCCGCAAAATGATGTTGATTCGATAAGTGTCCCCTGCAGGGAGACGAGGGAGAATGGCGGACGCCGTCCGGGAGCCGATACCGCATGCGCATTCGAGAGTAATCGAGGTGGCTTTTAGGAAGCGGGAGAAGCGGGAGGGAGGCCGGCGTCTGTTTAT
>JAGRBF010000450.1 GCA_020434205.1 Calditrichota bacterium | reverse complement strand
TCGACGAGGTGCAGTCGGGTTACGGTCGCAGCGGGCGTTTTTTTGCCCATCAACTGGCGGGCATTGAGGCCGATTTGATCACGATTGCCAAGGGAATGGGCAATGGTTTCCCGGTGGCCGGGATGCTCAGTCACCCCAAATTCGAGGGATGGCCGGGGATGCTGGGCACCACTTTTGGCGGCAATCATCTCGCCTGTGCGGCAGGGTTGGCGGTGCTGGAGGTACTGCGGGACGACAATCTGATCGACCACGCCGCCAAAACCGGCGCTGAGCTGATGACGGAAATCGGAGAAATCGGCGGCCCCATCAAAGAACTGCGCGGGGCGGGCCTGATGATCGGCATCGAGCTGGACGGACCGGCTGCGGCCTTGCGCAAGGACCTGTTGTTCCGGGAGCATATTTTTACCGGCAGCTCCTCGGATCCCAACACCCTGCGGCTTTTACCGCCCCTCAGTATCGGGGCCATGGAAATCGAACAATTTATCGGTGCATTGAAACGGTGTGTAGAGTAGAAAAGATCAACCCTCCAACCCTGACGCCATGCTGAACATCATCAAAATCGGCGGGAAGGTCATTGACGATCCCGAAGCCCGCCAGGCCTTTCTGAACGACTTTGCCGCGGCATCCGGGCCCAAGATTCTGATTCACGGCGGAGGCAAAATTGCCACCCGGATCGCCACCCGTCTGGGCGTGAAAAGCACTCTGGTGGAGGGCCGGCGCATCACCACCCCGGAGATGATGTCCGTGGTAACCATGGTCTACGGGGGGCTGGTCAGCAAGGAGATTGTGGCTGCCTTGCAGGGGCTGGGCTGCAATGCCCTGGGCCTTAGCGGCGCGGACGGCAACCTGATCGAAGCGACCCGTAGACCGGTTGGCCGGATCGATTACGGATTAGCCGGGGACATTTCTTCGGTAAACCGGGATTTCCTGGAACTGCTTCTCAGCCACCAGCTCACCCCGGTGGTGGCGCCGCTCAGCCACAACAAGGCAGGGCAACTTCTCAACACCAACGCCGACACCATAGCCGCCGAGGTAGCCATTTCTCTGGCCGGCCGGGGTCCCCTCTCCCTGATCTACTGCTTTGAAATGCCCGGGGTTCTGCGCAATGCCCAAGACCCCAAATCGGTGATCCCTACCCTCAATGTCAGCGAATATCAGGCCCTGAAATCCACCGGGGACATTTTCGAGGGCATGATCCCCAAGCTGGACAATGCCTTTCGCGTTGCCAGAACCGGGGTCATGGTGCGCATCGGATCGGCCGCCCAACTGCCGCAACTCCTGACGGGGCAGGCGGGGACGGTGCTTTCCTGCGAATAACCCCCCCGGCCCCCCTTCTCCTACCGCCGTTTTGCAAATATGGGCTTCTCGTGATATTTTTGTGAATCTTACCGGCTAATTTTCGCCAGGTTTTTTACATTAAACGAAAGCCTTTTATCGGAGTTCTTTCAGAGAGGATATTATGACCGATCTTGTCATTGTCGGCAACGGCATCGCCGGAGTTACCGTTGCCCGCCATGTTCGCAAACGCAGCAACCGCCACATCACCATCATTTCCGCAGAAACGGATCATCATTTTTCCCGCACTGCTCTGATGTACATTTTTATGGGTCACATGGCCTATCAAAATACCAAACCCTACGAAGACCATTTCTGGAAGAAAAACCGCATCGATCTGGTGCGCGGATACGTTACCCACCTCGACACCACCGCCAAAATCCTCACCCTGGCCAACGGGGATAAGATTCCCTACGGTCAGCTGGTTTTGGCCACCGGCTCCAAATCCAACAAGTTCGGATGGCCGGGGCAGGACCTGCCCGGGGTTCAGGGGCTGTACAGTTATCAGGATGTGGAATTGCTGGAGAAAAATGCCCGGGGGGCAAGCCGGGCTGTTATCGTCGGTGGGGGTTTGATTGGCATTGAGCTGGCCGAGATGCTGCTCTCCCGGCAGATCGCGGTAACCTTCCTGGTGCGGGAAAAAACCTACTGGAGCAACATCCTGCCCGAGGAGGATTCCCGGTTGGTAAGCCGCCACATCCTTGAGCACGGGGTAGATCTGAGGCTTTCTTCCGAGCTATCGGAGATCCTGGCAGGCCCCACCGGACGGGTTCGGGCGGTGCGAACCGCCTCCGGTGAGGAAATCCCCTGCCAGATTGTGGGCCTAACCCCCGGGGTACACCCCAATATCGATCTCGCCAAAGCGGGCGGGGTCCCCACCGGCCGGGGCATTCTGGTAAATGATTATCTCGAAACCCAAATCCCGGACGTTTTTTCCTGTGGGGATTGTGCGGAAATCGAGGTTCCGGGCGACGCCCGAAATCGGGTCGAGCAACTGTGGTACACCGGCCGCATGCAGGGCTACGCCCTGGCCAAAACCCTGTGCGGGGATCGCACCGCCTACCAGCGCGGGATCTGGTTCAACTCCGCCAAATTTATGGACATTGAGTATCAGACCTACGGTTTTGTGGCCAATAAGCCGCGTAGCGGCGAAGAGCATTTTTACTGGGAGCATCCGGGCGGCAAAATTGCGGCGCGCCTGGTGTTCGACCAGGCGGATCGCGCCGTCACGGGCATGAATTTTTTCGGCATGCGCATGAAGCACCCGGTCTGCGAGGGCTGGATAAAGGGGCGACGCCCCGTTGAGTCGGTCCTGTCGGACCTCAATGCCGCCAATTTCGACCCCGAGTTTTTCAGATCCTACCAGCGCGACATCATCGCCGCCTTTAATCAACAATACCAGGCCAGCGTACCGGAACCCAAACGGCGTTTTCTCCAGCGTTTTTTTGCCTGAGAACTCCCGTGGCCGCCACAACAAGGAATTCAAGATATGTCTAAACACACACCCGGCTTTCACCCCACTCCCGTCTACCTCAACCTCCTCAAGGTTGCCGGCCTGGTCCTTTTTCTGATCGGTCTGGGGCTTTTTACCTTCAGCAACTTTCAGGATCAATTTCGCATTACCCCGGAAATTGCCGAACAACTTTCCGCCCATATCCCCGATGCGGAAATCCGCCAGCGCCTCTCCCCTGTTGTCAACCAAACCTTTGACAACAAATTTATCCTGATCGACAATATCAACCGTCTGCTCAATCCGGACCACAGCATTCAGGATTACCAGATGGGCGAATACCGCTTCTGGATCCTGAAAACCGCCCTGTCCGGCTCCATCCGGGAACAGGCCCTCAACTGGTTTTTCTTCAGCGTGGTGCTGGCGGTAGCCGGGGCCTTGCTCTATATCCTCACCGGGTTACACCGCAAACCGGGCATCAAACACGACGGCATCTTTTTCGACAGCGCCATGATGCGCGGAATCACCGGTATTCTTCTGGGTGGGTATCTGATCGGCTTTTACATCGTCCTCTACTGGTTTCCCCAATATCTGGTGCAGTCCATCGCCCTGGTAGATCCGGTCAGCGAATGGTTGCGCAACCGCCCCGCCGACCGCTGGTTTATGTACGGATTCCTCTATACCCTGGCCGTTTCGGTGATGGGGATTCGCATGTTTATCAAATACCGGCACAGCAATTATCACCTGGTCCGCACCGCATCGGTAATTTTCTTTCAGCTGGCCTTCGCCTTCCTGATCCCCAGCCTGCTGGAGCGTCTCAACAAACCCAGCATGGATTTCAAAAATGCCTGGCCCCTCAATTACACTTTTTTTACCGACTGGAATCTCAACAGCCTTATCGCCGGGGGTAATCTGGGATGGTTCATGCTTTTCTGGGGAATTGTGCTCTCGCTGATCCTGGTGCCGGTCTTCACTTATTTTTACGGCAAACGCTGGTACTGCTCCTGGGTCTGCGGTTGCGGGGGTCTGGCCGAAACCCTGGGAGATCCTTTCCGCCAGTTGTCCGACAAATCCCTGAACGCCTGGCGGGTGGAACGCGGCCTGATCTACAGCGTGCTGGTTTTTGCGGTGGTCATGACGGTTATGCAGGTGGTCAATTACCTCTCGGAGGGCGCCATTTTCGGGGATTACACCTGGCGGGTTAATCAGGCCTATTCCTTCTGGATCGGCTCCGCTTTTGCCGGGGTTATCGGCACCGGCTTTTACCCCCTGATGGGCAATCGGGTGTGGTGCCGCTTCGGCTGTCCCCTGGCGGCTTATATGGGAATCGTTCAGAAATTCAAAAGCCGCTTCGTCATCACCACCAACGGAAGCCAGTGTATTTCCTGCGGCAATTGTTCGACCTATTGCGAAATGGGAATCGATGTGCGCTGGTACGCGCAGCGCGGGCAGAATATCATACGGGCCAGTTGCGTGGGATGCGGGGTTTGCGCCGCGGTATGTCCGCGCGGGGTCCTCAAGCTGGAACTCACCAACCCCGGGGAACGCTACAACCTGGTTCCGGACGATGAGATCAACGCCCTGATGGAAAAAAATTAAGCCTCTTCCATCTCCGATGGCAGAATGGTGGAATGCTGTAAAATACTCCACAGATGGGTCAGCAGATGGGTCTGGGATTTGCGGACTTCCGGGTTCCAGAAAAACAAGCGCCCTTTTTCCGACAGGTACATACCCCGGCGAAAGATGTCCTCCCGCACCCTGGGAAGGTTGTTGTCCTTGCAGCGCACCCCGACCACCAGGGGGATCTTGTCCATCCGCCGCACCAGGCTGTCCACCAACTCCTGGTTTTCGGCATCCATGCGCTCGAAATTACCGTCGCTGAGCAGCAGCAGCGCCGAAAGATGGGGGGTCAGATGACCCAGAATTTCCGGGGACACCGCCTCTTCCATACTCACTTCATACAGCATCACCGCCAG
>JAGRBF010000046.1:9124-9279 GCA_020434205.1 Calditrichota bacterium | reverse complement strand
CCCATTTTCTGGCGAATGGATTCCAGGGCCAATCCCATGGCCACGTTGTGGGTAAACAGGGTGTCGCCTTCCCGCAGAGAACGCTCAAAGCGCTCCCGCATGGCCTGGTGATGGGAATTCTCCGGGTCTACAATGGCAATCCAGGCGCTTTCGTC
>JAGRBF010000046.1:3213-8991 GCA_020434205.1 Calditrichota bacterium | reverse complement strand
TTGATGCTCACTTCAACCATATCGCCGGGTTCCAACATCAGTTTCTGGCGAACGGCCTGAGGAATTTCGATCTGTCGATCGCTGTTCATTTCCCCGACAAAAGTACCGTATTTCATAACAGCTCCTGCTTTTTGCCCAAAATAGCAAACATTTAAAGGCCATCCAAACAAACATCACCGGAAACGGGCTAAAATTAGGCCTGTTTGCCGGCATACGTTATACCCGGGCATAGGTTGACGCTCCCGGGCAAATAAATGAAACTCCCTAAAAACGGATTGGTAAAAAACATCCGGTTGTGTATTTTAGGCCATCTCTTAAGCGGATTTTAGACGATAGTTTTTAAGAACCCCGCTTTTGCGCTCCGTCAAGACTTCCGGGAAAAAATAATCGGACAATGAACACTTCTCACGGAAGTCCGATAGTAGAAGTAAAAGATTCTCTAAGGAAAGAGAGTTATCCGTAACAAACATTGAATTTAACAGGTGTGTGTGATGTCTGTGCCAAAAGTTAGAGTTGCCATAATCGACCTTTACAACAACGAACCCAACCAGGGGATGCGCTGTATTAAGGACCTCATCCGAAGCTGTGATCGGGAGTTTGAGGACGTGGAAGTGACCTACAAGGTTTTCGAAACCCGCTACCGGGAAGAAATCCCCCGCTACGAGGACTTTGATATTTATATTTCCTCCGGCGGACCCGGCAGCCCTTTCGATGGGGAGGGAAAACGATGGGAAGCCCGCTATTTTGAGTTGATTGAACGCATTTGGTCCCATAACCAGAACGGCCCCACTCACGGGGACGGGCGTTTTAAGCACGTCTTTTTTATCTGCCATTCTTTTCAGATGATGGCCCGCTTTTTCGATTTCGCCACCATTCAGAAACGGCGCAACCAGTCCTTCGGGATCCTGCCGATTGTCAAAACCGACGATGCGGATCGCGATTTTCTGTTAAGTCCCCTGCCCGAAACCTATTACGTGGCGGATTTTCGCCAGTATGAGGTGATCGAACCCAATTATCAACGCCTGGATGAATTGGGGGCCGCCATTCTCTCCAAAGAGAAAATGCGGATTCTCCCGGAATTGGAAAAGGCCCTGATGGCAGTGCGGGTCTCCGATCAGTTTATCGGAACCCAGTATCACCCGGAAGCAGATCCCATCAGTATGCTCTACCACTTTAATCAGCCGGAGCGCAAGGAACAGGTGGTTCAGGAACACGGTGAAGAAAAATACTATGAGATGCTGGCCCACCTGCGGGATCCCAAAAATATTCTTTTAACGCGAAAACTGGTTCTGCCGCGCTTCCTCCGCCAAACGGTGCAGTCCTTTTTTCCGGAATACGCCACCGTAGAGGAATAGCCTATGGCCGCCTTACCCATCTTGTCTTCCGTTGAGATACGCGTTTTGGGGGCCCTCTCCGAGAAGGAGATGACCACTCCGGAATACTATCCCATGACGGTAAATGCGGTGCGGGTGGCCTGCAATCAGAAAAGCAACCGGCATCCGGTGGTCGAATATTCGGATGAAGAGGTTCTCAGCGCTCTGGATGGTCTCCGCGCCAAAGATCTGGCCAAGGTGGTGGTGCAAACCGGCAGTCGAACTAAAAAATACATCCACCGATTTCGGGAAGCGCTGCACCTGAACCGCCAGGAGCAGGCGGTAATTACCCTGCTGTGCCTGCGGGGCCCCCAAACTATCGGAGAGCTGAGGGGGCGTAGCGAGCGAATGGTCACCTTCGAAGACCTCGGCGAAACCCTGCGGGTGGTGGAGGACCTGGCTGCCGCCGGGAGAATTCCCGCACCTCTGGTAACCTTCCTGGAACGGGTTCCCGGCCAGAAAGAGCAGCGCGTCCTGCACCTCCTGGCCGGTGATGTAGAAGAGGCCGCCGCTTATTATCCGGAAACCCAGCCCAGCGTTTCCCCGGGGGCCGCCCCGGAAGAATCCGGGGAGCTCCGGCAGCGGATCGAAGACCTTGAGGAGCGGGTCGCCCGCCTGGAAGCCATCCTCAAGGAACTGGGCGGCTGAGGTCCTAAGCGGCTTTTCTTTCCCACCTTTGCATTGTTTTTTCCCCCGAAATCCCATAAGTTTCCCGCACAAGACCCTGTTTACAGAACAATCCGGAGAAACCATGAAGCACCTGATCCGCTTTAAGCGAACTTATTTTGCATTAACCCTCTCCCTTACCGTTTTACTAATCTGGCAGTGCGCCGTGAACCCGGTTACCGGCAAGCGCGAACTGATGCTGGTTTCCGAGCAGCAGGAAATTGCCATGGGCGCGGAATACGACCCCGAAGTAGTCTCCACCTACGGGATGTATAACGATCCCAAGTTGCAAACCTATGTGGAAAAAATGGGCAACGAAATGGCCGCAGTTTCCCATCGCCCCGATCTGGAATTTCATTTCCGGGTTCTGGATTCCCCGGTTATCAACGCTTTTGCGGTACCCGGCGGTTATGTCTACATCACCCGGGGCATCATGGCTTACCTGAACAGCGAAGCGGAATTCGCCGGGGTACTGGGTCACGAGATCGGGCACGTTACCGCCCGCCACAGCGCCAAGCAGATGTCCAAACAACAAATCGCCCAGTTGGGATTGGGATTGGGAATGGTGTTCTCAGAAACCTTTGCCCAATTTGCAGGACTCGCCTCTTCCGGTTTGCAACTGGCTTTCCTGAAGATGGGACGGGACGCCGAGCGGGAGTCGGACGGTCTGGGTATCGAGTACTCTACCAAAATCGGCTATGATGCCATGGAAATGTCTAACTTCTTTGTGGTGCTGGAGCGGATGAATCCCGGTGGCGGCGCCATGCCCAGCTGGATGTCCACCCACCCGCTTTCTTCGGAGCGTATTCAGAATATTCAGAGCGGCGCCAGTGCCTACTTTGCCGAACACAACATCAACGAGAGCAATCTCAAGATTAATCGCGATGCCTGGCTGAATCTTATCGACGGGATTATTTTTGGCGACGATCCTAAACATGGTTATGTCGAAGCCGGTGTATTCTACCATCCCGATATGAAATTCTATTTCCCGGTCCCCGCCAACTGGAAGGTGATCAATACCCCTTCCCAGGTCCAAATGGGAAGCCCGGATGACAAAGCGGCCATGGTATTTACCCTGAGCAAAGAAGCCACCGCTGCTGCTGCGGCAAGTGCCTTTGGTAGTCAGGAAGGGGCCACTGTTCTGGAGAACAGCCCGACGCGGGTTAGCGGTTTTCAGGCCGTTAAACTGCTCACCGATATCGCCTCCCAGCAGGGAGCCCTGAGGGTTCAATCCTATTTCATCGAATTTGACGGGAAGGTGGTGGTTTTCCACGGTTACAGCACCCAGGCCGATTTTCCGGCCTATCAGGCGGCAATGGTCGGCAGCATGGGGCAGTTCAACCGACTGACCGATGCCGCCAAAATCAATGTCCTCCCGGAACGGGTCAAAGTGATGACTGTTAAGCGCACCGCCAGTTTCGAAAATGTTCTGCTGGATATGAAAGTCCCCCAGGAACGCCATGAAGAACATTCTCTGCTCAACAATCTTGATCTGAGTACTCAGGTGCCTTTCAACACCCGGATCAAAATCATCACCAAATAAGTCTCAGGAAAATGCGCATTGCCCAACGGCAATAAAAAAAGCCCGGAACGATTTTTTCGTTCCGGGCTTTTTCATGACCAGAATTTCCTTTTTAAAGCAGGCTTTCCGCAGCTCGGGCAACACCTTCGGGGGTTATCCCCAACGTCCGGTACACTTCCTCATAGGGTGCCGAAATGCCGAACCGGTTGTCGATACCGACCATCAACCCCTTGCTCCCCAGGTAGCGATGCCAGCTCATGCCGATGCCAGCCTCAACCGCCACCCGTGCCGAAACGCCTGCCGGCAGAACAGACTCGCGGTAGGCCGGACCCTGCTTTTCGAACAGCTCCATGCAGGGCATGGATACCACCCGTACCGCCACCCCTTTTTCGCGCAGCAGTTTGGCCCCGGTGAGGGCGATTTCCACCTCAGAACCACTGGCCATCAGGATGACTTGCGGATTAGGATCGTCTGAGAGCACATAAGCGCCCTTGTGAAGGCCGCTGGTGTCGCAATCCATGGTGGGCAGGTTCTGGCGGGTCAAAGCCAGGGCCGTCGGGCCGTTTTTCTGCAACAAAGCGGCTTTCCAGGCTTCGGCGACCTCGTTGGCGTCCGCCGGGCGGATAACCTGCAGATTGGGAATGGCGCGCAAAGCACTCAGGTGCTCCACCGGCTGATGGGTGGGACCGTCTTCGCCCAGTCCGATGGAATCGTGAGTAAACACGTAAACCACCGGAAGGCCCATCAGGGCAGCGAGGCGAATGCTGCCGCGCATGTAATCGGAGAACACCAGGAACGTGCCGCCGTACGGCACAAATCCCCCGTATAGGGCCATGCCGTTCATTATTGCGCCCATCCCGTGCTCCCGAACCCCGTAATGCATGTAACGACCACCCGGCTCAGCAGGGGAATATACCCCGCCATCCTTAGGTTGGGTTTTGTTGGAACCGGTTAAGTCCGCGGATCCGCCCAGCATTTGAGGCACCGCCGGGACAATGGCATCCAGCACTTTTCCGGAAGAGGCGCGGGTGGCCATCGAGGAACCGACCTCGAATTTGGGAAAAGCCGATTCCCAGTTTGCGGGATAGCGGCGATCGAAAAAGGCATCCATCTCCTTGACTGTCTGAGGAAAAGCCGATTCGGCGGCCAGTTTGCGGTTTTGCCATTCGCCTTCCAACTCCTTGCCGCGCACTTTAACGGCTTCACGTAAATTCGCAACCGTGTCGGGAACATAGAAATCCGGCGTCAAAGGAATACCCAGGGCTTCCTTGCTGAGCTTCAATTCGGCTTCGCCCAACGGTTCGCCGTGAACCTTGGCGGTACCGGCGCGGTTGGGGCTGCCGTAGCCGATGATGGTCCGGCAGGCGATAATTGAGGGTTTGCCGGTTTCTGCTTTGGCAAGGGAAATGGCCTTATCGATTTCCTGATGATTGTGGCCGTCGATCCGTTGAACGTGCCACCCATAGCTTTCGAAACGCCTCAACACATCTTCCGAAAAGGAGAGATCGGTCGATCCGTCGATGCTGATATGGTTGTCATCATACAAAACCACCAGTTTCCCCAATTTGAGGTGACCGCCCAGGGAGCAGGCTTCGTGAGAAATCCCCTCCATCAAATCCCCATCGGAGGCGATAACATAGGTGTGATTATCGATCAACTGATGACCGGGCTGGTTGAATTTGGCCGCGGCGGCCGTTTCGGCGATGGCAAACCCCACCGCGCTGGAAACGCCCTGACCAAGAGGACCGGTGGTAATCTCAACACCGGCCGTTTCGTGAAATTCCGGATGTCCGGGGGTTTTGCTGCCGAATTGACGAAAATTGCGGAGCTCATCGATCGGCAAATCGAATCCGGTAAGATGAAGCAGACTGTATATCAGCATGCTGCCGTGCCCGGCGGACAAAACAAAACGATCCCGTCCCAACCAATGGGGATTGGCGGGATTGAAGCGCAGGTGGCGCAGCCAGAGAACGGATGCCACATCGGCCATGCCCATCGGCAAGCCCGGATGCCCGGAATTGGCAGCCTGAACCCCATCCATGGAAAGTCCCCGCACAGTTTTGGCGAAGTCCTTGAGAATGCTTAGATTGTCTTCGGAGAGCGGTCCGGAACTGAGACCCGGATAATATGCCATTGTTTTGTTTCCTTCCTGATTTTGATGGGGCCGGGGAAGCCGGCATTTGGGGCGCGGAAAAAGGGCCCGTTTCTCAAGCCTTA
>JAGRBF010000046.1:0-3105 GCA_020434205.1 Calditrichota bacterium | reverse complement strand
AATCTAAAAACAGGGCCAAAACGCAATGCAACGAAAATCGACTTTTTTATACCTACTGGTGTTTTTTCTGACGGCCTGTTCCGGTAATTCCCGGGTTGAAACTGTTGACGTCAAAACCACCGTGATGGGGGTCCTGACCCGTCAGGTTGAGGATTGGAACCGCGGCTCGGTAAAAGATTTTATGGCTGGGTATTGGCAAAATGATTCGTTAAAATTTGTCTCCGGTGGGTCGGTAACCTACGGCTGGCAAGAAACGCTGGACCGTTATCTGAATCGCTACGATACCGCGGAAAAAATGGGGCAGTTGACCTTCGACGACGTGCACATCCGGGTTCTGGGCCGGGATACGGCTATTGCCGACGGCCGTTGGGCCCTCGGGTATCCGGATCGCCCCGGCAGCGAGGGACGCTTCACCCTTCTGTTCCAACGAATTGGCGGACAATGGCGGATCGTCTACGACCACACTTCCCTTAAGCAAGCTGTTTAAACGTCGCAAAACGGGGAGCCCTTCCCGATGAAAACCTTCCTGCTCTGGACCGTTTCGATCCTGCTGATGTTTGCCGCAGTCGTTTACCAACGGACCACCGGCCCCACTTACCCGGTGCGGGGCGATCTGACCATTGGCGATACCGTCCACCCCTTTCGTCTGCTCCGTTCCCAGGAAACCACCTCGCCGGCGAGGGTCACCTTGCCCCCGGCCGCTGCCCGCGACGGGGAAATGCCCATCCTGCATTTTCGGCGCTACAAGACCGCGGATTCTCTGACTGCCATACCTTTTGTTCGGGAAAGTGAAGGCCTGGCCGCATATCTGCCGGTTCAGCCGCCCGCAGGAAAAGTGGCTTATTTCATCAGCTTGCCGCCCGGTGTCCACCCGTCCCGCATTCCGGCAGTGGGGGAGGAGGATATTGTGTTGCGTTATAAGGACCCCGTTCCCGCTGCTTTGCTGATCCCCCACGTTTTGATGATGTTCCTGGCGATCTTGTTCGGAATTCGCGCCGGGCTTTCCGCTTTGGCTGCCCCGAAGGGCATCAAAAAATTTACCCTGCTGGCCCTGCTGGGAATGACCCTCGGGGGAATGATTCTGGGGCCCTTTGTTCAGAAGTTTGCCTTTGGCGAATACTGGACCGGCTTTCCCTTTGGCGGGGACCTCACCGACAACAAAACCCTGATTATGTGGCTGGCCTGGGTTATTGCCGCCCTGTTTGCCGTCCGTGCTCGCAGCCTCAAAACCCCCTTAACCCGGGCTGTCGTGGTGGTAGCCGCTCTGGTAATGCTGGCGGTTTACCTGATTCCCCACAGCATGCGCGGCTCCGAGCTTAATTATCAGCAGGTGGACAGCGGGGTCGATCCCGGCGCGGCCATCGGCACCGGGGACTGATTTTAAATCCGCTTGAAGTAAAGGCCCTGCGTAACTTATTTTTGAAAAACTCAAACACCACAAAGGAGAGGTCCATGAAAATTACGGTCGTCGGCGCCGGGAATGTCGGTGCAACACTCGCCCAGAGAATCGCGGATTATGAATTGGCCAACGAATGTGTGCTGGTCGATATCGTGGAAGGCATTCCCCAGGGGAAAGCCCTGGATATGTGGGAATCCATGCCCTGCATCGGCAGCGACTGCCTGATCACCGGCAGCAACAGCTACGAAGAAACCGCCAATTCCGATCTGGTGGTTATTACCGCCGGCCTGGCCCGTAAGCCCGGAATGTCCCGGGACGATCTCCTGGCCAAAAATGTTCAGATCGTCAAGAGCGTTACCGAACAGGTGGTAAAACACTCCCCCAATACCATGCTGCTGATCGTGTCTAACCCCCTCGATGCCATGGTTTATACCGCCTACAAGGTCTCCGGATTCGAACCCCATCGCGTATTCGGGATGGCCGGCGTTCTGGATACCGCTCGCTACCGCTCCTTTATCGCCCTGGAACTGGGCGTATCCGTTAAGGACATCCAGGCTCTGGTTCTCGGTGGACACGGCGATACCATGGTGCCCCTGCCGCGTTATACCATGGTCGGAGGCATTCCCCTGCCGGAACTGCTGAGCCAGGAGCGCATTGATAACATCGTGGACCGCACCCGCAAAGGCGGCGGGGAAATCGTCGGGCTGTTGAAAACCGGCAGCGCTTACTACGCCACTTCTGCGGCAGTCATTGAAATGGTGGAATCCATTGTTCGCGACAAAAAACGCATTCTGCCCTGCGCTGCTTATCTGAACGGTGAATACGGGTACAAGGATATGTTTATGGGCGTTCCCGTAAAACTGGGCAGCAACGGCGTGGAAAAAATCTTCGAATTGGGGCTTAACAACGACGAAAAAGCCATGCTGGAAAATTCCGCCAAAGCCGTTAAAGGTTTGATGGAAGAGATCAATCTTTAAGCTTTTCCAGCTGGACACCGTTATTTCCTGCGAAACCCGGGGGCGAAAATATCGCTTCCGGGTTTCCTGTTTAAAGCTTTGAAAATGATGAACCTGCGAGATTTTTTTCTGTATTGCCTTGGGGAGGTCCCAATGCTAAGTTGTCTGGTGAAATTGATAGGTGCACCCAATGCCACGCCTTTGCCGGAAAGCCGTTTTCCGCGGTGCTGGGCAGCGCCAGGTTCCACGCCAAAACAGGAGACCCTTTCGTGAACTCACAGCATTACATAGACCTTGAAGATCGCCACGGCGCGCACAATTATCACCCCCTCCCGGTTGTTATCGATCGCGGGGAAGGGGCCTGGGTTTGGGATGTCGAAGGCAAAAAATACATCGATTTTCTTTCCGCATATTCGGCGGTTAATCAGGGCCACTGCCATCCCAAAATCACCAAAGCCCTGGTGGACCAGGCTTCCAAACTCACCCTGACCTCCCGGGCCTTTTTCAACAGCGTTCTGGGCGAATACGAAAAATACGTCACCGAATTTTTCGGTTATGATAAGGTTCTGCCCATGAACACCGGGGTAGAAGGTGGGGAAACCGCGGTAAAACTGGCTCGTAAATGGGCATATACCGTTAAGGGGGTTCCCGATAATCAGGCTAAAATCATTTTTGCGGAGGGAAATTTCTGGGGACGGACCCTGGCGGCCATTTCCTCCTCCACCGACCCGGACTGCAAAAACGGTTTTG
>JAGRBF010000449.1:2948-15571 GCA_020434205.1 Calditrichota bacterium | reverse complement strand
TCCATGTTGGACTGCCCGGAGGCCAACCACACTTCGCCGATCAAAACGTCCGAGAAGGTCTTGCTTTCACCACCACAGCTAACGGTTAATTGATAAGGCCCTCCGTAGGCGGGGGTTTTTACCTGGCCCCGCCAGTTTCCTTCGCCATCGGCCTGGCAACTCACTCCTTCTCCCCAGGAGCCGTTGACCACCACGGTCTGATCTACACCCGCGGTTCCCCAAACCGTTACCAGGGCCTTTTGCTGGAGCACCATGTGGTCGGAGAACAGAGCCGGGAGGGTTAATTTGCCGGATTCCTCTCCGGGGCGGACTGGCACAGCGGCCATCAGCATCAGCGGAATTACCATAAACAGTGTTCTTTTCATGATGAGGTCTTGTTAAGTGGATCTCTCCTTCGCGGCCGCGGATGGGCGGTTTACGAAAACGATTTCCAAAAGGTAAGCTATTGGGGAAAAAAGAACAAGAAAGGAGAATAGAACTATCCGGAGCCCCCCCTAAGAGCTGTTCCGGGAGTCCAGAGGGAGCCATTTCTGCATCATATCCTTGAGGGTTTTCTGCAGAACAGGTTTGGTGAGGTAGTCGTTCATCCCGGCATTAATACAGCGCTCCCGCTCCCCGGCGATAGCGCCGGCGGTGAGGGCTATGATGGGAACGTGAAAGGCCTCCGGCATTTTGCGGATTTCGCGGGCAAACTCATAGCCGTTCAATTCCGGCATGCTGATATCGGTGATGATCATGGACGGGTGATTTTCCCGGTAAATATGTAAACCTTCCAGGCCGTTTTCAGCTTCGAAAAGCTCAATTTTCTCATTGATATTTTTCAGGTAATGCCTGATCAACTTCATATTGACCCGATTGTCCTCCACCACCAGAACCCGGAGGTTATCCACTTTCTCCACCGCCGGAAAATGGAACTGATCCAGCACCAGATTCGGACTGATCTGCTCGCCACCGGTGGCGTTTTGGGTCTCCGGATCGCTATCCGCCATAACGGGGAGGCCGACCCGAAAGGAGAAGCTGCTGCCTTTGCCCAATTCGCTCTGCAATTCCAGGCGACTGCCCATTAAACCCAGCAGTTTGTTGGAAATCGTAAGGCCCAGTCCCGTGCCGCCAAACTTTTTGGTGGTTGAAGAATCCGCCTGAGAAAAGGCTTTGAAAATCTTTTTCTGGTTTTCGGGGCGAATGCCAACCCCGGTATCCCGCACGCTGAAATCCAGGCTGGCCTGATTATCCCGAATCGGTTCGGTAAGGTCGATTTTCAGGGTAACCGACCCCTCCTGGGTAAATTTGACCGCATTGCCCATCAGATTTACCAGAATCTGGCGCAACCGCAATCCGTCCCCGCGCACGAAACGCGGAACCCCTTCTGTCACTTCCAGATGAATGGCCAGTTTTTTCTTTTCGGCCGGCAGGCGCACGATATCGGCTACCTGGCGGGTCAGCTGAATCAGATCGGTTTTTTCGGGGACCAGCTCCAGCTTTCCGGCCTCGATTTTGGAGAAATCCAGAATATGGTTGATCAGGTCCAGCAGCGAATTGGCGGAATGGTAAACCGACATCATATACTGATACTGATCTTCGGAAAGCTCGGTTTTCATGAGCAAATCGGTAAACCCGATGACCCCGTTAAGGGGGGTGCGGATTTCGTGGCTCATATTGGCCAGAAACTCCGACTTGGCACGGTTGGCTTTTTCCGCCATTTCCTTGGCGTCCTTGAGGTCATTCTCGTATTTCTTGCGTTCCGAGAAATCCTGTATAACCGAGAGGACCGCCTGCTGGTGATCCTGATCCGTATATAAAATTCCGCTCAGGGCTATCGGCAAACGGGTCCCGTCCTTGCGGATATATTCTTTTTCCAGGGGTCCGTAACGACCTTTTTCCAACAGTTGTCTGCGGATCTCACGGGTTTGTTGCTCAAATTCCGGCGGGGTTAGTTTCCAGTAATTTAACCGGGCGAGCTCTTCCGCGGTGTAACCGGTGGCTTTTAACAGGGAATCGTTGAAATGGAGGAAAGTCCCGCTTTCCGGATCATTCAGGGCAATTCCCACCGGGCTAAGCTCAAAGATGCTCTGAAATTTCAGCATATTGCTGCGCAGCGCTTCTTCCATCCGTTTGATTTCACTTATTTCCAGATGGGAACCGTACATCCACAGGGGTTTTCCGTCTTCCGTCCGGGAAATCACCTTTCCCCGGTCCAGCACCCAAACCCAATGCCCGTCCCGGTGGCGCATCCGGGATTCGAAATGATAGAATTCGCTTTCCCCCTGAAAGTGTTTTTCCAAAACCTCTCCGCTGCGGGCCAAATCGTCCGGATGGGCATATTTTCCCCAGGTCTCGATGGACACCGGCTGCAGTTCCTCCAGGGTATACCCGATAATTTCCGCCCAGCGTTCGTTAAAAATGGTCTCCCCGGTCTGAACGTTCCATTCCCAGGTCCCCACGTTGGTCCCGCTGATGATGTGGTCCAACCTGGCGCGCTGGGCATACAAATCCAGCTCGGCGGTTTTCCTTTTGTTGATATCCTGAAAAGTGCCGTACAGACGATGGACTTCTCCGGCCTTGTTCTGCTCCGGGACACAAAGCAGCCTCACCCACCGTTCCTTCCCTTTGGCGGTAACGATCTGAACCTCAAGCTCATACGGCTGGCCGGATATAAGGGCTTCCTCAAAATTGGCAACCACCGCATCGCGGCTTTTGCCTTCCTTGAAAAAAGAGAGCGCCTCTTCGACACTCACCGGGCGGATTTCATCCATTTCGTGGATGCGGCGGGTAATGTCACTCCAGATAACCTCCCGCGAAGCAACCTCAGATTCCCAATAGCCGATATTGGCCGCCTCATTGGTCCTTTCCAGCAGGTCATTTACCCGCTTCAGCGCTGCTTCGTTGCGCTTGCGCTCGGTAATCAGATAGCGCACCGAGAGGTATTGACAGACCTTGCCATTTTCATCGTGGATAGGGTTGACGGTGGTATCCACCCAGTATAACTCTCCGCTTTTGCTGCGATTGCAGATTTCGGCGCGCCAGATTTTACCGGCTTTCAGGCTTTTCCACATCTCCCGCCAGAAGCTTTTGGGGTGAAATCCGGAATTGATAAGCCGGTGATTTTGCCCGACCAACTCGCTGGAGGAGTAGCCGGAGATGCGACAAAATACCTCGTTGGCGCTAACGATATTGCCCACGGTATCGGTTATGGAAACAATGGCGCTCCTGTTCAGAGCGTCGGTAATGGCGGTTTTTTCGGCCAGGGCAACTTTGAGTTTGTCTTTCTCCTCATTGAAACATTTGAAGATGTGGACGTATTCCTTGAGGTCCCTATTCTCCTCGGTAAAGGAATCGCGGCGGGCACTCATCCGCCGAATTATTTCTTCCGCGAGCAGTCTCAGCGATTTTTTCTGAAAAGGCTGAAGTTGGCGGACTTTTTTATCCATGACGACCAGGCTACCCAGGACAAAGCCATCCGCGTCAACCAATGGGAGCCCAAAATAAAACTTTACCTTTTTGGGCCCACTTACAAAGGAATGGGTGTGAAAGAAACGTTGCTTCCGGATATCGGGAATTTCTACTGTCTTTTTTCCCCGGATTACCCTTTGGCAAAACCAGGGGACCGGCACATGTTTCAGCCAGGTAAACCCGGCTGTGGATTTCAGCCAGATCTGCTGCTCATCGATTAAGGCGAAATAGGCATAAGGTGCTTCGGCGACCTGGGCGGCAATTTGGGTAATGTTGTTGTATTCCCGCTCCGGGGGGCTTCCCACCAGCCGGTAGCTGGCAAGGGCTTCGAGGCGTTTTTGCTGAGTCAGCGTCACTTAGGATCATCCTGATTCGTGAAAGGGTCCACCCAACTTCAAACATAATTCCCTTTAATAATCGGCCTTATAACCGGGAATCTTCAGGCGAGTTATGGTGATTGCCTAAATTTTCGGGCACGCCGGTTACCCGCAGAATTTCGGCCAAAGAGGTCTCGCCGGAAAGGGCGGCAGCCAGGCCCTGCTCCGCCATGGTAGCAAGTTGAACCCGGCCAGCGCTGTCATAAAACCCGTTTAAAGCAGAGGGGACCGTCAGAAGACGGGAAAGATCCTCCGTTACCGGCAATTGCTCAAACAACGCCAGGCGCCCCCGGTAGCCGGTCCCCCCGCAGGAAGGGCAACCCCGGCCAACAAAAAAGGTTGCGGAGCACAGCGTCTCAGGCAGGTCGTAAACCTGAAGGAGTTTTTCGGAAGGGGGGCGGGAAATACGACATTCCCGGCACAGGCGCCGCACCAGGCGTTGGGCGAGCACCATCCTGAGAGACCCGGCAACTAAAAAGGGTTCGATGCTCATATCCAATAAACGCATAATGGCGCTGGCGGCGTTGTTGGTATGAAGGGTGCTCAGCACCAGGTGGCCGGTCAGCGCCGCGCGGACCGCCATTCCCGCCGTCTCCGGATCGCGGATCTCCCCAACCATTATAACATCCGGGTCCTGCCGCAAAACGGTTCTCAGCAAGGTGGTAAAGTCCAGGCCGATTTCCGGTCTCGCGGCGGTTTGATTGATGCCGGACAGGTGATATTCAATGGGATCTTCGATGGTGACGATATTGCGGTGATTCTGGTTTATTTCGGACAGGGCAGCATAGAGGGTCGTGGTTTTGCCGCTACCGGTGGGACCGGTAACCAGCAGCATGCCATGGGGCATTCTCAGCACTTGTTTGAGGGCCTTGAGCGCGGGTTGGGAGAATCCGAGGTTATCCAGGGACAGGGAAAGGGTGCCGCGGTCCAGAATTCGCAGAACCGCTTTTTCCCCCATGTGGGTGGGCATGGTGGAAACCCGCAAATCGACCGAACTGCCGGGATGGCTCCGCATGCGAATGCGGCCGTCCTGAGGGCGGCGTTTTTCGGCGATGTCCAATCCGGCCATGATTTTGAGGCGGGATAGGATAGCCTCCCGCCATTCCCAGGGCAGGTCGGACTGCTCCCGCAAAAAACCGTCTATCCGATATCTTAGCCGAAAGCGCCCGTCGTCACACTCGAGGTGAATATCGCTGGCGCGGCGGTTGACGGCCTCGCTGATCAGGTGATTCACCTGCCGCACAATGAGGTCCCCATCGACAGGATGCGCACCCTTTTGGGCCAGATATCCGTCACCTTCGTCGACAACCGAAAACGAATGGGGATGTTGCGGAGTATCCTGCTGGAGAGGAGCATAAGCACTTCGGAGCAATGCCTCCAGACGGGCCCCGGAGACCGGGTTCCAACGGAAGCCCTGCCCCAACAGGAAGCACAACTGAGAATACAACCGGTGCGGCGGGTCGTGGTTGGCGTCGCAGGCGAGCACCCATTCTTCGCCGATCTTCATCGGACATATTCGCTCTTGCCAGGCGAGATCTGCCGGTATCCTGTCGATCCAGGTTTCCTTTTCCGGCCCGGGTAATTGACCGTCCTTACCGTCTGCCGGGACCTCCCGGCCCCCGCGACCCCATCCCGGTTCTTCGTTTGCCACCATGTGCCCTGCCTCCCTTTGCCAAAAAATTTGAATCTGCGGTTTTAAAAACACCCGGGAGCCGCCCTAAAAAAATTGTGCCAGCCCCGGTGGAGTCCTAACCGGCACTGGCACTCTACCTCCCTCCGCGGTAGAAAACTTTGCTTCCGGAGAGGGTGAGATCACCCCCTGCCGGAGAGGTTAATTTGAGTTCAGGTTTTCCTTTAGCGCATCCAAAGATTGGTGCAAAAACCGGTTTTCCCGGTTCAGATCAATGACGTAGAGGGTAAGCTCTTCGATTTTACGCAGCAAGGTAGCCTGCATCTCTCCCAGAGAAACCCCTTTTTCAGCGATCTCAGCGGCAGACGGTACCCGGGGCAGGTGCCCAAACTGGGCAATGTAGCCGGCCAGAGAATCGATCTCCGGCAAAGGATAATCCGCCTCGAAGACATCGTCTGCCCATTCCGCCTCCACCACCAATTCCTTGGCCCATACTTTGCCGTCTACGGCCAGGCGGTAATTACCCGGGTTGGCAATCCCCAGGCCCAACGAACCGGTTTGGCGGTTCATCACCAGGTCCGGGGTGCTCAAAGTCCCGCTGCGGGAAAGGCGAAAATCCCCGGCGCTGTTGATCCCCATAGACCAGGGGTTAGCCTCAACAAAACGCCATTCCCAGTAAACCGGGTGCCCCTCCTGAAACTGCTCCAGGATCATTTTCAAACCGGTTCCCCGTTTGATATGCAGGCTTGCGGCCGGGTTCTCCGTCCCGATCCCCACCGATCCGTTGTTGTAGTAAATGGGGATCTCCGGTCCCGAGCCCCCCTCTCTTTTCCACATCCCCAGGAGCTGGCCACCCTGGCGGAAAGCCGTCCCGTTGATGGTACCGGAGACATCCAGCTTGTGGGCCGGGTTGCTTTTGCCAACCCCGATATTTCCCGGGTTGGTATTGTAAATATGCGAGCCATTCTGCCCCCACATTCCCTCACCCTCGCTTTCCTGGGCCCGCACCACCGTGCTGATCGCCAGAATGAGCAGCAAAAAGAGACTTACCATTACCGGCAGGGGAGTCTCCCTTCGCCAGATCCGAAACAGCTTTGCAAAATTGTTAGACATGCGATTTTCCTCCCTCGCAATTTGTTGAACAACAACCCCTTTTCTTATAGATGCAAAATGCTCAAAAACTCCATAAACTTTTTTTGCTTTTTTTAGGCATGTGCATAGGACCTGCCTTGCACACGGCCTAAGATCCGTTGTAACGCAGGGAAATTCGGTTCCGCTAATGGCCTTCGGCTGGCCGGGCAGCTCCCAACCCGTTCATCAAATCCCGAAATCCGGCTTCCAGGAGGTCCTGCCACCCGTATCCCGAGCCGCTTTTCCCGGAACCACTGGTTTTTGCCAGGGCAAGCAACTCCCCGCTATGCCCGTCCAGGATCCTCAGGGTCACCTGATAAAGGCGTTTGTCCCCACTGGAATCCAGCCTGGGCGGGATAACCTCCAGGGTCCCCAGCACAATTCGCGAAACCCCCAGCAAACCGCAGAGCTTCTCCAGCGCCTCCCGGGAGAGCCAGTAAGGATTGTTGATGTCGGTCTGTTTCAGAGAGGCGTTTACCAAACTCCGTTCCACAATCCTCAGCCACCCGGTGCGGTAAAGCAGAGCGGTCACGTGATCGGCGCAGATATGCCCCTCCCCTTCTCCCAGGCCCGGCCCCCGGGTGGTAAACGGCAGGACCGCCACCGCGGTCGAATCACGTTCAAAAACGTCGATCCTCCCTGTTCGGGAGTGACATCCCGTTCCCAGTATCCAGCCCCCTGCCACCAGCATCAGGGCCATCCACCTAATCCGCTTGAATTTGGCGAATTTTGCCATTCTCTTCCACCTCCCAGGTGTTATAATTACCGTCCCGGTCCTCATCAACCACCGACACTGCCCGGGCCTGAAAAGTATTGGCTTTGGCCTCGACCAGTTCGATGCGATAGCGGGCGTTCCCCCCTTCCCCAACCAGTTTCTCCTGCTGAAAACCCAATTGTTCCAGGTTATCGCAATAGCGATCGTTCTCGTAATAGTAGGCTTTTTGCAGGGTATGAAGATGTTTTAACTGAAGACGCGCCTCGGTTTGTTTGGCCTTGCCGATCACGTTTTCCAGGTTGGGTAGGGCCAGTAGCACCAGAATCCCGATAATGACGATCACAACCAGAATTTCTGTCAGGGAAAAGCCGCTCTGAGACTTCCAAAAGACGGTTTGGGGGTTCCCATTTTCTACGGGCGGGAAATGATCCAGCCGGGGCAAGCAGGTTTTTTTTGGCATTTTGTTGGCCTTTATACTCAGTTTCAAAGGACCTCCCTTTTGGAAAGGCCCGGACTTATCCGATGGCGCTGCCAATATTAAAAAGCGGCAGATAAATGGCGATCAGGATCACCCCGATTACCGCACCCAGGAACAGGATAATCAGGGGCTCCAGCACCGTGGCCAGCAGGTCTATCGACCGGTCGATTTCCTCGTCGTACCAGGCCCCGATTTGCTCCAGCATCGCCGGCAGATCGGCCGTTTCTTCTCCGACTGCAATCATTTGCATAACCATTCCCGGCATTAAACCGTGCCGGTCGTTTATTCCGGTTAGCCCCCCTCCCCGGGAAGCCTTCCGGGCCATTTCCGTAACAAAATCACCCAGTAGCAGGTTAGGGACACTGGCGCCTGCCAACCTCAATGCGGTCAGCATGGCGACGCGGCAGGACAGAAGGGTTCCGAGGGTTTTGCAGAATTGACCAACCAGATTTTTCCGCACCAACGGCCCCAGCAGCGGCAGGGTAAGCCAAAGCCAATCCCGGAAGTAGCGCATTTGCCGGAAGCGAAACGCCATTCGCAGGGTAAAAACCGCCAGCACCCCCGAGAACAAAACCGGCAACCAATGCGCGGTAAACCAATTGCTGACCAGGATCAGAATTCGGGTGGGACGGGGCAGGGTGGTGCTGAAATCCCGAAACACTTCCGTAAAAGTGGGCAATACCACTGTCAGGATAAAAACCACCGCGCCGATTGCCACCGCCAGGACCAGGGCGGGATAAGTCAGGGCTTGCCGAAGTTTTCTTTTGAGGTTGGCCATTTTTTCGCGGTGGCGGGCGGCCCGGTTCAGGACCTCTGCAAGCTGACCGCTCATTTCCCCCACCCGAACCAGATTCCGGTAAACCTCATCGAAGATGTCCGGGTAAAAGGCCATCGCATCGGCCAGGCTCGCGCCTCCCTTCAGGCGGCGGATCAGATCGAGCAGCACCACTCCGAAAGGGGTACCTTTGTGATTGCCCGCCAGCAAGGCCAGACTTTCGACCAGGGGAATTCTGGCGCCTTGCAGGACGGCAAGATCCCGGGTGAAACGATTTACCTGGCTGGCCGGAATTCTCCACCCGGCGCCGAAAATGCTCAAATTTCCCTCCCATCTCAAATATTTCGAGGCCCAACTCCACAAAAACTTCTTCCCGATTCCGGGCCGTCACCATACGTTTTCGAAGGAGACAAGCCGCTCTTTGCCACGCCGGGAAAGGCACACCCCGTGCCTGAGGATTTTAACCACCCGGGAATCCCCCAGGGAATCCCCCACCCCGCATAGAAAAGTTTTTCCCTCCTCCCCGGTCAACAGCAGCCAAATTGCCTTTCCGTCCTCAAGTTGTCCGGTGATGCGCAGGTTCGGCTCCCCCGACCCTGCCCCCCCGGAATCCCGATGCGGCGGTTTCTTCGAGAGACCGGGATTTGGTTTTTTCCAAACATCAAAGGGGCTGGGCATTTCACCGAATCTCCGGGTCAATTCCGCGGGGGACATTCCGCCACCCTGGTGACCGGGAGTTTCCGCCCCTGCCCGAACCGCAATCGGGGCCGGCTCCCGGCCTTCCTCCCCGCTCCCCAAAATCACCTTCCAAAGAATATTTCCCCAAATCAGCAGAGAAGCCCCCATCAATACCCCCAGAATAACCCTGTTGCCCGCCCGCGTTTTCGCCATGCGCTTAACGCTGTTCGCTCAGATAAAGGCGGAGGACAAATTGGGCATTCAGAAGCGATTCCTGCCGGGTATCACGGCGCAGCACCATAAAGCTCAGGCGCCAGGCCTTTTGTCCGGCCCCAAGCGCCACCAGAAATTGCATCTGACTCAAAAAGTTACCCCGTGTCTTAACGGTCAGATCTTGGCTGGAAAACCGCTTTTCCATTTGAACTTTTCCCGGCAGCATTTGCTCCAGTTTTACCCCGCTTTGGCTTGCCAGAACTCCCAAATGGGTTAGCACCGTCGATAATCGTCCCGGAACCGGAAACATTGCCTGTAAACTGTCCGATTTCCGCTGAAGCCCGGACAATCTTTCGTCCAATTTTCCGGTCGCATCCGGGAAAGCGGTTAGTTCATCGATTCTGGATTGCATCTCCCTCCCCTCTCTGTGTTGTTTCACTATGGAAGTCCCCAAATGCCAGACGAGTACGAGTAAATAGAGCATTGCCACCCCGCCGGCAATCCCCGGGCCGGCGCCCCATCCCGCATCATTGCCCATAAAAATCGATCGTAAAGGCAACCGCATCGGGTGGCAGATTGGGCTGTCTTCCCGAATTGGTGATGGTCCGAAGCGCCTGGAGCTTTTCCAACGCGCCGGACTTCAGGGCGGGGATTTTTTCCGCATCGCGCAGAAAGCCGGCGACCCGATCAGGCGAAATCGCTTTTCCCTGCAGGTGAATCCGGTAGCCGTCCCCGTCGTCATTTGCAAAGGTGATCTCGTCGAACCAGAGGCCGGAGGGAACGGCCTCGCTTAGCGCCAGCAGGGACGGGGCAAAACGCTCCGGCTGCTTACTGACGCTTTCCAGAAACCGTAAATCCTCCTCGAGAATCTCCCAGCGGTGCAGCAGGGAGTCCCTGTTGCGCAGCTCCGGCAGGATGGATTGATATTTTTTGACCGTGAGACGATTCCGGTGTATCACCCATGCTTCAATCCCAAAGCCAACAAGGGTCAAGAGGAGGCAGAGGACCCCTGCAGCAACGGCCGCGCGCCGGGTCAATTGTTGCCGAAAGGATTTTAGCTGGGAGGCCTGTTCCCGATCCGGGCGTAAGTCCCACTGCCGGGCCGCCTCCCGGAAGCAGGATTGTGCGGCGGCTGTCGCTCCCCAATAAACGGCCTGGGGGAAGGTCTGCATTTCCCCCAAACAATCCGGTGAAGCAGACTGGACGTCTGCGGTATGCCCTTCCGGGAAGGCCTTTTCCTGCACCTTCCCGGAATTCGTGGAAAAAACGGGCCGGATCTGCAGACTTTTGACGCCGTGCTCATTCCTTTTCCAAAGCCAGTGTTCTTCACTTTCCCGATGAAGCCAAACCTCCTGATCCACCCGGGCGCCCGAGGTTCCCCAAAGGCCCTGGGGAGCAGGCAATAACAAATCCGGGCGGATGGGCAAATTGGGAAGAGCACCCGGGCGAAAGCAGGTCCACAGCAGTTGGCTAGTCTCCCGGGCACCGGACACAATTTCCCAGCGGGTTTCCACGGCATGAGCCGGAATCCCGGGCGGCAAAAGTTCCTCCTGGTGAAGCGACAGCCAACCTCGGGGCCCATCGTCTTCAAACGCTGGAATTTCAATAAGTTGGGTAAAAGAAGTAATCCGCATGGCCAGGGCGGTATAGCTGGCTTCCATCTTCTCGCGCCGGATTATTTCACCCAGCCAGGTAAAGTCCCCGGTATTGCCGGGGATTTCCCCGGAAAAGCGTTTTGTTATCCGGAAACCGCGGGGTTGTTTGCGAATGAGGACCATGGTAATTCTCCGCTCGCCCAGATCAATTCCCAGGGCCGTTTGAAAGGTGGTCACCATCTCCGCAACACGCCGGTTATAATCCTCAATACCGCTCATTGCAATTCGCTTTCCCCCGGGCAATTACGGGATTAGCCAGGCTTCGCTGTAGGAAAGCCTGGGGGTTACGTAAATAATCAGTTCGCTTTTGACGCTACTGCTGCTGCGACTGGCGAAAAGGCGCCCCAGGAGCGGTATCCGTCCCAAAAGGGGAACCCTGCTCACCGATTGGTCCTCCATCTCCTGAATCAACCCGCCCAGTACAATGGTTTCCCCATCGCGAAGCCGCACCGTCGATTTCAGGGAACGGCTGCGGATATTGGGCGGCACCCCTTCAACAGGGTTTTGATCGATGGGCGTATTAAACTCCGGCTCGATTTCCACGGTTATTTCCCCGGAGGCGCTAACCCAGGGGGTGATTTTCAGGGAAATATTGATTTCCACGGAATGGAACCGTTCCGAAGTCTGCAAATACAGCTGAGACGGATCACGAATCGGGGTTTCGGTCAAAAGTTTGAAGTAGCGGGTTTCCCCGATTTTCAATTCGGCGGTATGGCCGTTGAGGGTGGCGATTTGGGGACGAGAGCGAATATTGGCCTTGCCCTCCCGCTCCAGCGCCTTCACCCGCAAGTAGAAGTCGCCAGGCAACTGACCGATATGCACCCCGTTGAATCGCCGGTTGAGGCTGCCGATAACCCTATTAAGGTCACTGCCACCTCTCACCAGATCCAGGCCGGGAATCCAACTGCCGAGCGAATTGAGCAGTCCTGCTCCGGAGTCCGGGGCGGTGCTGCCGGCTTCGATCCCCAAAGTACTGCCGCTGCTGCGGTTGAAGTCCACCACCAGGGCTTCCAGAAATACCTGGGGAATGGGGCGATCCAATTGGGAAAGGATCTGCGATACCTCCTCAAGCATCTCTCTGGGGCCGCAAACCAGCAAGGCATTGTGTTCGCGCACCGCTTTGAACTCCCCCTGACGGATAAGCTCCTGCGGCAACATCTCGGTAACCCCTTCAACCTTGAGGTATTTCAGGCGAAACAGCCGGGAAGTGCCCATCATTTTATTGTTGCGATGGCCAATCAAATAAACCTCACCCTGCTGCCGGAAGGTCAACTCGTTTTCTATCAACAGGAGGGCAAGGGCTTTTTCCAGGGAGTTCTCGCGAATCCGGGCGGTAACCGGGCGGGCCGCTTCTTCCAGCAGCACAAAAGAGATTCCCCATTCCTCCGCCAGGCGATCCAGGACCGTCTGCAGAACGGCATTGCGAAGCTCCAGACGGATGGCCTCGCCGTCGCGGCGGATATCGATCCGGACAGCCCCGGTCCCGGTATTCTGCTGATCGTAAGGCCGCTGGACCCGCAA
>JAGRBF010000449.1:0-2801 GCA_020434205.1 Calditrichota bacterium | reverse complement strand
ACCCTGCGCAGCACCTCGTGGATTTCCGCGTTGGTAAAATCCGCCGATAGCCGTCCCTCCCGATAAACCACCTGCCAATCCGGCCGCACCGGCGGCGGATCGGGAAGGGCGGTAATCCGGTAAATGGCGCCTGTTTTTTCCAGGGTCAGCCTGTTTTCCGAAAGTATGTATCGCAGAGCGTCCTCCAGCCCGACATTGCGCAGGTGCAGGGTCACCCGGCGGTCGATGGCATTATCCACGTTCAGATTAAGCTGATAGCGGGCTGCCAGCAGCCGGAAAACATCCCGCAGATCCTGATCCTTACAGTCCAGGCGTTCGATTGAGTGTTGGAAGATTTCACTGTTGAAGATCTCATCCTGTTGGGGCCACAGCACACCCGGACAAAACCAAAAGAAAGCGCATATCACGAGTTGTTTCATGGGTGGCCGGATCAAAAGGGTTTTAATTACTAGATTCAAAACCGGCCGAAATTCCATAAACAAATTTTCAATACCCGATATTGCGCGGTTCTTTTTGAGAACCACCAAGGCCCCAAAACCCTTTGTGTCCTCCGTAGCTTTGTGGCGAGCGTCTTATCTTTATATCTACTTGTGTTTGGCCGTTAAAGGCTCCAGATAAAAGGCCGGAGAATATCGCCCCACAGGATTACCATCAAAGCAGCGCTCACCAAAAAAGGGGCAAAGGGTATCACCTGAGGCTCTCCCGGCTGGTCTGCATCCTTCCGGACAAAAACACCCACCGCCAAGCCGGTCAGCGATGCCAGAAAAAGGGTTAGCAAAAACCCGGACGGGCCGGTATACAAGCCCAGCACAGCACCCAATTTGACGTCCCCGAAACCGAGGCTTTCCCGACCCAAAACCCGCCTGGCCAACCTTCCGATAAGGTCCGGCAACCAGAATCCCAGCAAAACGCCGAACACCATTTCTTCCGGAGGGATTTGTTTGAGGAAAAAATTGCCGCCAATGGCCCACAGGCTCAACGGCAAAAGAATCCGGTCGGGAACTATCAGAATCCGCAGATCTATGATGGAAATGGCCAGACCGGCCATCGCCAGCGGCCAGATCCACAGGCTCAGGGCGGGATCGGGCAGGGAGACCAGGGCCACCGTTATCAAGGCAGCGATCAGTTCTATGGTCGGATAAAAAACGGGGATAGGTGTTTGGCAATATCGGCAGCGCCCCCTAAGCAGGAGAAAGCTCATCAATGGCACCAAATCCCGGATCCCCAGTGCATGCCGGCAGTGCGGACAGAGGGAACGGGGGGGCACCAGTAGCGACTCTCCCCTGCTGATGCGGCTCACCAGAAAACCCAGAAAGCTGCCGGTTATGGCCCCGGCCATCGCGCATGCCACCGACATCCAAATTTCCGTAAACACCATCCCCAAACCTCCTCTTAAGCGATCCCGGAAGAAACAGGCCCGGGTTAACCAAAAGTTAGCTGGCGGATTGTTTTGAAATTAAAGGTGTGGAATTTTTGCCATTTTTAACTCTATTGATAAACAGGAGGGGATCTCATTTACCGGCGTTCACCACAAAGCGGCTCCGCGCTGATAACCGTGCTTTTGCTAACCACTGTCCTAACAGCCACCCTGGGAGCGGTTCTGATGTGCTGGCAGGCCAACCGCAAATGGGTGGTTCAAAAGGGCCAGCGCCTTCAGGCCCGTTACGATGCGGAAAGCGCTATGCTGCAAACCCTGCATGGCTGGCGGGAGGAACCACCTATCAACCCTCCGGGAGAAATTGTGGTCACGCCGGTAGCCCTGCCCTGGGGGCGGCCGGTTGAAGTGGCCCATTTTACCTGGGGCCTGCTTCGGAAAATCTGCATCCCCGGCTCGAAGGAGGGCGGTTTTCCATCCCTGGAACGCCTTTGCGCACCCCGGCCCGATTCTATTTTCGACAATGCCCTGGTTCTGGCGCCGGAGGTGTCCGAGTTGGTGGTCTGCGGGGATACCCGGGTTATCGGCGCGGTGCGCGTGGGCCCGCGTGGGGTGAAATCCGCCATTATGGATGGCAGGCCCTACAGCGGCGACAGTCTGATTTTCGGGGAGATTATCGCCTCCGCGGAGGACCAGCGCCCGGCGATAAACCGCGAATTTCCGGCCTCCCTTTTCCGATTTTGGGGGGACCTCCTTTTTCAGGCGGATTTACCCCGCTTTAACAGCGGCAATTTCCGGGATACCCTTCACCTCGGCGATACCCTTGGGAGCGGCAAAATTCCGGTTTTTGAGGTCGATCCCGATTATCTGGAAAACCAAAGGGGCCAGATTTCCGGCCCGGCGATTCTGGTTTGCCGGAGCGCCCTCCGCCTCACCCAGAAACTTACCCTGGACCATATTCAGCTGATTTCCCTGGGCCCGCTGTTTCTGGGAGATTCCCTGCAATGCCGGCAAAGCATTTTCTTTTCCCCGGAGGCCCTTTTCCTGAACCACCTTTGGGGAGCCACCGGCCAGTTTTTTTCCCAAAAAGGGATAACCATTTCCGCAAGCCGGCTTGCCTTTCCCAGTATTGCGGTGGTTTGTGCCCGGGAAGATGGGACGTTCCTGAATTTAAGTGAAAACAGCCTTTTTGAAGGAACGCTGGCCGTTTTCAACACCGGGCAGGCATCAACCGGTTTGACCATTTCCGCCGGATCCCGTTTGAGGGGAGCGGCCTGTTCCGATGGGGAAATTAACCTCGCCGGTGAGGTGGCGGGAAGCGTTGTGTGCCAAAATTTACATTTTTACCGGTCCCCCAAACACTATTTCAACCGTTTGCTGGATGCCCGCATCAACCGCCGGGAATATGCGCTGCCCATATTGGCCG
>JAGRBF010000448.1 GCA_020434205.1 Calditrichota bacterium | reverse complement strand
TTCTCGAATTCCCCGTAAAATGCCATCCGGTATTCCCGAAGGTCGATGAGACGGGTTTGCGCCCCAAAGGCCCGGGAGCCTTCCAGGGCAATTTCCACAATTTTACGGGTATAGCTGCCTTCGCGAAGGCTTCCGGAAATCCCGATGATCCGGATGGGTGGGGCAGGTGCTGCGGTCTTTGGCATTAAAAAAGTCCGGGTTATAAAAGTAATGTGAAAAGGGCGGATCATTTTTGAGGGATACCGGTAAAAGGGCCGGTAACGCTTTGAGAGCCGCAAAATAAGCCCGGCAGGCCCCAAAGCAAAGGGGAAAGGGGGATTGATTTTGAATTGTGCCCGGGGTGCCATAGATTCACCGGATGGCCAGCGCGGGCCAGCGTCCTCGCAGCCCTCATCAGATACCGACGTTACGCAGTCTTTCTTTTCATTGACCGCGAAATCGCAAAATCGCGAAGTAAATGTGTGTTTGCCTTTGCCAGGCACAATACACCTGGGAGAGTTTTCGGGCCTTTTGTGGTCTCTATGCGTTACTTTTTAGCCCCAGGGCGCGTTGCTCTCAGAGGGTTCTGCATTTAGAAAAGATACAGTCGAAAGATTTTCGCGATTTCGCGATTTCGTGGTTATTCGCCGTAAATCAGTTTCAGGGCGTTACATCAATTCGTGAAATATAAGGAAACAAATCTAAAGGATATTGACCTGATAAGGAGCATGAATGAATTTGTTTGATGGCCAGAAGCAGCTTTTCCTCTTTTTACTGTTAATCGCAGGAGCAATTATGGCAGGCGGATGTCAGTCCGGCCCCTCCCAACGCCCGGATGTTCACTCTTATTCCCGGCCGGATGAAGTGGTGGTCCGGCACCTGGACCTGGATGTGGCGGTGGATTTTGAAGGCAAAACCGTTTCGGGAGTGGCCACCCTGCGCCTGGAGAATAAAACGGGCGCTTCCAAACTTTATCTCGATACCCGGGATCTGGAGATTCGCAAAATCACCCTGGACAATGGCCCCCAAACCACCTTTAAGCTCGGAGAAGAAGAGCCTTTTCTGGGACGGGAACTGGTGGTGGACTTTACCCCGGAAACCAAAATGGTCAGCATCGAATACGCCTCCAGTCCCCAGGCGGCCGCCCTGCAATGGCTCAGTCCCGAACAGACCGCCGGCAAAAAACACCCCTTCCTGTTTTCGCAATCCCAGGCAATTCTGGCCCGCACCTGGGTTCCCTGCCAGGATAGTCCGGGAATCCGCATGACCTACAATGCCCGGGTAAAAGTACCTGCCGAATTGATGGCGGTGATGAGCGCTTCCAATCCCACCGCCAAATCTCCCAATGGCATCTACAATTTTGAGATGCGCCAGCCCATTCCCCCGTATTTGCTGGCCCTGGCAGTGGGGGATCTGGAATTCCGCGCCCTCGGTCCCCATACCGGGGTTTACGCCGAACCGCAGGTGATCGCCGGAGCGGCCTTCGAATTTGCCGATACGGAAAAAATGCTGGTGGCCGCCGAAGGGCTCTACGGACCGTATCGCTGGGATCGCTACGATATTCTGGTGCTGCCGCCCAGTTTCCCTTACGGAGGGATGGAGAACCCCCGCCTCACCTTCGCCACCCCCACCATTCTGGCCGGGGACCGCTCCCTGGTGGCGCTGGTGGCCCACGAGCTGGCCCATTCCTGGTCCGGAAATCTGGTAACCAATGCCACCTGGAACGACTTCTGGCTCAACGAGGGTTTCACTTCGTACTTTGAAAACCGCATTATGGAAACGGTTTACGGACCGCGCTACGCCAAAATGCTGGCCACTCTGGATTATCAGGCGCTGTTGAAGGCCCTTCAGGAGCTCCCGGAAAAGGACACCCCGCTTTATATCGATCTCAGCGGACGGGATCCGGACGACGTCCCCAGCGCTATCGCCTACGACAAGGGCAGCCTGTTCCTGCGCATGCTGGAAACCACCGTGGGCCGGGAAAAATTCGACGCCTTCCTGGCCAGCTATTTCGAAAGCCACGCCTTCCAGACCATGACCACCGCCAAATTTGTGGATTACCTGGAGAAAAATCTGATCGCCGGGGATCAGGACCTGGAAAAACGGCTGAAAATCCGGGATTGGATTTACGGCGCCGGTTTGCCGGACAATGCCCCCGTGCCCACCTCGGATGAGTTTAAACTGGTGGAAAATCAGATCGAACGCTGGAAAACCGGGACCCCTGCCGGCCAACTGGACAGCAACGACTGGACCACCCACCACTGGCTGCACTTTCTGAGAAGCCTGCCCCAGAGCCTTACCCCGGAGCAAATGGCCGATCTGGACAAAGCTTTTGCCTTCACCAAAACCGGAAATGCCGAGATCGCCTGCCAATGGCTGACCATGTCCGTGCAAAATCAGTATCACGGAGCGGATCAGCGGCTGGGGGATTTTCTGACCCACATCGGGCGCCGCAAATTTCTGATGCCCCTTTACATTGCCCTCAGCAAAACCCCCCAGGGTAAGGAAAAAGCGCTGGAAATTTACCGGCAGGCCCGCAGCGGCTACCATCCGGTTTCCTATCTCTCCATCGACAAATTGCTGGGAGTGGGTAGTAGCGACTGAAGGATCGGAGGACCGGAGGACGGAAGGACGGAAGGACCAAAGGACTGGAAGACTGAAAACGATCCTATGAGGCTATGATTCCGTTGGCCTGTCAATTATGAGTAGGCTGGTTACTGCCACCAGTCCGTCACCCCGGTATGCTTTTGGGCCGGGGTCCATACCCAATGTCCCGATGGATCCCGGCCTAAAGATTGCCGGGATGACGAACAGGACTTACCATAATAGACGATGTAAAACGGAGCATAACATGCGAACAGCAAACATCACCCGGGAAACCCGGGAA
>JAGRBF010000045.1 GCA_020434205.1 Calditrichota bacterium | reverse complement strand
AAACCCAACCTTGCCAATCTTTTGGAAATCCTTTGTTGATGATTTTGAGGGCATGTTTAACACTAGCCGTTGAGGCAGGTAATGATGAGAAAACATGGCGACAAGGTTAAGGATAACCCTCCTCCCGGACCATCGGAACAGTTGTCGAAAAAAACCGAAGAACAATTCCGCAATATGTTCAGAGGGCATAACGCCGTTATGGTCCTGATAGATTCCCTGTCCGGCGCCATTGAGGATGCCAACCAGTCCGCGGTCGATTTCTACGGCTACCCCCGGGAAACCCTGTGCTCCATGAATATCAACGACCTTAATGTTCTGCCGCCCGAGCAGATTGCTGAGGAGCGTATGAAGGCTTTGAAACAGGAGCGAAATTTTTTCCTGTTTCCCCACCGCCTGGCCAACGGCGAAATACGCACGGTAGAAGTGTATTCATCCCCGGTGCAGGGCAGTGAAAAACCCCTGCTCTTTTCCGTCATCAACGATGTCACCAAACAAAAAAAGGCGGAAGCGGCCCTCAAAGAATCTGAAGAACGCTACCGCGTGTTGTTGCAAAGCGCCAGCGACGGATTGCACATCCTGAATACCGATGGCGATCTGGTTGAAGCCAACCAGGCCTTTTGCAGTATGCTGGGATATTCTTATCGTGAATTGCTGGGAATGAATGTTGCGCAATGGGAGGCGAATTTAGAGGGGCGGGCAATTACCCAAATCCTTCGGAAACATTTTGCAAAAAAGGAACAGGTGGTGTTTGAGACCACTCACCGCCGCAAGGACGGTAGTACCATTGATGTTGAGGTTAGCGGGAGACCCATCGATCTGGCCGGGCAATCGCTGATGATTTATTCCGCCCGCAACATAACCGAACGGAAGCAGAGCGAAAGCAGGATTCGGGAACTTTCCGATATGCTCCAGCTGGTGATAAACCACATTCCCTCCTTTGTTTTCTGGAAAGATCTGAACAGCAATTACCTGGGATGCAATAACGCTTTTGCAGCCGTGGCCGGTCTCGACTCCGCCGAAGCAATAGCGGGATTGAGCGATTACGATCTCCCCTGGAAGGACAAATTTGCCGAAAGCTACCGGGCCGATGATCAGTCGGTAATCCGAAGCGGCATCGCCAAGTTGAACTACGAGGAGGGGCAAAAAATATCCGATGGTCGGGAAATCTGGCTGCAAACCAACAAAATTCCCCTCAAGGACGCGGAAGGCAATATTGTCGGCGTGTTGGGAACCTACGAGGATATTACCGGGCGCAAAAAGGCCCGGGAGAAACTGATCAGCGCCAATAAAAGGCTGGAACAGGCGAACCGGGAACTGAGCCAGTTTGCCTACATTGCTTCGCACGACCTTCAGGAGCCCCTGCGAACCATTACCAGTTTCACCGACTTGTTGCGCCGGCAATACGGGGATAAATTTGATGGCAAGGGGCAGAAGAGTATCGAATTTATCACGGACTCCGCCACCCGGATGAGCCAGCTCATCAAAGGATTGCTGGACTACAGCCGAATCGGGCGGGGTCAGGAACTGAAGCCGGTCGACTGTCAGGAAATTATCGCCATAGTGAAAAGCGATCTCGAAGTGGTGATTGAAGAAACGGGAGCGGAGCTGGAAATTTCCGAACTGCCCCAAATTTTGGCGTATGAGACCGAAATTCGCCTGTTATTTCAAAACCTGATTTTGAATGCCATCAAATTCAGGAAAGCGAATACCAAACCCCACATCAAAATTTGGGCAAACCGGGAAAAATCCTGCTGGACCTTTGCTGTAAAGGACAACGGCATCGGGATTCCCCTTAAATACCACGACCGCATTTTTGTTATTTTTCAGCGCTTGCATTCCAGAAGCAAATACGAAGGCACCGGTATCGGGCTTGCCCATTGTCAAAAAATTGTAGAACTTCACGAGGGCAAAATTTGGGTGGAATCGCTGCCCGAAGAAGGCAGCACTTTCTGTTTTACCATACCGAGGTGACTCCAGTGAAGAAGAAGCTAAACTGCATATTGTTGATTGATGACGATTCGCCGACCAACTTTTTGCATGAGATGGTCATTGAAGAAATGGACTGCGCTGAGCAGGTGGTTAGCGTTGAGAGCGGCGAAATGGCCCTGGCGTTTTTGAACACCGAGGTCGATGGCCAACACCCTCATCCGGATCTCATTTTTCTTGATATCAACATGCCGGCAATGAACGGCTGGGAGTTTCTGGAAGCGTATAAAACCCTGGACGTGGAACGACAAGGTAAGGTGATTATTGTCATGCTTACCACCTCCCTGAATCCCGAAGATCGGGATAATGCCCAAAAAATTAACCAAATTACCGGCTTCTTAAACAAGCCGCTGACCGCCGAGGCACTGGAACAGATCCTGAAGGAACACTTTTTCGATCAGTAACAAGATACCTCACAATTGACTACCGAATCCCGGCGCCGCAACATCAGTCTTCCAAAAATCAGCTCAACTGTCCCCACTTTTCTGACGACAAATATAAGTGCAGGGTTAAGCCGGCAGCGGCTTGTTCATTCCCATGAAGGGTTGCATCCGTTCCGTTTCAATTAAACCTGCTTGTGTTTAGCTATAAAGCGATTTGTCATTCCGGGTTGGACCCGGGATCCAGTCTCCGGCTTTCGACGGCGCGACAATTTTGCAAGACTGCGGAAATACCAGGATATCTTTTCAGCCCCACCCGGGCGGGAAATGAGGTTTTTTTGCGAAGCAGCCGAAATTTGGTTAATTTGTCGCAGCGATCATTAATGGGTATTACCGGTCTTAAAGGTCTCTTATGCTGAAGGTCATTGCCATTACCAATCCCAAAGGCGGAGTGGGTAAAACCACCACGGCCATCAATCTGGCCGCCAGCCTGGCCATTGCCGAAAAGCAGGTTCTGGTTATCGACCTCGATCCGGCCGACGCGGTTGCCCAGGGACTGGGAATTCGCCCGGCGGATCTGGACTTCGGGGCTTTTGAAATCCTGTCCGGAAGCGCCAACCTGATGGAAGCCGCCCGCCCCAGCAGCATCGCCCGGCTGGATGTTATTCCCGCCCGGGTCGGCGACAGCGAGCGGGAGGTGCGCTTTAACGAGGTGGCCAAAAACCGGGTTCGCCTGAGCCGCCAGATCGATGTGCTGCGCTCCACCAATCGCCTGCCCTATGATTATATTCTGATCGACACTCCCCCTTCCCTGAACGATCTGACCTTTAACGCGCTTCTGGCGGCAGACTCGGTGCTGGTGCCCCTGCAGGCCGGGCAGTACGCCTTTAATGCGGTGCGCCGCCTGATGCAGATGCTGGTGCGCCTGCGCAAAAGCGCCAATCCGGGACTGGATGTGGAGGGGGTGGTGCTCAATTTTTACGAGAAGGGCACCCGGGTGTCGGACCGCGCCCTGTTCCAGGCCCGCAAGGTGTTCCGCTCCTACCTCTTCGATACGGTTATCCCCAAAAATACCGCCATCGGCTACGCCGCCTTCGAGGCCAAACCGGTGGCCATGATGGACATCAAGTCCAGCGGCGCCCAGGCCTATCTGGCCCTGGCGGAGGAAATTATCACCCGCAACGAAAAGCACCTGCTCAGCAGCCAGCCCGGCCCCCTCAAGCTGACCCCGGCTTAGGGCGCAGCCGAATATCCTCCCGATCTGCTAACCGATTGATTTTCACCCTCATAATGTGCTATCTTTAGCGGATCTGCCCCGGGCAGTTGAAGTTGTGAAATGGAAATCCTTCTTAACGTTTTTTTGGCAAGGAAAGGTAACGGTATGTATGTGATGCGCGGGCTAATTTGGGCGGGCCTGGTGATGTTCCTGGTGGGCTGCAACAGCGGCAAGGTCGAGGAACTGACCCGGCAGAACCAAACCCTTCAAACCCAGTTGGATACCCTTCTGGTTCAGAACAAACGACTTCAGGACGATTTTGCCCGCCTTAAACGGGATTTTGGCAAAATCGAAACGCTCTCCCAGAAACTCTCCGGCGTAAGCGCCAAAATTATGACCACCATGGGCGAAATCGATGTGGAACTTTATCCCGATAAAGCGCCCCTGCACTGCCTGTCCTTTATTGCCCGGGCGGAATCCGGATTTTACAACAACACCCAGTTCCACCGGGTTATTCCCGGTTTTATGATCCAGGGTGGAGATCCCAATTCCCGGGACGATAATCCGGATGACGACGGCCGCGGCGGTCCTTCGGTGATGATCCCCCACGAGTTCAACGATATTCGCCATGAGCGCGGGGTGTTGTCTACCGCGCGGGTGGGCGATCCCCGGGTGGGCGCCGGCAGCCAGTTTTTTATCATGCATGGCGATAATTTTAACCTGGATCGCCAGTATACCGTTTTCGGAAGGGTGACCAAGGGTATGGAAGTGGTGGATGAAATTGCCACCACCCCGACCTATAAAAACAAACGCCCCGCTCAGGCCGACCATCCCATCAAACCGGTGCGGATTCGCCGGATCGAGATCGTAACGCCAACGGCATCCCGGTAGGAACGGTCGTCGCCTTCCCGCATCCCGGGTTATTGCCCTAGGGTTCCAGGTTGCGGACCAGTTGTCGCAGGAGGGTTTTGAGAGTGGCCAGTTCCGAATCGCTCAGCCCGGTCTGGGCGTCCTCGGTTACATGGGAAACCAGGGGACTGAGGGCGTCCTGCATTTCCCGGCCGGAAGGGGTGAGGTAAATGCGCTTGCGGCGGCGGTCTTCTTCATCGTCTACCCGCTTTACCAGAGCCCGTTTTTCCATGGCGTCGATAATTTTGGTGACGCTGACCTTGTTTTTGCCCATGCGGTCGGCTATCACCTGCTGGGAGAGGCCGTCCGCCCGCCAGAGTTCGTTCAGAACCGCCCAATGTTCGGCGGTAACATCCATGCCGGCCGCCAGAAATTCACGATTCAAGCGGTTGATGAGGCTGCGGTTAGCGGTGCTCAGCAGAAAACCAAGCGAGTTGTGCAGAACGTAACGGGCCATCGGGGTATCCGTTTTTTGGGATCGGGAAAGCGTTTAACAGTACGAAGGAATATTAAAAAAATCAATAGCCGGTCGGGGTTCCTTCTCAACCGGATTCATGTTTACCATCCTCCGGAACGCAGACCGGGGAGAGTTCACTGTCGAGGAAAAAATGAAGGACAAAATGTTATCCGCATTTATGAAACACCACTATCGCCATTTTAACAGCGCCGCCCTGATTGACGCGGCCGAAGGCTATTGCACCTTTCTGCAAAACGGCGGCAAAATGATGGTAACCCTGGCCGGAGCCATGAGCACCGCGGAGCTGGGGCTTTCCTTCGCGGAAATGATCCGCCGCGACCTGGTCCACGCCGTCAGCTGCACCGGGGCCAACCTGGAGGAGGACCTCTTTAATCTGGTGGCCCACGACCATTATCTGCGCATTCCCCATTATCGCGATCTGACCCCGGAAGATGAGGTGAAACTGCTGGATCAGCATTTCAACCGGGTAACGGATACCTGTATTCCGGAAGCCGAAGCGGTGCGCCGCCTGGAGGATCACATGCTGAAGGTCTGGCAGGATGCCGACCGCGCCGGAGAGCGCTACCTGCCGCACGAATTTTTCTACCAGGTGATCCGCTCCGGGGTGCTGGAGCCCTTTCATCAGATCGATCCCAAAGACAGTTGGCTGGTGGCTGCCTGCGAAAAAAATCTGCCCATTATCGTCCCCGGCTGGGAGGATTCCACCCTGGGCAACATCTATGCCTCCCACTGCCTGCGCGGGCACATCAAAAACGTTAGCACCGTTCGCAGCGGCATCGAATACATGATGATGCTGGCCGACTGGTATCAGGCGGAAAGCCCCCAAACCCCCATCGGCTTTTTCCAGATTGGCGGCGGCATCGCCGGGGACTTCCCGATTTGCGTGGTGCCCATGCTCATCCAGGATATGGAGCTGGCCGATACCCGGCTGTGGGCCTATTTCTGCCAGATCAGCGATTCCACCACCAGCTACGGGTCTTACTCCGGGGCGGTGCCCAACGAAAAAATCACCTGGGGAAAACTTGCGGTGGATACCCCGCGTTTTATTATCGAATCGGATGCCACCATCGTCGCACCGTTGATTTTTACTTATGTGATGGAAACCCTGCAGGAGTCCTGATGCGCGGTGCCAAGGCCGGCCCGGTCCCTCCTTCCGGCATGAGGAAAACGATTGATGCCTGAGACCCCGGTGCTGGTGACCATTCTGATTATCTTAAGTGCTTCCTTTCTGCGCTCGGCGGTGGGATTCGGGGATGCGCTGGTGAGCGTTCCGCCCCTGACCCTCCTGCTGGGCACGGAAACCGCCATGCCGTTGGTGGTTCTGGTGGGCCTCACCATCGCCGGAACCATCCTGGCCTTCAACTGGAAATCGGTGCGCTTTAGCGCGGCGGCAAAGTTGATCGGCGCGGCCATGCTGGGCATTCTGCCCGGGGCCATGATGCTCCGCTTTATGCCGGAATCCTACCTGAAGATCATGGTTGGGTTGGTGGTGGCCGGATTCGGGCTGTATAACCTGCGCCGCCCCGTTCTCCCCCATCTACCGGGCGGCAAAACCACATATCTCTTCGGCTTCGTGGCGGGACTGCTGGGCGGGGCTACTGCCATTTCCGGGCCGCCGGTGGTTATTTACGGCCAGATGCGGCGTTGGTCTCCCGGCCATTTCCGGGCCACCATGCAGGGTTTCTTTTTTCCCACCGGGCTGATGATCGCCCTGGAACAGGGCGCTTCGGGCATGTGGACCAGCAAAGTCGGCTGGCTGTATCTGATCGCCCTACCCACTCTGGCAACCGGGATTTTCCTGGGGGGGATCGTTAACCGCCGCATGACCCCCGGAAAGTTCAATAAGCTGGTTTACACCATTTTGGTGATCAGCGGACTGGTCCTGATTTTCTCCTCATGAATTACGCCTGGTACGACATCCCCGGCAATATCGGGGTTGCCCTGTTGATTGCCGCCTATTGGATGCTGCAAAGCGGGCGCCTGCACGCCGGGCAGCCGCTGTATTCGGTTCTCAACGGTCTGGGGGCCGCTTTTATCCTCTTTTCCCTGTTCTTCGACTTCAACCTGTCCGCAGCGATTATCGAAGTGTTCTGGCTGGCCATTAGTTTTTACGGCCTGCTGCGAAGCCTGCGCGGAAAGGTTCCCACCCGGGAGGATTCTCAATGATCTCCATTTCCGAAGCATTGGCCATTCTGGCAGATAACCTCACCACCCTCTCTCCGGAAAACGTGCCCCTGGAGCAAAGCGGGGGGCGTTTTTTGGCAGAGCGAATTTTGGCCCGGGAGCCGTCTCCGGCATTTACCAACAGCGCTATGGACGGGTATGCCCTGCGCTCCGAAGATGTGGCGGCCGCGGCGGACCGCCCCGTTAAACTGGCTCTGGTGGGGGAAAGCGCCGCCGGCGCGCCTTTCTCCGCGGCCATAAAGGCGGGAGAAGCCATGCGCATCAATACCGGTGCGGTTCTCTGTGAGGGCGCCGATGCGGTGGTTCCTCAGGAGGCGGTTACCGTAGCGGACGAATTTCTGATGGTCTCCGCCCCGGTGGCGGCCGGGGCCCATTTGCGCCGCTGCGGCGAGGAATTTGAGTCCGGCGCGGCGCTGCTGGAAGAAGGCTGCCGCCTGGATGCCCGACACCAGGCTTTGCTGGCAGCTCAGGGGGTTATTGAGGTGCCGGTGCTGCGTCGCCCCAAAGCCGCGCTGATCCTCACCGGACGGGAACTGGTTCATCACCGGGAAACCCCGGCTAACGGACAAATCCGCGATGCCAACGGACCCATGCTGGAAGGATTGTTAGGGGAAAATGGGGCGCTATGCCTGCCGCGCATCAGGGTAGGGGATAATCCTGGGGAAACCGTGGCAGCTATTCGCACCGCTGCCCAACTTACCGACCTGATCATCTGCAGCGGCGGCGTTTCGGTGGGTCCCCACGACCACGTCAAGGAAGCGGCGGCGCAAGTGGGATTCGAAACCCTTTTTTGGCGGGTGCGCCAGCGTCCGGGAAAGCCGCTTTTTCTGGCCCGCCGTGGTCCCCAGCTCCTCTTTGGCCTGCCCGGGAATCCCGTTTCCGCCTACATGTGTTTCCTGTTCTATATTGCTCCGGCCTTGCGGGCCATGCAGGGCGGGGAGTTTAGCCGTCAAAGCCATCCTGCTGTTCTGAGCGAGGCGGTGGAAAACAAACTCTCCCGGGATCAGTTGTTTCGGGTGGTCCTGGAGGGTTCTCCGGAGGGTTGGCTGGCCACCCCGCTGGCCAAACAGGGATCGCACATGCTCACCAGCCTCACCGGTGCGGACGGTTTCTTCTGGCTGAAAGCCGGGGCACTGCATCCCGCCGGCAGCCGGGTTGAGGTTTTGCAGTTCTGAGTGGGCAAGAAATGTAGGTTGGGTTAGCGCAGCGTAACCCAACAATCACCCGGAAAAGCCCAAAAATGTAGGTTGGGTTAGCGCAGCGTAACCCAACAATCACCCGGAAAAGCCCAAAATTGTAGGTTGGGTTAGCGCAGCGTAACCCAACAATCATCCGGAAAAGCCCAAAATTGTAGGTTGGGTTAGCGCAGCGTAACCCAACAATAATATTTCCTTGCTTATGGAATATCGCCGTCTTTATACACCCGGAGGTTCCTTCTTCTTTACCGTGGTGACTGAGAACCGTCAGCCAGTTTTTGCTGAAATCGAAGAAATCAACCTGTTGAGAAACGTTTTCCAAGGCGTCATGAAGCGACGCCCATTTCAGGTAGATGCAATTGTAATTTTACCGGACCATTTACATTGTATTTGGACGCTCCCCCCTCGGGATGCAGACTATTCAACCCGCTGGAGGTTGATCAAGTCAGGATTCACAAAGAAGTGTCACAAAAAATGGCATGGAATTCCAAATCCTGCCCGGATCAGGAAGGGCCAGAAGGCTGTTTGGCAACAAAGATTTTGGGAACATCAGATTCGGGATCAGGTAGATTACAATCGTCATATAGATTATATCCATTATAATCCGGTAAAGCACGGTTATGTAGAGAAAGCGACAGACTGGCCGTACTCAAGTTTGAAATACTTTATTGATCAAGGGATCTTACCGAACAATTGGGGGAATTCGGAAGTGACTTTTGAAAGTCGTATCGGGGGAGAATAAAGCTATAGTGTTGAGCCAATGTGTCGGGTTGAACTACGCAACCCGACCTACGTCGTCTGAGTGGGCAAGAAATGTAGGTTGGGTTAGCGCAGCGTAACCCAACAATCACCCGGAAAAGCCCAAAAATGATTGTTGGGTTAGCGCAGCGTAACCCAACAATCATCCTATATCAAAAACCGCCCGCTCCGCATAATCTGCTCCTCCTCGAACCAGATATCGAAATCCCGACCCACGCAATCGATGTGGGTGGAAGAGCGCCAATTCGCCCCGGTGTGCTCGGGATAAGGGTTGCCAAAGGCGATGTGGACCCCGGGAATCTTTTCGTCCTGAAGGATATTGCCGATGATGCGGGTTACCGCCAGATTGGTTCCGATGGCGAACTCTCCGGCGCGATCGCTGTTTTCGTCGCTGCGGATGTATTCCAGAAAATCCTTGAGGAGCAGCTTGTCGTGGCAATCCACCTTGCGGATGCGGCTGTCCTCAATTTCGATAAACAGGGGGGTGTTCTTTAAGTCTCCGTATTTGCTGCACAGGAAATCACCAACCACCCCATCCACCACAAACAATCCGTCCACCCGCTCCGGGGAGGTGAAGATTTCCCCGCCGGGCAGGTTTCCCCATTTCTCCAGGGTGATCATCCCGCTGGTTTTAACCCACTTCAGGGAGGGCGAGAAGGAAACCGACAGCTCGCTGCCCCCGGAGGAGGTGGCCCGCAGATAGGTGGCCCGGCGGGCCCGCTCGATGAGCCGGGTGCTCAGGGCGTCCACCTCAAAAAAGTCGGCCTGCATCCCTTCCTTCATAATTTGCGGGGTGATGTTGACCATGTGGGCGTGGCGAAGACCGTGTTCGTTGACGAAGCGGGTTAGCTGCATGCGCATGGGCAGTTCGCCGGGAAGGGCCGCGGCGGCAAAAATACTGACCTGGGAGCGTCTCAGAAAGGTGAAGAGAGCCGGCGGCAGGGCCTTGCAGGGCCGGGCACAGCAGCTCTCCAGGGTAATCAGGGAAAATGAGGCGCCCACTTCCTTGACCTGATTTACCAGGGCGGCGGCCACCTCCATACATTCCTCCCCGGCCAGCAGGGTGATGTGCTCATCCGGGCGCAGCTTCAGACAAACCTGAATGGCGTTGAAGGCCCCCAGCATCAGGTCGCTGGAAAAAGCGATACGATCGATGATGGAAGGGGAAAGCGGCCGGGGCGGCACTTCCGCCCGGAAAAAAGACTGTGGGGAACCCTCCGGCATCAGAAGGCCTCGTCCAGGCGGTGGAAAGCCAGGGAAGAGCCCACCCAGGTGCGGTTGCGATTGAAGTCCACCCCCATCATCCGGCCCTTGCTGAGGCGCAGCAGGTTGTTGACCAGCAGCGGCTCCTGGCCATCTTCCCAGATGAACATCATGCGGATTTCCGCCTTGGCTGGTTCGTCCGGTGTTTCGATTAAGGGGGTATAGGTGACCTTGCGCTGCAGAATGTAGTTTTCCGGATCGGCAATGGCGTCCAGGGTTGCCGCGTCGAAATCGACCTGCACACCCTGCCCGGCAAAGGAATACAGCGGCTTAAGGACGTAATTGCTCAGGTCCTCCGGGTATTCGATCAGCTCGCTGAGGTAATGGCATTCCGGACAGTAGGGGCTTTTGATAAGCGGGAGGGTGTGTTTGCTGAGCCGGAAAAACCAGTTGGGATGGCCCACCCATTGGACCTGCAAATCCCCGTCTTTCAGGTTAAAATTACACTCGGCATTGGCGCGCAACAGCTCATCAAAAATAAAGCGGTGGTAAATGCGCTCCACCGGAATGTCCCGACCGGCATCCCGGTAATACAGGCGATTGCCTTTCTGAAAAACCTCGGTAACGCAAACCGCCTTGATCCCGTAATAGCGCTCCACCAACTGGAAGTCGATGCGGGTTTTCTGCTTTTGGGGCTGATATTCCAGGAGTATCACATTTTCCGGAGCGCTGTCCCCCAGCAGGATCCGCCCCAGAATGGCCTGGTAGGTGTCCGGCAAAAGGCCGCTGAAAAACGGGGTAAAGTTCTCCGGAATGGGAAAATGCTGGCGCAGTTTTCCATCCAGGTAATGCTGGAAGGCATACAGGGAGGGGAATCCCTGGACTTCGATCAGTTGCGGCAGAAATTGCCCCTGCTCATCGCGGCAAACTGCAAAATCCACCTGCACGAAATGAGGGTGAGGACTTTCGTTAGCGACCGAAAACTGGTCCGGAACGGCGGTAACGGTCTGGCGGTGGAATTCCGGATGCTGCACCACTTCAATTACGTCGTACGCGGCGCGGATCAGGCGGCGGGTCAGGTCGTCATCCAGAAAGAGAGGGGTCTCGGAGAGCCGGAACACCAGACTGTTGTCCAGATCCCGGTTGATGTCGTCTTTGATGGCCTGATATTGGCTTTCCTGAAAATCAGCATTGAACTGTTTCCGGAGATGCGCAATCATGGGTTACCGCCTGGGGGGTTGGTGATTGATTGATGATTGTTGATTGGTAACTGACGTTACGCGCCAGAAGCAATTTCCGGCCCATTGACCGCGAAATCACGAAATCGCGAAAACTGAAACCGAACGGATCTGACCCTGCACCGGAAAATCCGCTCGTCCTGCGCTTATCCGCGAACCAAAATGGATAGCTGGTTTACGTCCGTTCCCCAAAGCAGGTGTGGGCACGGACGTTCTGTGCCTGGCAAAACCTAAACACCTTAATTTTTCGCGCCTTCGCGTTTTCGTGGTTAAATAGTAAAAATGGGTTTGGTTGCGTAACATGAGTTGGTAATTGATGATAATTGATTGGTGATAATTGATTGGTGATTTTTCGTCACCCCGGGGAGCCTGCCCCGGTAGGCTCCCCGGGGTCCATGGCTACATGTTCACATGGCTATTCGGCTGCGCCGAATGGGTGTGGGAGTGTGGGAGTATCGAAGTATGGGGGTAAAAACCCCGACACTCCGACACCCCCACACGTGCCGCAGGCACAGCGCTATACCACCAACCCCTGATGGGTTTCGTCGATAATGTAGTCCACCACCCGCTTGAGATCGTTGGTCTGTTCCCAAACCGCCAGCTGACGATCGGCCCCGGTGCCTTCATCGACAATCTTACGGATGGTTTTGATCTCATCTTCCGTGCCCAGCTCCACGATCTCCTCGCCCACGAATTCGATGATTTCCTGAACCAGATCCCGGGTGTTGACCTCCTCCTGCTTGCCGAAGTCGATCAGCTTGCCGTCCAGACCGTAGCGGGAGGCCCGCCATTTGTTTTCCAGAATGAGGGAGCGGCGGTAAAGGCGAAAGCCCAGGTTCTGTTTTTTGAGCTTGTGCAGCTTGGCGACAATCGCCTGGAAAAGGGCCGCCAGGGCCAGGGATTCGTCCGCGCGCATGGGAATATCGCAGATCCGGAATTCCAGGGTGTCGAAATAGGGATGCAGACGGATGTCCCACCATATTTTTTTGGCGTCGTCGATGCAGTTGGTCTTTACCAGAAGCTTCAGGAAGTTTTCGTAAACCGCCAGGCTGTCGAAAAGATCGGGGAGCCCGGTGCGCGGAAAGCGGTCGAAGACCTTTACCCGGTAGGATTTGAAGCCGGTGTTGCGCCCCAGCCAAAAGGGGGAGTTGGTGGAGAGGGCCAGAATATGCGGCACAAAGTAGCGGGCGGCATTCATAATCTGGATGGCGTCCTCGCGATCTTCAATACCCACGTGGACGTGCAGCCCGAAAATCAGATTGCCCCGCGCCACCATCTGCATGTCCTTGATGATATCCTTGTAGCGGGGGTGATTGGTAATCAGCTGATCCTTCCAGTGCGAAAAGGGATGGGTGCCTGCCGCGGCGATGGCCATGCCGGATTCCCGGGCCGTTTTGGCCAGCTGGGAGCGCAGTTCGAACAAATCTTCCCGGGCCTCCTTGATGTTGGCGCATACCCGGGTGCCGATTTCCACCACGGACTGATGCAGTTCCGGCTTAAGCTGTTCGGCCAGGCGCGGCTGTTTGGTGCCCTGAATAATCTGCTGAATGTGAGACTTCAATTCCCGCGTTTCCGGATCGATGATCTGAAATTCTTCTTCTATGCCCAGGGTGAACATTTTCTTGTCGCTCATGATGGCGTCTCACAATTTGATGGATTGGGGCTTAACCGCTTTATTGGCAACGGCAGCGGATACGAATTTTCCCCAGGTCAGGTTGAGGCCTTTGGGGTCGTGGGTTTTGGCACGTTCGATCGCCAGATTGGCGGCGTTTTCCACCACCCAGTCGAAGTTGGCCTGCCCCACCGAGTGAATATCCGCATCGGGAGCCGGATTCCCGAAGTCGATGGCGTAGGGCTCCCCGTCCCGGATGGCCAGTTCCACGGTGTTGAAGTCGTAACCCAGGCCGATACAGAGCTTCTTGACCGCCGTTTCCAGCTTCTTGAACATCTTGGCCCCAATGGGTTTGGGGTTGAGGGCATACTGCATGTGAAACGGCTGGCGGGGATCGTATTCCATAATGCGGACATTGTCCATGCCCAGGCAATAGCAGCGGTAGTATTCGCTGAATTTAACCTCTTCCTGAAGCATCATCACCAGCTGACCGGTCTGGTTGTATTTGGCGAAAAAGTCCTCGGGACTTTCCACCCGGTAAACGTGTTTCCAACCGCCGCCGGCAAAGGGTTTGAAGTAGGCCGGAAAACCCACGTAGTTGAAGATGGCTTCCCAGTCCAGGGGATAGCCCAGGTTGCGCATGGAGCGCTCGTCGGTGTCGTGAGGATGCTGATTGGAGGGCAGCAGCACCGTTTTGGGCACGTGCACCCCGATCATCTCCGCCAGGGTATTGTTGAAAAATTTATCGTCCGCGCTCCACCAGAAGGGATTGTTGATGACCGCGGTGCCGCAGGCTGCGGCGTTTTTGAGGTAAGCCCGGTAAAAGGGGATGTCCTGGGAAATCCGGTCGATGATGACCGCGTATTCGCCGCCCATGGCCTGCATAACCCGGTCGATCTTTACGAATTCTGCCGAAATGCCGGAAACCTTTTTTTCATTGACCCGCTGGACAAACGCTTCCGGAAAGGTTTCTTCACGACCGAACAGTATTCCAATCTTCTTCATATCTGGACATCTCCTGGTGAGGTTCTAAATTGCTGAAATATTAAGGCTTTTGAGATTATCTGTCAAGGACGGGATGGGGGGAAACGCTTTTTGCCGGCGCATTCTGGCAATATCGCCGGCAATTGTGCCGATAGCCGGACCTCACGGTGCCTACCGGCTATCGGTGGAAGGGGGATCGAAGGGGAGGCTTACTCTCCGGGAGGGGCGATTATAAGCTCCTCACCCGGCTTGAGCATATTGCTGCGTTTACCGTTCCATCGCTTCAGATCCCGAATGGTGATGTTGTACGCCTGGGCAATATCCCAGAGGGTATCCCCGGGTTTTACCGTGTGAACGTTTGAGCCGCCGCGCAGGGGAACCGGCGCCGTTTCAGCGGCTTTGCTAACCGCCGGTTCAGGTACGGCCGGGGTGGCAACCGAGGAACTGGCAGCCAGGCTGGAAGGCGGCTTTTGCCCTTCGGGCAGCCAGATGTTCAGGGTTTGCCCGGGTTTGATCAGCCGGGCATAGTTGCTCAGCCCGTTCCACTGGCGCAATTTGGTCAAAGAAACCCCGTACTGCTGGGAAATGCTCCAGAAGGATTCGCCGTTCTGAACGGTATGAACGTGTTTGGCGTGCCCGGGGACATTCTCCACCGGTTTGCGGGGGACGCTAACCCGGCGGGTGGTCGGGGTTTGCGGGGCAGTGTAGTTACTGTAATACTTTTTGTCCGCGGGAACCGGGATTACCAGGTCCTGCCCAACCCGGATCAGGCTGCCGTTAATTTTGTTGAAACGCCGCACCTCGGCCAGGCTAACCCGGTATTTGCGGGCGATGGTGGAGAGGGTTTCCCCGGAATGCACCCGGTGGTGCAGCCAGGTCACTTTTTTCTCCTTGGGCATATCGGCGTATTTGTCCAGAAAAACATCGCGGGTTCCCACGGGAATGTTGAGCAGCCAGGTGGGGCGGTCCGGCGGGGTACACCAGCGCAACAGGGCCGGGTTAAGCTGTTTGAGGACGTTGTATTCGCTGCCGATCATTTCCGCGACCACGTTCAGATCCACCGCTTCGGTAACGGTTACCGTATCGAAAGCAATCGGTTCGTGGAACTCCAGGTCGGTAAAGCCGTGGGCGGCCGGATCGCTGGCGATGATGAGCGCCGCCAGGAAGGTCGGGACGTAGTTGCGGGTTTGGCGGGGCAGGCGCGGCAACTGCCAGTAATCGTTGATATTGTAGCGGCGGATTTGCCGGTCGATCTTGCCGGGGCTGAAGTTGTATCCGGCGATGCCCAGATACCAGTCGTCGAAGCGGGCATACAAATCCAGCAGGTGTTTACCGGCGGCGCGGGTGGCCAGCACCGGGTCGCGGCGCATGTCGTACCACCAGCTGCTTTCCAGGCCGTACGCCCGCCCGGTGCTGGAAATAAACTGCCACATGCCCACCGCCCGTGCATACGAGCGGGCATCGGGATTAAGGCCGGACTCGATCATGGCCAGGTAGAACAATTCCTCGGGGGCGCCGACATCGCGCAGGTGACCCTTAACGAGGGTTTCCCAACGCCCGGTGCGCTGCAGCCAGGCCCGCATCACCTTGCGGCCGCGGCCCTTGGTGAAATAGGAAATAGCCCGGTTTACCTTCTGGTTGGTGATCACCGGAATGCGCAGGGTAACCAGGGTGTCCGTGCCGGCCACGGAAAGGGAATCGTCCAGCAGCAGGCTGTCGATATCGGCCAGAACTTCCTGGGCGGCAAAGGCCTCCGGATTGGCGGCGGCCAGTTCCTGCAGGTAATCGTCGTAGGAAGCCTGGATCAACCCGCGCAGCGAAATAAAGGTTTTATCATCCTGAAGCTGCTGGTTGCTGGCCAGGCTATCCAGGTCGGTCAACAGCTCCTGAAAGCTCTGGTCCACAAAAATGGAGTCCATTTGCGTGGTGTCCGCCACCGTACGGGTTTTTTGGAGTTCGGCAAATTGCCGGGCGATCGACTCCAACTGCAGATCGCTCTGGGTGGCGGTTGGCGGCGTGGAGAGGTCCGCTTCGGTGCGGGCGGATTTCTGTTGGCAGGCACTCAAAAAAAGCAGGAGAGAGATGGCGAAAATACCGGTGAAGTAACGCCCCATAGCAAGAACCCTTTTCAATGCAAAACTCCATTCTTGGTCAATTCGATGATTCGCTGAATAACAGTTGTGGTTGAGCGGTTCTCCAAAAAGGGGATGGTGGTTACCGCTCCGCCATTCTGCAGAACCGCCTCTGCGCCAACGATGTCCTCGGGACGGTAATCTCCGCCCTTTACCAGATAATCCGGCAGTAATGTTTCGATAAGCCTGGCGGGCGTGTCCTCCCCGAAGAGGACCACCGCGTCGATGCTGGCCAGGGCAGCCAGAATTGCCGCGCGATCCTGCTCCGGCACAATGGGCCTGCCTTCACCTTTAAGGCGAAAGACGGAAGCATCGCTGTTTAATCCGAGAATAAGCCTATCCCCAAGCGAGCGGGCCTTTTCCAGATACTCCACGTGGCCCCGGTGCAGGATATCGAAGCAGCCGTTGGTGAAAACAACCGTTTGCGCATCGCGCCGCCATTGTTCACGAAGGGCCTGCAGCGCCTCCAGCGCCATGATCTTTTCCGAAGCGTTCATAAAGCCCTTGTTGCCCCTGGCAGTGAAACAGAAGCTAAATATAGAAAAGGACGCCCCTTAAATAAAAGAGAAACTCGAAAAACCGGTGATTTTTTCCTTTATTTAAAGGGTTTATGACTATAAATTAAGAATAATTCTTAAATAACAATTATTTTTAGTCTCATCAAATCAGTGGTTTGAAGAGGAGCTTCCATGGAGAATTTAACCCGCAAAGCATTTTTACAGAAATTAGCCCTGCTGGGCGTTACCGGCGTCGGGGCTACCAGCCTCTTGACGAGCTGCGGCGGCGGAGACAGTAAACCTGCTTCCCAACCGCAAACCAGCATGCCCAAGCCCGCCGCTCCGGCAGCTTCCAACGATCCCTGCAGCGACCTCAGCGGTCTCACCGAAGCCGAAGCCGGTATGCGCACCACCTTTAAGTATGTGACCCATTCTACCGAAGAAGGAAAAAACTGCACCAATTGCCAGCTTTATGTGGTTCCCGAAGAAGGCAAAAGCTGTGGCGGCTGCACCATCATCAAAGGCCCCATCAATCCCGAAGGGTATTGCATGCAGTGGATCGCCAAACAAGGCTAAACCGCTGTCCCCAACTTTTTCCAAACCTCCGATGCTCCGGCAGCGGAGGTTTTTTTATGTTTTGTCGCCAATCCTGAAGCGCAGAATAACCTCGCCGGTCTCCGGATCAATGGAAATTGCCTGGTCCTTGCTGTCCAGCTTTTTACCGGTGCTGAGCTCCACCAGGCTGTTGAGAAATTGCATACCCTGCTCCAGGGCTTTTTCCAGCTTGGGATCCTGGGAGGGCTCCTTGTCGGCCGTATAATCCGCAACGGATTTTTTTTGAGGCGGGGAGGGAGAGGTCTCAATCCGGGGCGGGCTGAGCGGAAGCGGGTTCGGTTTACTTTCTTCGACCCGGGAGCGGAGGCGGCGCCGGCGGGGGAGATACAGGGCATTTTCTTCAAACAAGTGCAATTGTTTCCCGGCGGCGGGCTGCTCTCCGCTCTGCAGGCTCTCGATTTGCTCCTCGGAAAGCTGCTCCTCTCCCACGGCGATCAACCGGGAAATCCGCTTGAGGAACCCCTTCCCGCTTTCTTCCAGATGGGCCTCTTCGCCCAGGGCGCCATTGCTGATAGCCCGGTGCAGGAACGCGGTTTCCAGGGTAACTCCCTCGCTGATGTGTTGATCGATGCAATTCTGCGATACCAGGCGCAACACCGTGGGATATGCCGCCTTTTCCCGGACCACCAATCGGTCCAGACGGCCCCGGCATCCCCCGGATTCCAGAGTCGGTTCCATAAAAATAACGGTTTCCGCCCCCTCAATGCGAAATTGGCAATCGGTGGTCAGCAATACCTGGCAGTCCTCCCGGGTGGCGAAACGCTCCAGCAGCGCTTTGCCCTCGTTACCGGATAAATCGCCGCTGAGCAGAGCGTGGGAAATGCCGTGACCGTTGAGCAGATTCCCCACCAGCTTCAGGAGCGCTTTCCATTCGGAAAAAATGACCACCTTACGCGGGGAATGCGGCAGGTCCAGCTTCTCCAGAAGCACCTCCTCCAACTCGTCCAGTTTGGGGGAAATATTGCTTTGGCGGTCCAGCAGAAAGGTGCTGCTGCACACCATGCGCAGCTGATCCAGCAGCTGCAGCAGGCGCTGCAGGTCATAAACGGTCATGTGCGGTTTTTGCAGCAGGGCGGAAACGGTGCGGGCCAGCCCGCTGTACTGTTTGAGCTGCCGGGGATGAAGCTGAACCGGCAGGTCGATAATCTCCCCGGCGCTTGCGGCTCCCCCCACATCCTGCTTCTCCCGGCGAACCACCCAGGGGGCGATTCGCTCCGCCAGGGAATCCAGATTAAAATACCCGGCGATGCGATCCGGATTGCGGCGGCTGAAGGTGCAATGCTGCATGGAAAACTCCCACAGCGGCGCCAGGATGCGCGGGTCGATAAAATTCATGATGGAATAGAGGTCCCCCGGCCGCCGGGAAATGGGGGTGCCGGTTAGCACCAGGCTGTGTTTTTTGGGAACGGCCTTAACGGCAAAGGAGGTGCGGGTGAGGTAATTTTTGATGCGTTGGGCTTCGTCAAGAATAATCATATCCGGGGTAAAACGTTTCAGGATGGCCTCGTCGTGCACCACGGATTCGTAATTGGCAATCAGGAAAAAAGCGTCGCTGTCCCGGTAAATGGCTTCCCGCTGGGCCGGACCGCCTTCCACCATTTTCCAGTCGAGATCGCACATGCGCTGGATCTCCCGGGCCCAGCGCCGTTTGCGGGCGGCGGGACAGACGATCAGGGTGCGGCGAAAGCCGTAAAGCTGCTCCTTCAGGGTCGCCACCGCCACCGCCTGGCGGGCTTTGCCGAGGCCCATGTCGTCGGCAATGATGGTGCCCCGTTTGAACAGGGAAAAGCGCACCCCTTCCTTCTGATAGTCCTCCAGCGGCAGCTTCAGCCGGGTGAAATCCGGCTCCACCGTCTCCGCCAGATGGGCCATCAACTGGTCGTCAAAGTGGCGGTCCAGCACCTCCCGAACCTCCGGGCGAACCAAAATCTTCTGATGCCCCTCGGTCTCCTTCAAAAAAAACACAAATTCCGGATACTGCGATTCCCGAAGATGGGTATGGCCCTTGAAGTATTTTTCCAGCAGGGAGGCCACTTCCAGGGTCAGCTTGCCGTGGTAAAAATAGCTGATCCGGTAATCCTGGTGCGGATCGCAGAAAATTTCCACAAAGGGAAAGGGCTGCAGGGTGGTGAGGCGCTCCACCGGCAGGGTGCGGATGATCTCCCGCTGGGCGAACAGCAGATGTTTGCAGGTACCCAGCTTGTTGGTGCGGAAATCGGGGCAGGTGCAATAGCCGTTGCGGTCCTGAAAGTCCCGGATGGTGAGCTCGTAGACCTTCCCGGAGGCCGTGGTGATATGGTGAATGCCGTAGATATTGTCGGCCAGATCCAGGG
>JAGRBF010000044.1 GCA_020434205.1 Calditrichota bacterium | reverse complement strand
TTTACTTTTTGAAGGAATTCGGGTTAATCGAGCACTTCAAACTCAATATCGAGGCCAATCACGCGACCCTGGCCGGCAAAACCTTCGAGCACGAACTGGCGGTGGCCTCCGCAGCCGGAAAACTCGGCAGCGTGGATGCCAACCGCGGCGACACCCTACTCGGCTGGGATACCGATCAGTTCCCCACCGACCTTTACAGCACCACCTTCGCCATGATGGTCATTCTCCGGCAGGGCGGTCTGGGCAGCGGCGGCCTCAATTTCGACGCCAAGGTGCGGCGCAGTTCCACCGACCCCCTGGACCTTTTCCACGCCCATATCGGGGGCATGGACGCCTTTGCGCGGGGATTGCTGATCGCCCACGCCATTGGTGAGGAAGGGCTGCTCGAAGATTTTGTGGCCAAACGCTACGGCAGCTTCGGCAGCGGTATCGGCGCCGATATGATGGCCGGCAAACTGGGCCTGGAGGAGATCGACCGCTGGGTTCGCGATGCGGGACATCCCGTTCTGGAAAGCGGGCGCCAGGAAATGCTGGAAAACCTGGTTAACAGCTACATCCGTTAAGGCTGCCGCGCGGCTTCAAGATTTCCGAGGAAAGCGGGAGACCGGCCGGGGCCGGTCCCCGTTTCACAAGACATTTTTCCCCAATTGAAAAGGATTCGGCCATGATTATGTCCCTGTTGCGCCCCCTTCCCCTTCTCCTGGCGCTCCTCCTCCCTGCCTCCATTTTCTCCCAGGGCAACGGCGATTACGTCCGGGGCAATCTCATTCAATTTAACAGCAACGGCGCCTGGTGCTGGTACCAGGATGAGCGTGCCCTGCTCGACACCCTGGCCGGGAAGCTGATCGTGGGATCGGTGGCCAGCGGGAGCGGGGTGGGCGGCAACTCCCGGGATGCCCGGGTGGAAGCGGTTATCTTCGATCTGACCACCGCAGCGCTGCAGCGCCATATCCTGATCGAAAATGATCCCCGTTTTTACACCGACGATCACAATGCCCCGGCCTTTCTGGTTCGAAGGGACGGCCAGTATCTGGCCCTCTACGCCGCCCACTTCGGCGACACCACCACCCACTACCGGGTTTACGACGGCAATGCCTGGGGACCCGAGCAGCTTTTCGACTGGAACGCTCAGTTCCCCGACCGGGCCAATTTCCAGACCACCTACAGCAACGTTTATTATCTGGCCGATGAGGACCGCATTTACAATTTCGTCCGGGGCAACAACCGCAGCCCCAATATCATGATTTCCGGAGACATGGGCGACAGCTGGTCCTATGGCGGCCAACTCACCCGCAGCGGCAATGTCGGCTACAACAACGGCTACTACCGCTACTGGGGAAACGGGGCAAACCGCATCGATTTTGTGTTCACCGAATACCATCCGCGGGATTTTAACACCAGCCTTTTCCACGGCTATATCGAAAACGGACAGAGCTTTGCCTCGGACGGCACCCTGGCAGACCCCAACGTTCTGGACACCCTGAACATCCCTACCCCGGCGGACTTCACCGAGGTTTTCGCCGCCAATACCGTCCTCAACGGCATGACCCTGAGCCGCTGCTGGAACATCGATGTGCATTGGTATCCGGATGGCACCATTACCACCCTGTTCAAGGCTCGACTCAACGACAGCAATCCCCCCTCCAACGATCCCCAGCACGCCTTTCTGTGGGCCCATTTCGACGGCAGCAGCTGGAACAGCACTTATCTGGGGCGGGCCGGGCGAAAGTTGTACAGCTCCGAACAGGATTACACCGGGCTGGGGGCCCTGCACCCGGCCGATCCCGCGGTCATTTATATTTCCACCCCCATAGATCCCCGCGACGATGCCGAAACCCTGCATCACGAAATTTACCGGGGCACCACCGTCGATCAGGGAGCCACCTGGCAGTGGGAGGCCATTACCCGGGATTCGGAGAGGGATAACCTGCGCCCGATCATCCCCGCCTGGAATAATCGGGATACCGCCCTGCTGTGGTGGCGGGGCACCTACAACACCGCCCAGAGTTTTGATGCCGCGGTGGTGGGCATCCTGGACCGTCCCGCGGAATCCCTGTCCCCCCTGCATTATGTCGATGCCACCCTCGCCAACACCCGCTACGCCACCGGGGGAACCTTCACCCCCACCGGGCCGGACGGCAATCGCGGGGCGGCCGACAATCGCTGGCATCACCGCACCGGCTACGGCAACGGCGGGGACATCTTCGCTTCCGCAGAAATTTCCGGGGAAAATGCCCCGGACCTGGTAACAACGGTTGCCCCGGGAGCAGCGGGAACGTATGACCTCTGGGTCAATTTCTGGGGAAAACCAACCGCGGACTGGCGTATCGAAGCGGGCTTGGCACGCGACAGGATGCAAATTTTCCGGCACATGGCCTGCAAACGGGTCGGCGACGGGGAGCACGACAGCACCCTGGTGCTGCGCCAGGCAGATCTGCGCCTGTACCAGGCTTACCTCGGCAGGGTTCGGATGGCCTCCGGGCAGACGGTCGACATTTTTGTGGATGATGAAGCGATTCTCACCGGCACCTCCGGAACCCCGGGCGGCAATACGGTGCGCACCTGGTACGACGGGATCAGCTTTGCCCGGGTGGACAGCGTAAGCACCGCCATAACAAGCCGGAAAATTCCACCTGTTCCCCAAACCGCCCTGCTCGCCCAAAACTATCCCAACCCCTTTAATCCGGGCACCACCATCTCCTGCTACCTGCCCCGTTCCGGGGCGGTAAATCTGACCGTCTTCAACATCCTGGGGGAAAAAGTGCGTGTTTTGCGAAAGGGGGTTGAAAATGCCGGGTGGTTTTCCCTGAATTGGGATGGACGGAACGATGCCGGCAGGAACGTTGCTTCCGGGATCTATATCTACCGGCTTTCCACCAACGGAACGGCCCTGCAAAAAAAGATGATGCTGATTCGCTGAAATTTTACGCCCGAGGAGATGATCGCTGTGAAAGCCACCCTTCAATTTCCGGGAAATCTTCCCGGAAAACTCGCCCTGTTGATAATCCTGACCGCATGGTGGGGACCGGCACTGGCGCAATTCGGCCCCAATCCCCCGGAAAAAGTAACCCTCCACGAGATGCACTGGCGGGATAACTGTATCCTGCCCGACCCGGCGTCCGGATATTATTATATGGTGGGTCCCGGGGGAAAATCGGTGCTTTCCTATCGCAGCAAGGACCTGATAAACTGGGAGAACCCCACCCGGATTTTCACCATCCCGGAGGGATTTTGGGGCGGCAAACCCATCAACAGCATCTGGGCGCCGGAGCTTCATCGCTACAAGGGCAAGTATTACCTCTTTCTCACCATCGATACCCGGGATTCCCTGGCGGAACAATGGCCGAACTGGCGGCCCCGGGTAACCCGCGGTTCCCAGATCCTGGTGGGCGAATCCCCGACCGGCCCCTTTACCGCTTTTCAGGATCGCTCGACCTTACCGGTGGAGATGATGACCCTGGATGCTACCCTCTGGGAGGAAGACGGGGCGCCCTACATCGTCTACTGCCATGAATGGGTGCAGATTTCCAACGGCACCATCGAATACATGGCCCTGAAACCGGATCTCTCCGAGACCGTCGGCGAAGCGAAGCTGATGTTCCGCGGCAGCGACGGTCCCTGGGCATCGATTTCCGAGACGGAGGGGTGTTTCGTTACCGACGGCCCCTATCTGAAAATCAACAAGGCCGGAAAGCTGATGATGATCTGGACCAGCTTCAACAAAGGCATCTACACCATGGGGGTGGCCTATTCGGAATCCGGAAAGCTGGCCGGTCCCTGGATTCAGCAGAAAGAGCCGGTCTATAACCAACACGGCGGGCACGGCATGCTCTTCGAAACCTTTGACGGCAAGCTGATGACCGTTCTGCACGCTCCCAACAACCGGGAATCCCGCCCCCATATTTTTGAACTGGAAGATGACGGGGAGACCTTGTGCATTATCCGGGAGCTGTAGGGTCCTTTGATCCATTAAACCTCAGGCTAAAAATGACTTCTTCCCAATTCGGCAGTGTGGTCCTGTTGACCCTCCAGATTCTCGCCGCCCCGGTCTTTTCCCAAAGCGGCGGCGACTTCGTCCGCGGCAACCTCATTCAATTTAACGATAATGGCGCCTGGTGCTGGTATCAGGACGAACGAGCGGTTATCGACACCGCCCGCAACCGCCTGATCATCGGCTCGGTAGCCAGCAAAAAGGGAAGCGGAGGTCCCTTGCGGGACGGCAATTTCGAAGTCACCTTTTTTGATCTGAATACCGCCGCCACGGAACGGTTTGTGCTCAAAAACGGGGACTCCCTTTTTAAAGCCGACGATCACAATACCCCGGCCTTCCTCATTCGCCCGGACGGCACCTATCTGGCCATGTATACCGGCCATAATCACGACTTTATCTCCCGCTACCGGATCTATACCCCCAACGGCGGCTGGCAGGCGGAGCAACAATTCGACTGGAATGCCGCCTTCCCCGAGGGGGCAAACTTCAAAACCACCTATTCCAACCTCTTCCAACTGGACGTTGAAGGGCGCACCTACAATTTTACCCGGGGCAACAACCGCAGCCCCAATTTTATGATTTCCCCGGACGGGGGCAATTCCTGGCAATACGGGGGCCAGCTGACCCGCAATGCCAATGTCGGCTACAACAACGGCTATTACCGCTATTGCGGCAACGGCCGGGATCGCATCGATTTTATTTTCACCGAATACCATCCGCGGGATTACAACACCAGCCTTTTCCACGGCTACATCCGGAACGGGAAAAGTTATGCTTCCAACGGTACTTTGGCCGATCCCGACATTTTTGACAACCAAAGCGTGCCGACCCCGGGCGATTTCACCGAAATTCTGGCCGCCAACACGGTCATGAACGGCAAGAAACTCAGCCGCCTGTGGAATATCGACCTGCAAAGCTACCCGGATGGCCGCATTTCCGCCCTTTACAAGGCCAGAATAGACGACAGCGAACCCGAGTCGAATGACCCGGAGCATGCCTTCCTCTTTGCCCGCTACGACGGCCAAAAATGGACCTCTACCTATCTGGGACGAGCCGGCAAAAAGCTCTATGGTTCGGAACAGGACTACGTGGGTTTGGGAGCCCTCCATCCCGCCAATCCCAACCTTATCTATCTATCCACCCCAATTGATCCCCGCGATGACGCTCCCCACCCCAGCCGGGAAATTTACCGCGGCACCACCGAGGACAATGGGGCCACCTGGCACTGGGAGGCCATTACCAGCGGTTCCCAGCGAGACAATCTGCGCCCCATCATTCCCGCCTGGGAGGGGTCCAACACCGCCCTGCTGTGGTTCCGCGGCCAATACTTCTCCTACACATCGTATGATGCAGCCGTGGTCGGCCTGATAGACAGATCGGATGAAAAAGGCGAGACCAAATCCTTCCTGAAAGCCTCTCCCGGAAATACCTGGCTGGCCGACGGGCAATATCTGGTCGCCACCGGACCCGCGCAAACCGCCGGGCCTGCCGATAATCGCTGGCATTTGCGGCGCGGAAAGGCCCGGGGCGCCACCCTTTTTAGCGCCGGCGAAAACGGCCCGGAAAACGCACCGCTTCTTAAAACCGTTGTAAACATTGCTTTCCCGGGCACTTACGATGTTTGGGTTAATTTCTGGGGAATGGACGGGGCCGATTGGCGGATCCGGGCCGGGCTTGGGAAGGACGATTTACGACTGTTCCGGCAGGTTTTCTGCCAGCAGGTATCCGGGGAACGTTCTCATCCTTCCCCAATTTTCGGGGAGGAAAAACATCACCTGTATCAGGCTTATCTCGGCAGAGTAGAGATCCGGACCACCGGACAGCTTTCCGTCTTTGTCGATGATGACAGCGAGGCGCGCCCGGAACGCACCTGGTACGAGGGGGTCAGTTACGCCAAAGTGGGCCCCGCCATCGGCGCCCCTTAGCGGTCGGCGATCCGGGGAGCGGGGTAGAGCGGTTTGTTTCTATTCCGGCGAACCGGAAGCGGATTCGACCACCGCCTCAAAAGCCTTCCCGGGCCGGTACTGCCGGTCGAAGATCAGCGGATAGGCGGTGCGGCCGCGCACCGGCCAGTTGTTGAGCCAGGAATGCCCGTCTTCCACGCCCCAAAAAGTGACCCGCGAAATAGCGTCGCTGTGGCGGACGAACAGCCGGAAAAAATCGCCATAACGCCGGGCATGGAAGGTTTCCATGGAATCCGGCAAACCGTCCGGCCAGGGATTGAGCCGTTCCTGCAACGCGGCACTGCGACTGATGTCCGCCCCGGTATTGGCGTCCGGCTGGGGCAGGATGTTCAGATCCAGCTCGGTGATCATCACCTTGGCGCCGGCAGCGGCGTAGGCTTCGATGGCCGTCTCCGCCTCGTCCAGCGGCGGCCAGTCCGACCCCCAGTGCCCCTGCATGCCCACCCCGTCGATGCGCAGTTCCCTGCTTTTCAGATCTTTCACCAGGGCCACCGTCCAGTCGCGCTTGCCCGGCAGCCACATGTTGAAATCGTTGTAATACAACTCGGCCTCCGGATCGGCCTGGTGGGCCCATTCGAATGCTTTGGCGATATAATCCTCTCCGATAATTTGCCGCCAGGGAGTCTGCCGCCAGGTGCCGTCGTCCTCCACCCCCTCATTCACCACATCCCAGCCTTGGATCCGGCCCTTGTAGCGCCCCACCACGGCAAAGATGTGATCGCGCATGCGCTGAAGCAGGGTGTCCCGGGAGACCGGATTGCCGGCGCTATCTTCGAAAACCCAGGCAGGGGTCTGGCTATGCCAAATCAGGGTATGCCCCACGATAAACATGCCGTTCTCCTCCCCAAAATCCACCAGGGAATCCACCGGCTCAAAATGATAGCGCCCCGGCCGGGGATGGATGCGCTCCCATTTGACTATATTTTCCGGGGTGATGCTGTTGAAGTGCCGGCGCACCAGGGCCTGCCCCCGGGGATCGGCACCGGAGACGTGAGCCGGATTAAGGGCCGCTCCAATCAGGAAATGATCCTGAAAAACCGTCTTCAGGGCAGGTTGTTGCGGTTTTTCCGCTTTGCAGGCAATACACAGCAGCAGGATCATCCCGCCGGCCAGGAATAGCCGGTTCAGGTGCGGTTGAAAACGAGGGAACATGGCCGGATCTCCGATAAAATGTTTAGTGATGATGCCCGGGTCTATTTGTGGCCTCTCGACCGTCACCCCGGTATGCTTTTGGGCCGGGGTCCATACCCAACATCCCGATGGATCCCGGCCCGTCACCCCGGGGAGCCTGCCCCGGTAGGTTTCAGGCCGGGGCCTTAAGCCGGGGCGGAATGACGAACAGGACATACCATTAGTGCGGGGCGAAGGGAAATTCCAGGCCCATGTAATAGTCCAGGGTCTGGTTGGCTTTTTCCACCCCCTCCGGAAAGGGACGTTTGCTGAAGGTCTGAAAATACAACAAACAGGCGTTGCGCCACCAAACCGCTTCTTTTTCCTGAATGCCCAGCAGGCTGGCCACCTCCCGATAGGTCTGGG
>JAGRBF010000447.1 GCA_020434205.1 Calditrichota bacterium | reverse complement strand
GTGAACTCAAATCGGCCCGCAATGCTATCAAAATCGGCGGAACCCTGGGGAGTATCCTGGGTCCCGCATTGGTCTATTTTTTGGTGATCCTGTAGGTTGTTTTTGCAGATCATTGAAGACGTTTAACCCCGGAAGCTGAACATGCAGAAACGGATTACCCTGAGCAGGATCACTCTCGCCCTCCTGTCTTTTCTTCTGGTCCTCCTGGCCGGCTGCGCGGGCAGTAAACCCGCCAAAGTGGGGGATTCCCAGGCTTTGCTCTGGAAAATTACCCATCCGGAGGCGACGGAACCGTCCTACCTTTACGGCACGATTCACCTGATTCCTCAGTCGAGCTTTTTTGTCGGCGACTCCTTGTCCGCCGTTTTGGAACGCATCGACAAGCTGGTGCTGGAAATCGATATGTCCGACCCCGCAATTCAAACCCAATTGATGATGATTATGCCCATGGCCGGCGGGGAAACACTGCAGACGCTCCTCGGGGAACGATATGATTTTACCCGGAAAGTTTTTCTTGATTCCTTCGGGTTGGATCTGGAGATCCTCAACGCCATCAAACCGATGCTGGTGATGGCCGCGGCGATGCCCAAACTATTCGATGAACCCGCCGAAGGATACGAAATGTTTTTGTTGAAGCAAGCTTCGCAACGGGAAATTCCCGTATCCGGGCTGGAAACGGTTCAGGAGCAAGGTGCGGCGCTGGATGTAATCCCGCTTCCCGAACAAGCCAATTATCTCTATGAATTTGCCTCAGACCTGTCCGGGCAGCGGCAACAATTCCGGGACCTGGTCGGAGAGTATTTAAAAGGCAACCTTCAGGCCCTCTATGTGCTCATGGCCTCATCCGGGGAAATGGATGCCTACGGGGAGGTTCTGCTGGATGGGCGGAATCGCAACTGGGTGCCCCGGATCCGGGAGCAGGTCCTTTCCGGAGGGGCCCTTATCGCAGTAGGCGCCGGACACTTCGGCGGAGATCAGGGACTTTTGAAACTCCTGCCTGAGGCGGGATTCACCTTAACGCCAATCCAATAAGCCTATGCCAAAAACGATACGATTGCTGTTTTTTACCTTCCTGATTTCCGGATTTATCATCCCGGCAAATGCACAATCGGGCCCGGCTAATCCGGATCCCGGCCTTTCCCTCGGCCCCGGACAGATTTTTGCCTTCGCCAACGGCCGCTCCGCTTTTTGGGTCGGGGAGGCCCGCCGCGAAAACCTCAGCCGCAATCAGGGTTTTTTCTTCCGGGGACGTCGCCTGTTGAAGGATTACCGTTTCCAGCAGGATTCTCTGATGGTCAATCGCCCGGATGCCCGGCGGGTTTTGCGTTATCCCGGTCATTTGACCCGGGAATACGGGGACATGACAGAGAGTCTATACCTGTTGGATTCCCTTCCGGTAATGGTCATCCATCTGACCTCTCAGCACCCCATCAATGTGCGTTTCCTGCCCCAGGTAGACCCCATTCTCGGCACGCTGGACTGGCAATCGGATTCCCTGCACAGCGCTAATATCGCCCGAATAGCAGACGGAAGCTGGCTGGGCATTGCCGCATTCGGGGAGCAGGACAGGCTTCTTTTCGATAACCAGGCTTTTGTGCTGGCCCGCCAGCGCAAGGACAGCAAGCGCGACCGCGATATGCGCCGCAAACGCGTCGAGGAACAAAAGGACGTGGTCCTGCAAAAGTTTAACGGCCTTTCCGCTGAAGGTTTACGCTCCACCTATTTTATTTTTACCATCGCCGATACCGAACAGCAGTTGCGGGATCTGGTGTCGAAAATTTCCGCCGATTTGCCCGCCTTGCTGGCCGCCCGGGAAAAACGAATGCAGAAACTGGCGGCGCGCAATCCCTTTGCCAGCAATTCCGCCGATGTAAACCAGGCGGTTGCTCTGTCCCGCCAATCCCTCTTGGACCTCTGGCAGGGAATGGACGAAACCCCCTTGCTGTGGAGCGGATTGCCGGGGAATCCCCGCCAGGGCAGCCGGGAGGCTTTGCTTTGCGTGGAAGGTTTGCTGGCCGCCGGACAGTATGAGGTTGCCGGAAGCCTGCTGCGCAATTTTGCTGCCGCCCAGAATATCGATCCGGCCAGCAATCGCTACGGCACCTTTCCCCGATGGCTCCCGGCCGGTCGACAGGTTTTTGAGGAGGCCGTGGATGCCGGCAGTTGGTTCACCCGGGCCTGCGGGCTTTACCTCGCTTATACCGGAGATCGCGCCTTTCTGGAAGAAATTTTCCCGGTGGTGAAGCGATCTGTGGACGGCAATATTTCTTACCGGATTGACGAATACGGCTTTCTGACTCACGGCGATGCGGACAACTGGATGAACGCGGTCGGCAACCGCCGTTTTTTCGCCTCCCGCAGCAACCGTGCCCTGGAGGTGCAGGTCCTCTGGAAGGAAGAGCTTCGCCAGGCAATTGCCTGGGCCAGAGAAATGGGCTTTGGGCAGTGGGCGGATGGCTGGCAATTGATCTACGATCGCCTGGGCCACAATTTCGGTCGTTTTATGGTTCATCCTTATGCCGGGGAATTTGTAGACCATCTCAATCCCGACAATCGCGAGGATGATCAACTGCGCCCCATGGGTGCTTTCCCGCTGGTTATGCTTGAGCCGGGCACTTTTTCCGACGACTTTCAACAAAAATACCTCAGTCGAATTTTGCCGGAGCTGGTTTATCCCTGGGGGATTTCCACCCTCGGCCAGAGCGACCGGGATTTCCACCCCTATGCCTTTTACCAACCCTATTACGGCCCGGGAGAAGCACGTTACAACGGCAATATCGCCAACTGGCTGTTGCCCATCTGGTGTCAGGTCCTTCTGCCGATTCGCCCCGATCTGACCAATCAGCTTCTGGATCGCGCAACCCAAACCATTCTGCAGGGAGAATTACCGGGAGGATTCCCGCAATTCACCGATGCCTGGCCAAGACCCGGGGAGGATGAAATTCGGGCTGCCGGCAATTATCTGGACGGTCCCTCTCAGGCCGGGTACCTCGCTTTGTGGTACCGCCAGGTTGCCGGCCTGCAACCGGATGTGCTTAACAATCGCCTGGTTCTCGCCCCGCACTTTTTACCGGATTTGACGGCCCTGGAGGGTCGGCTGCGCTTTGGAAATGGGGATATTAGCTGGGAAATGAGCCACGATGGACAGGGAGTCCGCATGGTCCTCCGGGGAAACACATTACCTTTGCTGGTCTGTGCTATTCCCTATCGGGGACAGATTTTGAGCTTTGAGGTACCGGCAGGCCACAAGGAAGCCCGCATTGAGGTGTCCGGCGAGCCCGGCAAAGCGACGGTCCGCGTAAATGGCAGGTCCGTTAAGCCGATGGCCGGGGAAATCCCGGCAATGCCGGCACTCCGGCTGGCCCAGCCGGATAAGAGCCTGGACGTTCCGTCCCTATCCAAACCCGCCTATACCGTCATTTCCCAGGAGGATGTCTCCCAGCAGCCCGGCCGGCTGACCCGCCTGCTTTTCGATATTAAGGATCAATCCGAGGACGACAACGGACCGGATGAGCAGTATCAGTACCCGCTCAACCCGCTGTTTAAAAAGGGCATTTTTGACGCGCGGCGGGTGCGAATCTGGCGAACCGGGGAACACTTTATTTTTGACATTGAGATGGCCGAGCTCAGCGACCCCGGATGGGGGGCCGAGGCCGGTTTCCAACTATCCTACCTGGCGGTAACCCTGAGCTTCGAGAAGCTTAAAGCCCTGCGCCGCACCAAGGTTGGGGCCAACGCCAATTTTTCCGTGCCGCTGGAATACGGATTCAATTTTGTTATTTATGTCGGCAACGGCCTGCGCCTGATGGACGCTCGCGGCAACGTCCTGGCCGAATACCGGCCCGATGGGGAAGGGGAGCCGCTGGGCTCTCTGGAAGAAAAACGCATCCGTTTCTCTATTCCCATCAGCCTGCTCTCCGATAATCCCCTGCGCAATGCCGCCATTCTGGTTGGCGGGCAGGACGATCGCGGCAGTGGGGGTATCGGTGAGTTCCGGGAGGTCTTTCCGGTGGTCAGCGACTGGTATGGCGGCGGTGGCGAAAAACCCTCCGGTAATCCCTCGGTATACGATGTGGTCTGGGTGCGACGCTAGTCCCGCAATTTTCGGACAATATTCTTCCCATCCGGCAACGGGGAGAATTCCGGTCGGGGAAAATTGAAGGAATCCGTTTTTTTTCCGATGATGTATCCGATATGGACGGCGATAACCCTTGTAATTTAAAAATTTGAGGATTTTTTTTGTGCCCTTTGTTAATTGACTTTGGTGGGCACTTATGGTATTTTTAACACCAACTGAACCCAACGCCCCTGCGGCGCACAACCACGCCACTTTCCCAAAGGATTATGGACAAATTTTCCTACATCAGCAATGCTCATCCCGAGTATATCGAGGCCCTGTATCAGGAATTCAAAGCCAATCCTGATGCGTTGGATCCGGGCTGGCGCAAGTTTTTCGAGGGATTCGAATTTGCTCAGCAGTTCGGCGGAAACGGCGCTGCGGCCAGC
>JAGRBF010000446.1 GCA_020434205.1 Calditrichota bacterium | reverse complement strand
CGTTTTTTGGCACCGCGGTTGCAATAATTCCCGATAGCATTCGCAAATGGGAAGCAGGGACGCTTCCCGGGAAAGACAGGGAAGTCGGTTCCCAATTCGAATGCTCCCGAAAAAAATCACACGGATGTGATGGCAGGTCACGGGAAATGGCTTGCGATACAGGGATGTTCACCTTTACCCATAAAACCCACACGGATGTGGACCGAGGCCGCGGGCGGCCCTGAGCTAACAAGGATGTTCCACCTGTTTGAGTGCACGCACATTTAGGCGTGCACTTTTCGTTTATGGCCCTCCCGTGTTAAATCGGTAGATATGTTTCCCATAATTGTTTATTTTGCCCAAAAGGCGGCTTTTCAGACCGCCGCGGGGTTATTTCCGAAATGGAATAACTGACGTTACCCATTGCCATTTCCGGGCGATTAACCGCGAAATCCCGAAAAGCCCGAAGAGCGTCTATTATGGTATGTCCTGTTCGTTATCCCGCCCCGGCCTAAAGCCTACCGGGGCAGGCTCCCCGGGGTGACGGTCAAGAGGCCACAAATAGCATAAGCACATTTGACAGACTACTAAATTGTGTTAATGGCGAAAATAGTCTCAGTGCCAAGGAAAGCTTGTATGAAACATATCTATTCCCGATTTGCGCTGTGGGGGCTGCTCATTCTGACCGGGTCCATCCTGGCCCAGGAACATTCCGTGGCGCGCCAGTGGAACGAGGCGCTGCTGGAGTCGATTCGCAACGACTATGCCCGCCCTACGGTTCATGCCCGTAATCTCTTCCATACCTCGATCCTGATGTACGATCTCTGGGCCGCTTACGACCTGCAGGCCGAACCTTATTTTCTCGGCAAAACGGTGGGCGGATTTACCATTCCCTTCGAGGGCATCACCAAGCCGAACAACATCCGGGCCGCCCGGGATCAGGCCATTAGCTACGGTTGCTACCGGCTGTTGCAGCATCGATTTCAGAACGCCCCGCATGCCGACGTCATTTTGCCGATGCTGGACTCCCTTTTTCTGGCCCTCGGCTACAATCCCGACATTATTGCCACCACCTACACCAGCGATTCCCCGGCCCATTTAGGCAACTACCTTGCCTCTAAAATTATTGAATTCGGGTTTCAGGACGGCTCCAACGAGCAGAACAGCTACGCCAACCGGTTTTATCAACCCGCCAATCCCACCCTGATCCCGGTGGTGGACGGCAATCATGCCATTCTGGATCCCAATCGCTGGCAGCCCCTGACCCTGGATGTTTTTATCGATCAGGCCGGCAACGTGATTCCCCTCAGCACCCCGGAATTCCTCAGCCCCGAGTGGGGACAGGTTACCCCCTTTGCCCTGGAGCGCCAGGACCTGAGCATCAACACCCGTGGCGGCTATGATTATTGGGTGTATCACGATCCCGGAGAGCCGCCTCTGTTCAATTTTTCGGGCACTCAGGGCACCGACGCCTATCGCTGGGGTTTTATGCTGGTGGCGATCTGGTCCTCGCAGCTGGACCCCGCAGACGGGGTGATGTGGGATATTTCCCCGGGGGCCATCGGCAACATTCCCAAACTGCCGGAATCCGTGGAAGAGTATCCCGCTTTTTACGATCTGTTGAATGGGGGAGACCCCAGCCTGGGCCATGCCGTCAATCCTTATACCGGTTTGCCGTATGAGCCGCAAATTGTCCCGCGGGCCGATTATGCCCGGGTGCTGGCGGAGTTTTGGGCGGACGGCCCGAATTCTGAGACCCCGCCCGGTCACTGGTTTACCATCCTCAACTACGTCAACGACCATCCCGCTTTTGTGAAACGTTATCGCGGCAAGGGCGAGGTGCTGGACGATCTGGAATGGGATGTGAAAGCCTATTTTACCCTGGCCGGGGCGGTGCACGATGCCGCGGTGAGTGCCTGGGGGGTGAAGGGCTGGTACGATTACCTGCGTCCCATTTCCGCGATCCGTATGATGGCCGATTTAGGGCAAAGCAGCGATCCGACCCTGCCCAACTACCATCCCGGCGGGGTGGAGTTGATCCCCGGACTGGTGGAAATGGTGCAGGCCGCGGACGATACCTCCCTCTCCGGCCCCCACGGCGAGCACGTGGGTAAAATTAAACTTTTTGCCTGGCGCGGTCCCGATTACATCGACGATCCGGAGACCGATTTCGCCGGGGTGGGGTGGATTCGCGCCGAAAGATGGTGGCCTTACCAGCGCCCCACCTTTGTGACGCCGCCATTTGCCGGCTATGTGTCCGGCCACTCCACTTTTTCGCGGGCGGCGGCGGAAGTGATGACCCTACTGACCGGAGATCCCTTTTTTCCCGGAGGCATGGGGGAATTCCACGCTCCGCGCAATGAGTTCCTGGTTTTTGAGGAAGGCCCCAGTGTCGATGTAACCCTGCAATGGGCCACCTACCGGGATGCCTCGGACCAAACCAGTTTATCGCGGATTTGGGGGGGGATTCACCCTCCGGCCGACGATATGCCCGGACGGAAGATGGGCATCGAGATCGGCATCGACGCCTTCAACAAGGCGGAACGCTACTTTAACGGATGGGCCAGCGGCCCGGTTGAGGACCTGAGCATCCGCCTTTTTCCCAACCCCTATCGGGCCGGCGCCAGCCTGACCATCGAGTTGAATCGCCCGGCCGACAATTTCCGCTGCGAGATTTACAATATTCTCGGGCAGCGGGTTAAGGCGGAGGTGGTGGAGGTGCGCACCAACCAGCGGCTCTTTGCTCTGGACGGCGAGGGCCTGTCCTCCGGGGTCTATTTTGTGCACATTCGCGGGGCAGGATGGCAGGCCACGGAAAAGCTTCTGGTGGTCAGGTGAACCACCCAACCACCTAATCAAACACCAGGGTGCCGAAAAATTCCGGCAAATGAAAATTGGGTTTGGGATGCTCTACCGGGGCCCAGGTCAGCCAATGGG
>JAGRBF010000445.1:1494-3497 GCA_020434205.1 Calditrichota bacterium | reverse complement strand
CAGGATGAAAGGACCAGCCATATTCCGATTATCCTGCTCACCGCTTTTTCCTCCCATGAAACCAAAATCGAAGGGCTTATGGAAGGAGCGGACGTTTACCTGACCAAACCCTTCAGCATTGTTGAGCTGCGGGTGCGGATCAGCAATTTGCTGCAAAACCGGCAGCGCCTGAAGGAGACCTTCCTGCGGCAGATGCTGGTGGAGCCCGGCCGTCTGGATTCCCAGAGCCAGAACGTCAACGAAGAGTTTCTGAACCGGGTTATTGAGACGGTGGAGAAACACCTCTCCGACAATAAATTTAACGCCGAGAAACTCAGCCGGGAGATCGGGATGAGCCGCATGCAGCTTTACCGGAAAATCCGGGGGGTGACCAATCTGACCGTCCACGAATTTATTCGCACGATCCGTCTCAAAAAGGCGGCGCAACTGTTACAGCAAAAACGCATGACCATCACCGAGGTCGCTTACGAAGTCGGCTTTAATGACCTCACTTATTTTGCCCGCTGTTTCCGCAAGCAATATGACAAGTCCCCCTCCGAATTCATCTCCGGCTGATCCTCCCGCCAACAAATCTGCTCCGGAAACGGTTGGCATCCCCAATCCGGGGCGGTAAAAGCGAAATGTTACTATTCTCCGACATTTTGTTACTATCCGCCGAGCCATTTTTACCCGCAATAACTACACTGTGTCAGCCACAATTGAAGCCTCGCCAGATAGCCTGAAAAGGTGGTCTAATGCGGCGAAAGTCTCGCTGACCACCTCCTGGCGTTCCCAACCACCGGGAGCAACCGCGCGGGGGCCACAGGAAAATCACATCGGAATTTAAAGATGAAACGGGCAAGCATCTTTCTCGGCAGTAATCCTTTCCATACCGAAAACCCGGCAGTTAGCGGTGAGATCGTTCATATCGGCGACGAAGCGTTTTACAAGATCGCCAATTACGACGCCATGCCGTCCTTTTTTATGAACATCGTCAGCGATGCTGATCTGTGGATGTTCATCTCCAGCAACGGAGCACTCACCGCTGGGCGCCGCAATCCGGACAACGCCCTCTTTCCTTATTACACGGACGACAAAATCCAGGATGCCAGCGAAATAACCGGCAGCAAAACGGCAATTTTGCTCGACAAAGATGGAAAGACCTTCCTTTGGGAACCTTTTTCTGCACGTTATCAGGGTGTTTACCGGCTCACCCGCAATATTTACAAGAATATTGTGGGCAACAAATTGCTGTTCGAAGAGATCAATCACGATCTGGACGCCGTTTTCCAGTATGCCTGGAATAATTGTGATGCTTTTGGTTTTGTTAAACGGGCCCGCGTCGCCAATCTGGGTTCGACCCCGCTTAACCTTCGCGTGCTCGACGGTCTTCAGAATATTCTGCCGCCCCAGGTGGAGCGCCGCTTCCAGCTGGAATACAGCAACCTGCTGGATGGCTACAAGAAAAACGAACGGCTCGGGGAGAGCTTCCTGGCGGTTTATACCCTGAGTTCCGTCCCCACCGATAAAGCGGAGCCCAGCGAATCCTTGAAGGCCAACACAGTGTGGTCGACAGGTCTCGGAGATGCCCTGGTTCTCCTCTCTTCGAATCAGTTGGATGCCTTCCGCAGCGGTTTGGGGGTTATGCCGGAGCGCGATGTTCGCGCCGCGCGCGGGGCTTATTTCCTGCAGGCGGAGATTGCCCTGGCCCCGGCCGGGGAGAAAACCTGGTATTTCGCGGCGGATCTGAATCTGGACCACCGCCAGCTGGAAGCCCTTTACGCCCGGCTTGAGGCCGGAGGGCTTTCGGGTGAAGACCTTGAGGCGGAAATCGCCCGGGATACGGCCCGCCTCACCCAAAAAATTGCCCAGGCCGACGGATGCCAGGCTACCGCGGATCGTCTGAATGTTTTTCGCCATTTTTCCAACACCCTTTTTAACATTCTCCGCGGCGGCATTTTTGATAACGGCTATTGGGTTGATAAAAAGGACTTCCTCCGTTTCCTCAACACCGCCAATCACCA
>JAGRBF010000445.1:0-1433 GCA_020434205.1 Calditrichota bacterium | reverse complement strand
GCTTTGCTGGGCGAAACGGATCCTCATCTGGAGCGTTTGGGCAGCCAGTATCTGCCCCTGAAGTTCAGCCGCCGGCACGGCGATCCCAGCCGTCCCTGGAATCAATTTTCCATCGAATTGAAGGATGCGGACGGGGGCAAAAAACTCGATTATCAGGGCAACTGGCGGGACATTTTCCAGAATTGGGAAGCGCTGGCCCTGTCTTATCCCGGCTATCTCGAACACATGATCGCCCGCTTTCTGAGTGCCTCTACCGCGGACGGGTATAATCCCTATCGGTTGATCCGGGACGGGTTTGACTGGGAGATTATCGACCCCGCGGATCCCTGGTCGCACATCGGCTACTGGGGGGATCATCAGATCATTTATCTCCTGAAACTCCTGGAATTGTCTCAAAAATACCATCCCGGGCGGTTGGCCGAACTGCTTGGAAAACCCATTTACACCTACGCCAACGTTCCCTATCGGATAAAACCCTACCGGGACCTGGTGAAGAACCCCCATGAGACCATCGATTTCGATGCGGAGCTCCACCAGCGGATCGAGGCGCGGGTGGCGGCCATGGGGAGCGATGGCAAATATGTTCAGCGTTCCGGGGGAGAGATTTACCGGGTCAACCTTCTGGAAAAAATGCTGGTGCCGGTGCTGGTTAAACTGTCCAATTTTGTGCCGGAAGCCGGCATCTGGATGAATACCCAACGCCCCGAGTGGAACGACGCCAACAATGCCCTGGTGGGTTACGGCGCTTCTATGGTTACCCTCTGTTACCTGCGCCGTTTTTTCCGTTTTGCCCTCGATTTTCTGGAAAGCCATACCGGATTGCAGGTGGCGGTTTCCCGTGAGGTTCTGGGTTTCCTGGAGGATCTGAAGGCGGTGTTAACCCGCCATCAGGCCAAGTTGGAAGGTCCCTTTGGCGATAGCGACCGCAAGGGCTTTCTCGATGAGGTTGGGGAGGCCGGCAGCCAGTACCGGCTGAAGGTCTACCAAAAAGGCTTTAGCGGGGAACAGGGGCCGCTGGCGGTTGCCGATCTGATCGCATTTTTTAGCCTGGCGATGCGTTATGTCGACCATTCTATCGCCGCAAATCAGCGCCAGGATCATCTTTTCCATGCCTACAACCTTATTGATCTCGGGCAACCGGATCGCATCGCCATCCGCCGCCTTTATGAAATGCTGGAAGGGCAGGTGGCGGTGCTCAGCTCCGGTTACCTCAGCGCCGAAGCTTCCCTGGCCCTGCTCGGGGCCCTTCGCCGCAGCGCCCTGTACCGGGAGGATCAATCCAGCTATCTGCTTTATCCCGACCGGGAACTGACCCGCTTTGCCGACAAAAATAAGGTCACCGCCGCTCACCTTTCCAGTGCCGGACTCTCCCCGGAGGCGTCCGTTTTCCAAAATGGCCGTATTCTGGTGCCCGGTCCCGCCGGAACCTGGCA
>JAGRBF010000444.1:1042-5245 GCA_020434205.1 Calditrichota bacterium | reverse complement strand
GAGGTCATACCTTGAGAAGGAGGGGTTAGGGGAGGTCCAGCGCCCGGCCAATTTCTGCCAGTACCCCCTCAGTATTTTCAAGGACTTGCTCATTGGTAAAACGCAGGAAACGGATACCAAATTTTTCGATATGGCGTTGGCGTGTCCGGGCATAGTCCTGAACATCCGGATGCAAATGATAACCGCCATCAACCTCTATGGCCAGCTTTCCAGCCGGGCAATAAAAATCCAGAACAAAGGCATCGACGCTATTTTGCCTGCGGAATTTGGCCCCATTTAACTGCCGGTTTCGTAGCCTTTGCCACAAGTGCTTTTCCGCTAGAGTTGCTTTTACCCGCAAACTCCGGCGTTTCCCTTTCTCGCGATTTCGATTGAAATGCAGTGTCATACTTCCTCCCCCCTTAATAGAGTCCGAATGGGCGGAATTTCCATAAGGAAAAATAAAATCCGCAGCAGGCGGGGGAAAGGGGTCATTCGCTGGCGGGCGGTATAAGCAGGCGCTTCAAAGTGGTTAACAGGCTATCTAACTGTACAGAGTTGACCTCTTTAACCACCTCGCGGTGTTGGAGGAGGCCGTTTTCATCGAAGATCAGGATGTTTGATGTTTCCTTGTTGAACCGCAGGCCTTCCGCCAGAGTCCCCTTCCAATCCATGGCGATACGGACCCGCCGGTTGTCCGGGAAAAAGCTTTTAATCATGCCGCGCATAAAAAAGGGCACCCCGCGCAAATCCGCCACGGAAAAGAAGTGGAGGCTGTCCACCAGGCCGAGGGGCTGCAGGGAATCGTGAAAGGCCTGGGCCCAGAGGGGATTAAACTCCCGCCCTTTGCGGGCCGAACCGATGATCACCAGGGGCTTTCCGAGGAAATCCGCCCGCCGGTAGGTATCGTCGAACTGGTCTTTCAGCTCAAAATCAATCAAGCGCTCTTCCTGCCCGGTCAGGGCCATGGCCATCAGGAGGCTCAGCACCATCAGAATTCCTTTGGACTTTAAACGGGTGGATAAAATTTTCAATAGTTAACCTTTTAACGGAGTTACATGATTACGTGGTTGTTTCGCCCTCTCGCCCTCTCGCCCTCTCGCCCTTTCTATTCTTCAAACAGAGAGTCCCTGGTGGGGCTTTTCCCGCTTTCCTGGTTCAGGTGCGGCTCCTGGTAATTTTCCACCTGTCCCCCCAGATTACCGGTGCGAAACAGGATGCCGATGGCGATCAGCCCCAATAAAATGACCACCCAACTGCGGCCGGATTCCAGGCGCCCCTTTTTCTCCAGGTAAAAACGCACCCCGGCGAACAGGGCGATCAGAGCCAGGGTTATCTGCCCGAACAGCTGATGCCGGCTTACCAGCTCCTGCAAAGGCGGATCGTTGGCCAATGCCCCGGCCATCAGGGTTCCGGTGATCACCGCCAGCAAAGCGGCAACCAGCCCGGAAAGCAGCAGAAAACCGGCATAACGGCGAAAAGCCGGCTTTTTGGCGACAAAGGCCAGCAGGTCCCCGGCCAGGGCCAGGGGAACCAGAAACATGGTCAGGTTGACCAAAATGGGATGAAGGGCTGTCATGATTTTCTTTCGATCGTTTTTCGAACGTTCCTTCAGGGTTATTCACTGCTATTACGCAGCCAAGCCCGTTTCTGCCTTTTAACCGCGAAATCGCGAAGACGCGAAATATTCATGTGTTTTGCCATTGCCATAAACAGAACTCCCAACCGCACCCCAGCTTCGCAGCTTGGATTATCCACCGCCGTCCGCGATTAAAAGCAGGAAATATGGTTTTTTCGCTGCAAGGATAGACCCGCTCCGGTTTTGGTTTTCGCGATTTTCGCGATTTCGCGATTTATTATTCGGCGACGGCTTTCCGCGCTTAAGGTCAATTACTCAGGCAATGCCGGGCAGTTGAAAACGCTCCCGGTAACGACTTTGAAAGTGGCGCCGCACCCCCTGATGACCCACCCCACGCAGGTGCGGATCGCCCTCCACCACCGCAAAAGCATCCTCGCGGGCCACCTGAACAATTTTCTGATCGGATACCAGATCGGCATAGCGCAGGTCCGGCAGCCCGTGCTGTCGGGTTCCGAAAAACTCGCCGCTGCCGCGCAGCCGCAAATCCTCCTCGGCGATCACAAACCCGTCATTGGTCTTTTCCATGATCATCATGCGCTGCTGGGCTACCTCATTGAGCGCCGGTGGGGTGGATAAAATGCAGTGGGAACGCCGTCCCCCGCGCCCCACCCGTCCCCGCAACTGATGGAGCTGACTCAACCCGAATCGCTCGGCATGTTCGATCAGCATAATGGTGGCGTTGGGCACGTCCACCCCCACTTCGATAACGGTTGTGGCCACCAGAATGTCGGCTTTTCCGCTCTTAAAGGCGCCCATCACCTGCTCCTTTTCCGCCATGGACATGCGCCCGTGCAGCAGTAAAAGCCGGTAATCGGCAAAGACGCTCTTGCAGAAATAGTCATAATGTTCGGTGGCGGCCTTGAGGTCGATTTTTTCCGAGCTTTCGATGAGCGGATAAACGATGTAGGCCTGCTCGCCCCGCCCGATATGGTCGCGAATAAAGTCGAAGACCATGGGCAGGCGCTCCTCGGTGCGCCAGTGAGTTTGCACCGGTTGGCGTCCCGGCGGCAGTTCGTCGATCACAGAAACGTCGAGATCCCCGTAGATGGTGAGGGCCAGGGTGCGCGGGATGGGGGTGGCAGTCATTACCAGCACGTGGGGACTGCCGCCTTTGCTGATCAGGGCCTGGCGTTGCAGGACCCCAAAGCGATGCTGCTCGTCGATTACCGCCAGCCCCAGCCGGGAGAAGTCCACTCCTTCCTGAATGAGGGCGTGGGTGCCCACCACCAGATCCACCTGACCGGCCGAGATAGCCTGTTGGGCGGCTTTTTTTTCGGAAGCCTTCATGCTGCCGGTCAGCAGCAGGGTGCGGATGCCGCTCGCCTGCACAAAGGCTTCGATATTAAAATAGTGCTGCTGGGCCAGGATCTCGGTGGGGGCCATCAGGGCGGCCTGGTAACCGGCGGCAATGGCCATGCGCATCGCCAGGAGTCCCACCACCGTTTTCCCCGAGCCGACATCCCCCTGGACCAGGCGGTTCATGACGCGGCCCCCGCTCATATCGCGGCGGATTTCCTCCACCACCCGGGTCTGGGCCCCGGTGAGCGTGAAAGGCAAGTGGCGGGTCATCTCCCCCACTTTTTCCGCAGCAAGGGCCACTTTTTTACCGGCAATGGGTTGCAGCTCAAAATGGCGGCGCAGGGCGATCAGCAATTGCAAAAAGAACAACTCTTCGTATTTGAGGCGCCGCCAGCACTGCTCAATCTGCTCCCGGGATTCCGGGAAGTGCAATTGATGAAAGGTTTCCCGGCGGGAAAGCAGCTTGTAGCGTTTTACCCGGTCCCCGGGCAGGTTTTCGGGAATCTGCTCCCCGTAGCGTTTGAGGGCTTCGTGGAAAATGCGGCGCAGGGCTACGTGGCCCAGGCCGACCTTCTTGAGTTCCTGGGTGGAGGGATAAAGGGGAATCAACTGGCCGGTGTTGAGTTGTTCGCGATTTTCGGAGAGGATGTCGAAATCGGGATGAACCATCTGCCAGGCGCGGTAGAAGGAGACCTTGCCGCTTACCGCTACCATTTGCCCGGCCTTGAACATCCGGGAAAAACCCTCGGCGTGGTTAAACCAGGTGGCTTCCAGGACCCCGGTGGTGTCGTTGACGCGCACCACCAGGCGCCGGCGCCCGCGGCGATGCAGGCGCACGGACAGAATTTCCCCGATGATGGTCGCTTCGGCGTCGACGTCCACCTCCCCGATGCGGCGCAGCTCGGAGCGGTCCAGATAGCGCCGCGGGCGATATTCCAGCATATCCAGGAGGGAGAAAATACCCATCTCGTTGAGCACTTCCGCCCGTCGGGGGCCGACGCCCTTCAGGAACATCACTTCGGTATCCAGGATGTCCGGCCGGTTCTCACTCATGGCGCTCAGGGGTTGGTTGGATTGAGGACCTCATCCCCGGAAACCCGCCCCTCGGTGAGGGTGATCAGGCGGTGGGCCTTGCGGGCGAAGGTTTCGTCGTGGGTCACGATCACGAAGGTCTGCCCGAATTTTTCGTTCAATCCCTGGATCAGGTCGAACAGGGCGGCGCTGTTGGTGCGGTCCAGGTCCCCGGTGGGTTCGTCGGCCAGCACCAGGGCGGGGTTGTTGATAAA
>JAGRBF010000444.1:0-928 GCA_020434205.1 Calditrichota bacterium | reverse complement strand
CATTTTGCCGCGCTCCACCTCGTTTTTCCAGTTTTTATCGCGGATCATGCTGGGCATCATCACGTTTTCCAGGGCGGACAGCTCCGGAAAGAGGTAGTGAAACTGGTAAATGATTCCGATGTGCTGGTTGCGAAAGCGGGAAAGCTGCTTTTCCGGATAGCTGAAGGGATTTTCCCCGTTGATAAACACCTCGCCGGAGGTCGGTTCGTCCAGGGTGGCCAGCAGGTTGAGCAGGGTGCTTTTGCCCACCCCGGAAGGTCCCATGATCATGGCGATTTCCCCGCGGGGAACTTCCAGATCGATGCCGTTGAGGACCTCCACTTTGGCGTTGCCGCTGCCGTAGGATTTGGTGACCCCTTTCACCGAGAGGATGGCGTCCGGGGGATGCCCGTTTTTATTCATAGCGAATGGCCTCCACCGGCTTGAGCCGGGATGCTTTGAAGGCCGGATAGAGGGCGGCCATAAAGGTGAGGGTAAAGGCGGCCAGGGCCACCACACCGAATTCGAAGCCGCGCATCTGCACGGGCAGGGTTTCGATGATGTAAACATCCTGGGGGAGTTTGATCCAGCCGTAGATCTGCTGGCCGCGTCCCAGCAAATAAGCCAGGATGCTGCCCACCACCGCGCCGATCAGGCCGATCATGGCCCCCTGGCGCAGGAAGATGTTGAGGATATCCGAGGAGGAAGCCCCCATGCCCTTGAGGATGCCGATTTCGCGGGTTTTTTCCATCACGATCATGGTGAGGGAGCTGATGGTGCTGAAGGCGGCCACCATCAACATCAGGCTGAAAATACCCGCGAACAGCCATTTTTCCAGAACCATCCAGCTGTAGAGGCTGCGGTTGCGCTGGAACCAGGTTACCGCATTGTAGGGATAGCCGCCCAGCCTGGTTTCGATGAGCGGGGCGATCTCCCCGGCCTGTTCGTA
>JAGRBF010000443.1 GCA_020434205.1 Calditrichota bacterium | reverse complement strand
ATGGGAGCGGTGGCGGTGATGCGAACCACCTCATACTGCTTTTCCAGCTCCGCCACCACCGGCCACGGCTGGGCCGTCGAGCCGGATTGAAAATCGAAGCCGCCGAATAATTTGGCTTCGGTGGCCAACAGCCCCACTTTTTTACGCTCGGCGCGGGCGGCAATACGGATGCTGCGCACCAGTTCGTATTCGACCGGAAGCCCCGGTTCCAGAAAGGGAATTACCTCTTCCTGGGCGCCGCAGGTAAAGGCCAGTCCCATAAAAACGGGAACGGCGCCACCGCGCGGATTGGCGGGATCGGCCAGTTCCACCGGATTAATGCCGAATTTCTCGCGCGCATCCCGCGCTTCGTCGGTATACGGTTCGGTATCGTGGATCAATACCTCTACCCGGCTCCCGGCAACGGCGTCAATTTCCTTGAGGAAGCCCACCAGGTTTTCCCGCACCTGCACGTATCCCTGGGGCACCTCTTCGCTCAGGAAAGCCTGGATAAAAACGGTGCGATCCTCGGGCAGGTTGGTGAGCAGGGTTTCGGTTTCTTCGGAAAGGGAGTGCAGTTGTTCGGCGGTTACGTCCGCGCGCCAGGCCAGGCGTCCCACAATGGCGTTAGCGCTGATCAGCGCCAAAACCAGGGCAATGCCCCGCACCAGGTGGTGCAGCTTCATATCGAATCCGTCCGCCCGCTGCGGCCAGTGGCGCCGGCTGATCAGGGTAACATTGAAGTAGAGGAAAAGGCCGGTCAGCGAGAAAAAATACAGCAAGCCGCTAAAGCTGACGATTCCCCGGGCGAAATCCCCGAAGTGATCGGTTAATCCCAGCGGTTTAAGCCAGTTGGCCAATCCCGGGCTGACCAATCCGCCCAGGCCGTCGATAAAGGTGAAGAAGGCGCAGAACAAAGCCCCCAGAATGAAGGCGATGGTGGCGTTGGCGGTTAACAGGGAGGCCAGCATCCCAACGGCAATCAGGGAAGATCCCATCAGCCAGTATCCCAGATAATTGCCGATCATCAGGCCCAGGTCCGGACTACCCAGCCAGAACAACACCACCACATGGCTGAGGGAGAGCAGCAGGGCGGCACTGTAAATCCCCACAATAGCCAGGTATTTGCCCAGCACCACTTCCAGGTCGGTGGCCGGGAGGGTCAGGAGTAACTCATCGGTCCCCTGTCTCCTCTCATCCGACCAGCTTCCCATGGTGAGAGCGGGGACAAAAAGGATCAGCAGCAAGGGGTAGAAGAGATTGAGTTGGTTGAGATTGGCCAGGTTATTCAGGAAAAAACGGTCCTGCCAGAAGGCGGCGGCCGCGCTCAAAAAGATAAAGAGGGTTACAAACACATAACCGGTGGGATTGCTGAAGTAAAGCTTCAGGTCGCGGCGAAAAATAGACTTCACCACTTCGAAATTAATCTTGGGCATCATTTATTCTTTTCCTCCTCGACAGGGCTGGGGTTCACCTGTTCGTCACGGGTCAGTCGATAGAAGGACTCTTCCAGCGACCCTTTTTCCTTGAGGGCAGCGGGTGTGCCGTCAAAAACCAGGCGCCCCCGGGAGATAAACACCACCCGATCCGCCACGGCTTCCACTTCCTGAAGGATATGGGTGGAAAGCAGGACGGTTTTATTGCGGGCCAACTGTTTGATATGGGTTCGGAAATCGCGGATTTGGTTGGGGTCCAGCCCGGAGGTCGGCTCGTCCATGATCAGAACCTCGGGATCGTGGAGCAGGGCCTGAGCGAGGCCGACGCGCTGGCGGTAACCTTTGGACAGTTTGCCGATCGGCTTTTCCAGAACCAGTTGCAGTGCGGTTTGCGACACCACCGCGTCGATCCGTTCTTGGAGGGTAGCGGGAGATATTCCCCGGGCCTGACCGAAAAATTCCAGCAGCTCCTTGGGGGTCATGTCCGGGTAGAGAGGCCCGCTTTCCGGCAGATATCCCAAGGTTCGGGCGGCGGCCAGGCGGTCCTGATGCACGTCTTTCCCGGCGATAAAAGCCTGGCCCTCACTGGGGGCCAAAAAGCCGGTCAGGATGCGCATGGTGGTGGTTTTCCCCGCTCCGTTGGGGCCTAAGAAGGCACAGATCTGGCCTTTGGGAATCTGAAATGAGACATCTTTAATCGCCACAAACTGATTGTAATATTTGCACAACCCCTTTGCCTCGATCATGACGGGAGGAGATTGTTCACTCATTCGTACACCTCACAGATTTTCAATCAATGGGTTGATTGAATTGGTTTTCCACCCGGAACCGATCTATCCCGGGCAAGGTTGTGATACCTTGAAGCAGTAGCCGCCAAGCATGAAACCCCTGCGATCGGCGAAGGTTTCCAAACCCGCGAAAAATTTTTCAGGAAAAAATGTGGTTATGCCGCCGTAATTGCGGTGAACGAGCGACATAACACCTGATATTGGGGCAAAAAGATAAAGGATTTTACTGAGGGTTTCAAATATTTTTTAGAATTCCTCACTCCAGAATACGCAGGCCTCCGTCATCCAGCACCGGAGCGGTCAGGGTTGCGCTTCCGGCAGTCCAGATTCCCGTCATCCCCTTTTTACCTTGAATAATGTCCTCTTCGAAATCGCTCAGAATCATGCCCTGGGAGGTCATCTCCAGTTGTTTCTGGGCAAAAACGCTTTCATTTGCGCCGAGGACCAGCCGGGTGTTCATAACCCCCTGTTGCCAGATCATCAGATAGCGGAGCTTCCCGCTTTCCAGAATAATTTCGATATCGCTCAACGAAAAACCTTCGCGCTCAAATTCGGTATTCTTACGGGTAACCTCGTCGGGGGAACTGGCTTTCCAGATTTTAGCCTGAGCCTTGCGTTTGTGCCAGAGCCCGATGTAGCGCACCTCATTATTAACCTCGATGGCCTCCAGGTCCGCCAGATGGTAGCCGTTGCCCTGGCGCTGGGTGCGCAGGGATAGCAGTCCCTCCCAGGTGAGGTCCATGGTATAAACGGCATCGCTGGTTACGCCGGCCCGCCACAGGCCCGCATAGCGGGTAACACCTTTGACCTTGTAGGGTTCGATATCCACCAAATTAAAGCCGTCCCGCTG
>JAGRBF010000442.1 GCA_020434205.1 Calditrichota bacterium | reverse complement strand
CCCGGGAGCTTCAGGAAAGCAACGAGCTGCTGGTGGCGGAGATCAGCAATCGCCAGCGGGCGGAAATGGCCCTGTCGGTGGAAAAGGAATGCCGCGCCGTGGCGCTGGCTTCGGTTGCGGAGGGGATCTTTTTCCTGGACGGGGACGGCTTCGTTACCTTTGTGAATCCCAAGGCGGAGCAATTGCTGAATTACGACCCCAACCGGGCTATCGGGAAGAAGCTGGACGACGTTCTCTCCCTGTGGGATCACGATGGGGAAAAGGTAGAACTGATGATTCTGAGCGGGGATCCCGGGGTGGCCCGCGGCGGAAGCCGCATGCTTTTCCTGGAGAATAGCAAAAAAGAAAAAGTGCTCGTTTCGCTGCTGTGGGCGCCGGTAGTGGCCGGCCCCCGAAACAGCAAGGCCGCGGTGGTGGTTATCCGGGAGTTGCGCTCCGCTTAATAGAGCGTCAATTATAATGTGGCTACTTCGTCATCCCGGTAAGTTTTGGGCCTTTTTGGGCCTCTATGCGTTGCTTTTTTCGACCGATACGCTGCATCGCCTCTCAAAAAGCGTCTTTAGAGCTCCAAAAATCCCCTAAAATTCACTCAATTTTCTAATTATCAACACGCCCTAGCTGGAGTAGTGGCTTGCCGAGGGCGGGGAGTTGAAGTCTACCAGCAAAGAATGGTCGATGTTGATCGGATAATGGCCGTTGAGGTCGTTGCGCATCACCTCCACAAAAACCCGCGCCAGTCCGGGATCGAACTGGGTTCCGGCGTTGCGTTCGATTTCCGCCAGGGCCTTGCTCTGTCCGATGCCCTTGCGATAAACCCGGTCGGAGACCAGGGCTTCATAGCAGTCGATAATGGACAGAATCCGGGCAAAATAGGGAATTGCCTCTCCCTTCAGCTGGTCCGGATAACCCTTGCCGTCGTAGCGTTCGTGATGATGCCGGACGATGGAAGCCACCTCGCTGAGTTCCTCAATTTCCCCGATAATTTCGCTGCCCACCACCGGATGGTCCCGGGCGATGTTCAGCTCGTAATCCTCCAGGCCGTCGGCTTTGTTGAGGATTTTATCCGGCATGCCGATTTTGCCGATATCGTGTAAAAAGGAGGCCAGTTGCAGGGTGTAAAGCTGGTCGGTGCTGAGCTTGAGGTGATTGCCCACCAGCATGGCCAGACGCACCACCCGCTGCGAGTGTCCGCAGGTGTAGGGGTCTTTGGCGTCCAGGGCCCGCAACAGGGCCCGCAGGGCTTTCAGCAGAATGTCCGATTTGTTTTCCCGGAGCCGGCGGGACTCCTGTCGCCGCCGTTCCAGATTCTTTTCGATAACGATGGGAAGCTCGTCGATATTGACCGGCTTGAAGAGATAATCGCTGACCCCCAGGGCCATGGCCTCCCGCAGATCTACCGAAGAATTGCTGCCGGTAACCATGATCAGCGGGATGTCCAGGAACATGTTGGTCAGCTGCCGGGCCAACTGAATGCCGTTGGCCGAGGGGGTATTGATGTCACTGATGATCAGATCCAGCCTTTCCCGCTTAACAATGTCCAGGCCACCGGTGGCCGAATAAGCCAGAAAAACCTTATACCCGAAAAAAGTGAGCGCATCCTTGAGCATTTCCCCGTAGTGGGGATCATCATCAATAACCAACAGCGATTTGGTTTGAGCCATCCTTGTATCTTCCTTGAAAGTTTATTTGAAGGCCGGTATCCCCGTGATATCATTCCCGATAATGAGGGTGTGAATGTCGTGCGTGCCTTCGTAAGTCTTTACCGTTTCCAGGTTGCACATGTGGCGCATGGACTGATATTCGGCGGTAATACCGTTGGCGCCGAGAATATCCCTGGCCATCCTTGCAATTTCCAGAGCCTGGGCAACGTTGTTGCGTTTGGCCATGGAAACCTGATTGGAATTCATTTCCCCGCTGTCCTTCAAACGGCCCAGCTGCAAGCAGAGCAACTGCATTTTGGTGATCTCGGTGATCATGTAAACCAGCTTCTGCTGCACCAGTTGGAAACTGGCGATGGGCTTGTCGAACTGAATGCGGGTTTGGGCGTAGTTCAACGCCTCGTGATAACAGGCCATTGCCGCACCGATAACGCCCCAGGCGATCCCGTAGCGGGCCTGGGTCAGACAACTCAGAGGGGAATTTAATCCGCCGGATTCGGGCAGAATGTTTTTCTCGGGGATCCGCACGTCCTGAAGGATCAGTTCCGAGGTAATCGAAGCGCGCAAAGAATGTTTGTTGTGCATTTCCGGAGCGCTGAATCCGGGGGTTCCCTTCTCCACCAGAAATCCGCGGACCCGACCGTCCAGGCGGGCCCAGACAACCGCAACGTCGGAGATGGTCCCGTTGGTAATCCACATCTTGGCGCCATTGAGCACATAACTGTCGCCGTCTTTGACCGCAGTGGTGAGCATCCCGCCGGGATTGGAGCCGAAGTCCGGTTCGGTGAGCCCGAAACAGCCCACCGCTTCCCCGGATGCCAGGCGCGGCAACCAGTTTTGGCGCTGCTCCTCGGTGCCGAAAGTGAAGATGGGATACATCACCAGGGCGCCCTGCACCGAAGCGCTGCTGCGAATGCCGCTGTCCCCGCGCTCCAGCTCCTGCATCATCAGGCCGTAGGCCACGTTGCTGACCCCGGCGCAGCCGTATTTTTCGGGGAGATTGGCGCCGAAGCAGCCCAGCTCGCCCATTTGGCCGCGCAGTTGATGGGGGTATTCCGCTTTCTGGTAAGCGTCTTCAATGATCGGCATTACTTTTTCGTCGACCCATTCGCGGATCGCCGAGCGGATCATCTTTTCGTCGTCCGTGAGCAGGTTGTCAACGAGGTAGTAATCCGGAGATTCGAACTTGTTCATAATGGTGACCTTTCCGTTAAAAAATTGTATAGCCAGAAAACTTAGAAAACCGGCCAATGGAAAGGCAAGACAAAAAAAAGCCTGTTTGGATCACTTGTCACAAAGTTAAACCCATCCACACCGGTTGTTGTGAGCAAAATCGCGAAAAGAACTCCCTGGAATTTGTTATCATAAATAAAAACAGGGTTTTGAATAGTTAATCAGAATCCTGAAAAGCTATTCAAATTGCCGGCTCATTGCTGCCTTGTTGACCCGTCTGAAGCGATTTTAAGGCAAAACCCAGGTTGTTGATCAGGTCTCCGGCGGTCAGGCCGTAGATGGTTTCCCGCTCCACGATGTGGTCGGCGGCAAAGCCGTGAACAAAGTTGGCGGTGTAGGCCGCTTCGTCCGGATCGAATCCCTGGGCCAGCAAACCGACCGTGATCCCGGTGAGCACGTCGCCCGTTCCCGCCGAGGCCAGTCCGGCATTGCCGGTGGAGTTGATGTAAACGCGCTCATCCGGCATGGCCACCAGGGCCGGATTGCCCTTGAGCAGCAGGGTCAGGTTGTATTCCCGGGCGAAGGCCTGGGCGATTTCGATGCGGTGGATGGCCAGGTTCTCCTTGTCTTCCCCCGGGAAAAAGCGGGAGAATTCGCCGAAATGGGGGGTGAGAATCCAGTTGCGATGATCCCCGGCTTCCAGCAGTTTACGGTCCTGCGCCAGGGCCCACAGGGCATCCGCGTCTATCACCACCGGTTTGTCGCATTTTTCCAGGGTGGCGATTACCGCCTTGCGCACCGCCTCGCTGCGCCCCAGACCGGGGCCAATGGCCAGCACGTCGCACCATTCCAGCAGTTCTTCGATGGTCTCCATGCTTTCCGGGCCGATGGTTTGCTGGGCGGTCTCGGGAACCGGACGGTTGATGACCTCGGTGAGCTTTTGCTCCATCACCGCGTTGATGCTTTCCGGCACCGCCAGGATAACCATGCCCGCCCCGGTTTTAAGGGCGGCCTGGGCACAGAGGGCCGCCGCACCGGTGTAGCCCTTGGAGCCGGCCAGGATGGCGACCTTGCCGCATTCGTATTTATGGGCATCGGGATAACGGAAGGGCAAAACAATATCGCCCTGCTCCAGCAATTCCAGTTTGATGTCCGGCTTGTTAACCACGAAGGGGGGAATCCCGATTTCCACCACGTAATTTTCTCCCACGTAATTTTTAGCGGGAAAAAGCACATGGCAGCGTTTGGGCAGGGCCATGGTTACCGTAACGTCGGCGCGAATGGCGCTGCCCGGCACCTGCGGGGAGTCGGCGTTCAGTCCGGAAGGCAGATCGATGGAGAGGATGCGGGTTTCCACATTCTGGTTGAGAAAGTCGATCACCTCCTTAACGAAGCCCTTGGCGGGGCCCTTCAGTCCGGTTCCCAGCAGAGCGTCCACCAGGATGTGGGGCGGCTCGTTCTCCACCTCCCGCAACTGGTCGGTAGAGGAGACAAATTCGATGGGAATATTCATGTTGTGGAGGATGTTGTAATTGGTGAGGGCATCCCCGCTCAGTTCCTTTTCCGGGACGATGCAAAAAACCCGCACGTAAATGCCTTCGTTCCAGAGGTGGCGGGCCACCACAAAGCCGTCGCCGCCGTTGTTGCCTTTGCCGCAGAAAATGTAAACCAGCGGGTCGGGGGTGTTGCCGAGCATTTGCTGGATAACCCGGAAGGTGGCTCTCCCGGCATTTTCCATCAGCACCACACCCGGCAGCCCTACCTTTTCGATGGCGTAGTTATCGATGGCCCGCATTTCTTCTGCATTGACGACTTTAAGCATGTGTTTCTTCCTGTTGTTTTATTAATACCACGAGGGCGTTAAAAAAGACCTGAAGACAAATTACGATTCCTGGATCCTCTGATCGGGTAAGACTGCTCAGGATTTCAAAATTCCTGGTCTTTTGGTCTTCGAGTCCCAAAGTCTTTTCTTTGCCCGGCGTCTTTAGTGGTCCACCACCACCATGGCGATGGCCGATTCGCCGGAATGCGAAAGGGATAGATGTACCTTTTTGCCGGCCAGCATCTCAGCGGCCTTGTTGCGCAGTACTACCTCGGGTTTGCCCGCCTCGTTATTGACAACCTCAATGTCGTGCCAGGAAAACCCCTTGACCAACCCGGTCCCGAT
>JAGRBF010000441.1 GCA_020434205.1 Calditrichota bacterium | reverse complement strand
CCAGCAACACATTGCCGCTATTCTCAGCGTCCTGGGCTTTCTGATAGGCCTCAATATTCTGATATTCTTTACTGAATTCCGGATTGAGGCGATCCAGGCTGTATTGCAGCATCTGGGCTTCGCTGCGCAGGCGGTTGGTCAACTCGTCGCCATGCTCCCCGATCTTACCGTAAAGCTCCGAAGCTTTCTCGAAATACCGCTCGCTGTCCCGATATTGGCCCCGGTTGAACAGCGCAAAGGCCTGAATGTCGGTTTTTTCCGCGTCGCGAACCAGCTCCAGCACCACCGGCTGCTTCATAAATGGAAGGGCTTTCTGGCGGTTTTGCTTCATAGTTTGCATCGCTTTGCGGGCCGAGGCGGCAAAATGGGTTTGGGGAAAGTTGCGAACCTGCTTGCGATAAGTCCTGGTTTGCTGAGGTTCTTCCGCCCCCCGGGCATCCTTCCGGACCACCTGGCTGTGGACCGGAAGGATAATGTCTTCCGGGGCATCATCGTCGGGAAAACTGTCGGAGATGGTGTCGGGCGGCAGGTAAAAAAAGGTGGTCATCAGGGACTCCGGGGTGCTCGGCTCGGAAGCCAGGCTGGCCAGGCGCAGGGTGGTGGTGTCGCTCTCTGCAGCCCGGATATCCGCGCTGTGCGGCGGCGGGGGATTTTCACCCGGCCAGAGCACCATGGCGGTAAGCGGGATAGCCGCCGCAACGGCAATCAATACCCCTTTCCTGAGGTGCGGAATGCGGTGTACCATCTCCGGCAAATACCAATGGGAAAAACGAATCAGGCGATCTGACCAGTCCCGGGCTTTGCTGGCCAGCGAGACGGCGCTATCCTGATGGTTTTCGCCTTCGCTGTTGGGGGTCAGCAGGTAGGGACCGGCCTCCTTAAGGGTGCGCCAGATGGAATGCTCCTGGCGAATCCACAGCCGGAAGAGGTCCATTTGCATGGCGTAATTGCCCTCTTTTTTGGCCAGGATGCGGGCATGGTAAAGGCCTTCCAGGGTGGTGTTGATGGTGTGAAGATCGGTGCGAATGCCATACTCCCGTTTGCGGGAGCTTCGCAATACCTGGTCGGCGCTAACCTGGGCGTAATCGTTGTCCAGAAGCTCGCAAACCAGGGAAAGCAGCAGCTTTTGATTGGCGGAAAGGCTGTTCCAGAAGTAGAGCATCTGCGGAAGGGGATTCTCCAGGATCTCTTCCACCACCCGGTCTACGTCCCCGGGGTGAACCTCGTTGCGCCGGCGCTCGTTGAGCAGGTCGATCAGATTCTGGCAGACAACCTGGGTGTAAAAAGGCTGGCCCGAGGTGAGCTGGTAAATATGGTCCAGAACCGGATCGTCCACCGTTACCCATTCCTGGATGGGCTCGCTGACCAGCCTGCAGGTATCACCGTGGGAGAGGAAGGACATATTGCGATAGAGCGCTTTCCCAAAAAGGCTTTTCCAAACGGTATTGTCCCGTTCTTCCAGCCTTTGGGAGCCGGTTAATATAAAGGAGATATTGCGTTCGCTTTCCAGAATCCCGGATAAAAACCTTACAAAATTGGGATTCAGGCTTCCCTCCTCGATTTTGGCATCGATTAACTCAAATTCGTCGATCAGGAAGAGAATCTTCTGGTAGGGGAAAGAGATGTGGATATCGTCCAGAAGGTTGTCAAAGACCTTGTAAGGGCTGGTTTTCCCGGAGGCGAAATCGTATTGCTGGGAGCTGAGGAGTCCCTGGGGAAGGCTTTTGAGGGTCTCCAGAGCAAATCGCTCAAAGAATTCGGTATCATTGCGCAGTGCTGCCATGGTTTGCATGTCGATCAAAACCGGCAAATAATCCGATCCGAGCGCTCCGTTCAGAATTTGGAAAAGAATGGAGGTTTTGCCGCTGCGGCGCTCCCCGCAAACCACAATTATATGGCTGTTTTTCCCGGTACCCAGTTTGGTCCGGAGAAACTCAAAATCATCTTCCCGGCCGTAGAACATGCTACGACTTTTGATGGGATTCCCAACAATAAACGGGTTGGGAATATGCTGGATGGCGGTCATTTTTTCTAATCCCTTTGGCTTGCAACATCACTGTTGCGGTGGATTTTCGCAAATATGGTGCCAAAGGGGGCGGACGCGGTGGGAACCCATTGGAATCACCGCTTTTGGGGGAAGGCACTGTGATCTGGCGCAAAAATGGGTTGGAAAATGGGTGATTATTGCACAGAAATTTTTATATTGTGCCCTTTGTCCGGAGGCGAACCCGGGCCTGCCTTCGCTGTTCCAGAAACCCGGGCCTTCCAAACACCCGTTACAAAAACAGGAAATACAATGACAGGGATAAAAGCAGTTATTTTTGACATGGATGGCGTCCTGATCGACTCCGAGCCGTTCTGGCAGGACTCTGAAATGGCCGTTTTTGAAGAGGTGGATATTCACCTGACCCGCGAAGATTGTATGGAAACGACCGGACTACGCATTCTCGCGGTGGTGGAACATTGGTTTGCCCGAAAACCCTGGGATACGTCCGTGCTTTCCTGTGACGCGGTCGCGGAGAAAATTCTCGACGGGGTGGTGGAACGGGTAAAGTCTTCCGGAAAACCCCTCCCGGGTGTTCGCGAAAACCTGGCCCGACTGGCGGAATTAGGGGTCCCCATGGGATTGGCGACCTCCTCGGACGACTGCCTTATTGATGCCGTTCTGGATAAATTGGCCATCCGGGGTTATTTTCAGGTTTGTCATTCGGCCGCTCACGAAAAATTTGGCAAACCCCACCCCGCGGTATTTATCTCTACGGCAGAAAAGATGGGCGTCCAGCCGGCGAACTGCCTGGTTATTGAAGATTCTCTGAACGGACTAATCGCCGCCCGGGCCGCTCAGATGATGTGCATGGCGATCCCGGAAGCGAAATATCTGGAAGACCCTCGTTTCGCCATTGCCCACTACCGGTTTCCCACCCTAACCGCCCTTCCGGATGTTTTTTGGGAAAACCTGCTGAGCAGCCGTGCCGGAAATCCCTAACCAAACTGCAACAATTTGTAAACACCGGCAGAAAGGGCTTGTATTTAAAACCATTTTGCGCTTATTGTGAAGAGTACGAGATGACTTCCCGGACTTCCCCAGACCCTTTTCCCGGAGAATTTATGGCGGTGAGCCTGTCTTTTGGCGATCAGACCTCCCCGGACGGATTGATCCGGATTGAGTATGACTGGTGCCAGATGAAGCCCAGTTGCTGGGTGCGGTCGCCGCGAATTACCCGGCTTGACACGGGCGAAATTCTCCTGGATTTATGGGGGACCAACTGGGACGGGATCGCCGCGTTTCTCAGCGATGGTTCCTCAATCCTTTATCTTCAAGAATACCCCGGCATTACCCCAAAGCTGAAACTACGGGTGGATTGGCAAAACGCTACCGCCGCGCCGATCGATTTCCCCAACCGCCAGGAAAGCATTGCCGAGCTGCAACTGCGCTTGATGAACCGCAATTAATCTATCCCACCGGTTTTCCTGCCTTCCTGCTGCAACCTTGGATTCAAAATCTGGTTGAATATTAACGATCCCATCGTAAATTATTGACCGGCTTATGGGATAGAGGTTATGGTTTTAATGAGAAAATTCTGGAGAAATTGATGAGAAACATCTGGCACTTGCTCTTTGTCGCGAGTTTGGCCGCCCTGATTAACGTGGGTTGCCAGAATGAAAGTCCCGCTACTGCTGCAGACACTCCCTTTCGCGGCGGTCTGGAAAATCGCGGCGTTTTTAACAGCAAACCCCTGGAAACCTTAACCGGTGAGAAATGGCAGTTCCGCACTCCGGACTGGATTTTCTCGTCCGTGGTCATCTCCGGCTCAAAAGTTTATTTCGGCGGGGCCAGCGGCAAGTTTTATGCGCTGGACAAAAAAGGTCAGGAAATCTGGTCTTACCAGGCCGAAGGGCCGATTTACGGAACGGCGGTTGTCCACAACGGGGTGGCTTACTTTGGGACCATGAAGGGCCTTTTTTATGCCCTGGATCTGACCACCCGCCAGCCCCGCTGGACCAAAACCTTAACCGAGGGGGTTTATGCCACCGCCATCGAATGGAACGGAAACCTTCTATTCGGGGCGTTGGATAGCACCTTTTACTGTCTTTCCGCCGCAGATGGCGAGGAAGTGTGGTCCTATGAGGTGGGAAGCAAGGTTTTTGCCACGCCGGCAGTGCGGGACGGGGTGGCCTACTTTGGGGGCACCAACGGCATTTTTCATGCCCTGGATTTGGCCAGCGGCCAGCCTAAATGGATAATGGAGGCCAAGGAAGGGCCGCTTCCGGCAGAGGCTATCCTTTCTTCCGCGACTATCGGCGACTCCCTGGTGTATTACGGCAGCACCAACGGCCTCTTTTTCGCGGTTCACCTGGACACCCCCGAGGTGGCCTGGGTATTTCCCCTCAAGGAGCCGGTAAGCGCCTCTCCGGCCTTTCAGGATGGCAAGGTCTATTTTGGGGGATGGGATGGATTTATGTACGCCCTTTCCGCCGGAACCGGGGAAATGATCTGGAAAAAGAATACCGAAGACCAGGTCCTGGGTTCCCCGGCCATTGCCGGTTCGGTCGTTTATTTCGGTAACCGCGCCGGGTCCGTTTTCGCCCTCAATGGGCAGGACGGCGCGGAGCTTTGGCGTTTCAAAACCCGCTTTAGTGTTGCCGCCACCCCGGTTGTTGATGAGGGGGTGGTTTATGTCGGCAGCAAAGATCGCCGTCTCTACGCCCTGCACTAATGAGGACCGGTACCGATCACCCTTCCGGCCCTCTGGTGCTGACCCTCGATGCCGGTGGCACTAATTGGAATTTTGCCGCTATCCAGGATGGCAAAGTGGTAGGGGTGCCGATTTATCTACCTGCCGAACCCGCCGATCTGACCCGCGCCCTGGCGCAAATGGTGCGGGGATTTCAATCCCTGATCGATCAGTTTTCCCACAAACCGGTGGCGATTAGCTTTGCCTTTCCCGGTCCGGCGGATTATCGTCGCGGGGTTATCGGAAAACTTCCCAATTTACCGGCTTTTCAGGGCAGTGTCGCCCTGGGGCCTTATCTCCGGGATCACTTTAAACTCCCGGTGTGGATCAACAACGACGGGGATTTGTTTGCCCTTGGGGAAGCGACCTACGGGATCCTGCCCTGGATCAACAAACTCCTGGCCTCCGGGGAAGGGCGCTCCGGGCCTTTTCGCCATTTGATCGGGATAACCCTGGGAACCGGTTTCGGGGCAGGGATCGTTATCAATGGAAAAATATTTGATGGGGATACCGGGATCGGCGGCGAATTATGGCAGCTTCGCAACGTCTTGAATCCATTGGAAGGTGTGGAAGAAACCCTGAGTATTCGCGGTGTGCGGCGCCTTTATGGAGAACTCCTTGGCAGAAAGCCTGCCTTGTCCCCCCAGCCTGCAGAAATCGCCGTATTGGCCACGGCGTTGGAGGCTTCTGCGGAGCGAGAGGCTGCCCGGGCAGCCTGGCGGCATTTTGGCAAAGTGCTGGGAGAAACGCTGGCCAATCTTTTGGCGATGCTCAATTGCAATTTGGTACTTGGCGGTGGGCTTTCCGGCGCATACCCTTTGTTTATCGAAGCGGTGATTGAGGAAATGGAAGGTACTTTCTACAGGCCCTGGGAGGGCAGGGAAACGCCGCGTTTGGTGGCGCAAGTGCTCGACCTGGAAAAAGAGGCCGGGCAGCAAGGATTCCAGGCCCAGGTGGTAAAAAGCTGTGTGGTTCCCCAGAGTAAGCGAGAGGTTCCCTATCGTTCCCGGCACGTTCTGGGGATTGCCAAAACCCGCCTGGGGACCAGTGAAGCTGTATTTTCAGGCGCTTATGAATATGCTCTCGATGCCCTGGGACTCCGGAATTCCCGTTCAGGGTAATTGCCAATGTGGACCCAATTGGGAAGAGCGGTAAGAGTTGCCGCTCCCGGGGTGGGAGCGGAAAAATGCGGGAAGTTTATTCGATAATTTCGAGGACGCTTCTCTTTCCGGTTTTTGCTGATGCGGCGTTCAGAAGGGTGCGGATTGCCTGGGCGTTTTGTCCGTTCTTGCCAATCACCTTGCCCATGTCTCCATCTCCTACCCGTAATTCATAGACCGTAACGCGTTCTCCAACAATTTCCGTGACCTGAACTTTTTCCGGTTGGTCTACCAGGTGTTTAACCGCAAATTCAACAAATTCTTTCATGAAAGAGCTCCTTGTATAAAAGCGTTGAGAATGGGAGAGGCGGATATCATGTTCGGTTGTGTTTTCGTTTCGGCGCAAAAGCTGTGTTTTGAAAGTTTGATGCCAACCCCGAAAAAGCAGCTTGTTCCTATTGCCAATCTATCCATGAATACCAGCGACAAGTGTCGTAGTAATGCGACAATCTAATTAATCAAATACAGACAATCAATGTAAATTGCCAAAAAATGGCGCTTTTTTTAAAAACCGGTGAACACGATTCGTATAAAAGTGGCTTTGGGCAAAAAACGGTCGGAATAACCTCTGGAAAGGGAGCTTCATGTCGCATTATCACAAGCTGGAAAATCTCTTTTTAAGCGCCCCCTGCAACCGAAACCGCAGTTACAGCATCGAGATTGGCAAAGGTACGGCGCGGATCTCCTGCGATTTGGGGGAAGACGATTTTCACGGTGGGGGAGCGGTGCACGGATCCCGATATTTTAAGGGGATGGACGATGCCGCTTATTTTGCCTGCCAGTCTCTGGTGCGGGATAACTTTTTACTGACTGCCAGTTTTACCGTTTATCTGTTGCGTCCTTTCCAGGGGGGAACTATTCGGGCGCAGGGAAGGGTGATCAGTGCCGGGCGGCGTCAATTGCTGGCAGAGGCGGAGGTTGAGGACCAGCGGGGAAAACTCCTGGGAAAAGGCAGCGGGCTTTTTACCCGTAGCGAAACGCCATTGGATACCCTGGCAGACTACCGGTAAGCGGTTAATCCGATCCCGCCTTTTCCGGCTGCTCCACCAAAAATTCTTCCGCGGCCAAAAGCCTGCCGCGGGCGGAAAGCACATCTACCCGCCACTTGCCGGTTTCTCCCGGCTCGATGGTCTTGGCGCTCCAGGTGCGGTAAAAGGCCGAATGAACCGGCAATTTTATCCGGGAAACTTCCTGGTCGTCGCGAAACCAGACGTGAAAAACAAAACCCTCACCATTAATACCCTGAATGGCGGTAAAACAGAAAATTCGCCCGGTGGCGGGCGAAAAATTATTGTCCGGGTTCTGGGGTTCCCGATTGTCCACGTTCTCGCAGATAGCCATCCGCACTACCGAAACCCCGCGATCCGACTGGGCCAGAAGTCTGTTTCCCGGCCAAATCAGCAGGAAGACAATCAAAACCAGGGACAATGAAAAGGCTTTGCGAAAAGTCGATTTTCTATGATGACGCATGTCGTAAATATTTAAAATAAAATCGGGCAATTCCACCCTTTTTTTCGGTCGCTTTGTTCCCCGCAGGACCTTCCCACAATTTTTTTTTCGCTAAAATAAAATTCCAATAAACTTTTTGGCGGGTTTACCTGTCTTAATGACTGTTGCCCATTTCATTAGCTGCGCGTCTAAAACACTCCGGGCCTTTCGGGCAAACGGCTTCCGGATCACCCGCGGGATTCCACCTGAATTACTACCTGCAGTCGCGTATTAGGCGGATTTTGGCACCGTCTGGGAATTCGCGCTCAGAATCTTGCCTTTGTGAACATTCAAATAACTTCGCGAGGTTTTTATGCCATCGTTTAGCCACTGTTTTCGCTGGTTATTACTTCTGTCCGTCTTTTTGGCTGCTGAGGAGGCGGTTCAACCCAAGAAGGAATACTATACCAAAAAAGCGCCCAAAGGTGCGGTTAGTATCGACGGCGAGATAAACGAGGATATCTGGAATTCGGTGCCGTGGGCCGGCGGCGATTTTATTGTCAGGTCTCCCAACGAAGGGGAGGCCCCGGTGGCCAATACCCGCTTCAAAGTCCTTTACGATGAAAGTTACATCTATTTTGCCATTCGCGCTTATGATGCGGAACCGGACAAGATTGTACGGCGGGTGGCCCGTCGGGATCGTTTTGAAGGGGATTGGGTGGAGGTCAACATCGACAGTTATTTTGACAAACGTACCGCCTTTTCCTTCACCATTACCGCGGCCGGGGTAAAGGGGGATGAGTTTATTTCCAATGACGGGGACAACTGGGACGCCAGCTGGGACCCCATCTGGTATGTCGACACCCATTTGGATGATCAGGGGTGGACTGCCGAAATGAAAATTCCCTTCAGCCAGATCCGTTTTAACAGCAGCGACGATCAGATCTGGGGATTGCAGGTAAATCGCCTGAACTATCGCAATAACGAACGCTCCCACTGGATTTTTGTCCCTCAAAGCTCCAAAGGTTGGGTTCACGAATTCGGTGAGTTGCGCGGCATCAGCGGCATCGAGCCGAGCCGCCGGGTTGAGGTGCTGCCCTATGTGGTGGCCAAAAACGAACGATTTCCAACCGAAGCCGGCAATCCTTTTTCGGACGGCTCCGATTTCGGCGGAAACCTGGGCATTGATGCCAAAATCGGCCTGACCAGCGACATCACCATGGACCTGACCCTTAACCCGGATTTCGGACAGGTGGAAGCCGACCCCAGCGAGGTTAATCTGACCGCCTTCGAAACCTTTTTTGAGGAAAAACGACCTTTCTTCATCGAAGGCCGCAATATCCTCGATTACGCGGTAACCGAAGCGGCATGGGGGGGCAATTACAGCAGCGACAATCTGTTTTACTCCCGGCGGATCGGGCGCCGGCCTCAGCGTTTTCCGGATGTTCCGGACGGTGGATTTGTGGATCAACCCCGCAACTCCTCGATTTTGGGCGCTGCTAAAATAACCGGAAAAACCGCCAGCGGCTGGTCTCTGGGAATTATGGAAAGCATTACCGCCCAAGAAAAAGCTGTAATTGAGGGAGACGGCCAGCGCTTTAAGGAAGTGGTGGAACCGGCAACCAATTATTTGTTGGGCCGCCTTCAGAAAGATTTTAACGGGGGACAACGAACCCTGGGGATGATCGCCACCGCCACCAATCGCAGCAAGGAATCCCTGCTGGCCGACCGCCTTCACAACGCCGCCTACACTGGCGGGGTCGATTTTCTTCAAAACATGAACGACCGGGTCTATTACCTCTCCGGTAACCTGATCGGCAGCTATGTGGAAGGGGACGCCCGGGCTATTGCCAATACCCAGATGTCCTCCACCCACTATTTCCAGCGTCCCGATGCCGACCACCTCGATTACGATAGCACCCGCACCTCCCTGAGCGGCCATGGTGGAACCCTGAAGTTCGGAAAACGCGGCGATTTTAAGTATCAGGGCGGGGTAACTTGGCGTTCTCCGGGACTGGAATTGAATGATATGGGATTCTTGCGGCGCGCCGATGAGGTGAACCAATGGGCCTGGATGAACATTCGCAAACCCAACTGGGGGGGAATGGACAGCTTCAACTGGAACTGGAATACCCAGAGCAGCTGGAATTTTAACGGAGACCGGCTCAACAGCGTGGTCAACACCAACGGCAATATCACTTTCCGCAATAAATGGTACACCGGTACCAGCATGACCCGCGAGCTGGGACAATTTTCCGTGTCCACCCTGCGCGGCGGTCCCGGGTTGAAATTGCCGGGCTATCTCTCCTGGAACATGTGGATGGGCACCGATTCCCGAAAAACCTACCGCCTGGAAAGCGGCTTCTGGCAAAATTGGGTAGACGATAACGCGGGCCGGAGCTGGGAAGTTTGGCTGTGGGCCAACATGCGGCCCGGAAACGCCTTTTCACTCTCCCTAAATCCCTTCTACAACGTCCGCAACACCAAACTGCAATACGTCTCCGGCATCGATGTCGCGGACGACAAAGCGTATCTTTTCGGTACCCTGGATCAAAAAACCACCGGTATGACCATGCGCATCAACTACAGCGCCAATCCGGTATTGTCCCTGGAATATTATTTTATGCCCTTTTTCTCGACCGGCCAGTACCAGGACTTCAAAAGAATCACCAATCCCCGGGCGGATGCTTTTGCAGACCGCTACCGGGCTTTCTCCGGTTCTCAGGTGCAATACGACGGGGACGAGGAGGTTTACCGGGTTGATGAGAACGGAGATGGCGGCGAAGACTATCAGTTCGACAACCCGGATTTCAACTTTCGGGATTTCAACTCCAACCTGGTGGTGCGCTGGGAGTATTCCCCGGGTTCGACCTTCTTTCTGGTGTGGACCCATAACCGGCAGAACAGCCTGAGAGACGGGGCCTTTGATCTCGGCAACGACCTGGACCGGCTGTGGCGGGCGCGCGGCAACAACGTTTTTCTGATCAAGGTAACCCGCTGGTTTTCCATTTAGGCGGGTTGGAAAAGGATTCCTCCCCGCGAGATTTTCGCGGGGATTCCGGGAGCCTTCGGGCGCCCTCTAAGGTCGAAAATGGCTCCGGCGTATAATTGATCACATCTTGACGGGGAAACATTTCGCTTATTCTTCTAAGGCAACATTCCCTTTCTAATCCGATCAAAGGCAAATATCGCTTCACAGGAGTCCAGGCCATGGGTAAAACCAAATCCAGCAAAAAGAAAAGCACCGAATCCGTATTACACCCCTTTTGCAACCTGCCCAAGGTGGACCGGCGCCCATTGCCGGAAGGGCTGAATCCCATTCGGGAACGCCTGATCCGGGTGGTGGAAAAAAAATGGGCCAACGGCACCCAACTGCGCTATTACTTTTTTGACCGTCCCACCGATGGCGGCGGGCGCTGGAAAGGGCCCAAAAAGCAGCAGGATGTGGTGCGCAAGGCCTTCAAAGCCTGGAAGGATCTGGGAATCGGATTGGAGTTCCGGGAAGTCGACACCCGGGAAGAAGCGGAAATCCGGATCGGGTTTGACCAACGGGACGGATCCTGGTCCTATGTGGGACGGGATATTATTGATTTTGCCGGGGATCCCAACGAACGAACCATGAACTTCGGATGGGACCTGACCACCAGCTACGGCTGGGATACTGCCCTCCACGAAATCGGCCATACTCTGGGTTTTCCCCACGCCCATCAGAATCCCTTTGCCGGTATCGACTGGGATGAAAACGCCGTCTACAATTATTTTAGCGGGCCTCCGAATTACTGGGATCGGCAAACCATCGACTGGAATATTCTGCGCAAACTGAGTCCCCAGGAGGTGGAAGGATCGGATTGGGATCCCAATTCTATCATGCAATACGCTTTTCCGGCCGGGATGATCCTGCACCCGGAACAATACCGAAACGGGCTGGAACCGGAGCCGGGTCTCTCTCAAATCGACAAGGACCAGGTCCGCCTTTTTTATCCCCCGATCGAAGGCAACGATGTCAAGAAGTTACTGCCCTACGAATCGCAACGCCTCAACATTCCCGCCGGCGCGCAGCTCAATTTTAAGATCAAACCGGATTATTCCCGGGAGTATGTGATCCAGACCTTCGGATGGGCGGACACCGTGATGGTGCTGTTCGAATCCACCGAGGAAGGGCCGCGATATATTATGGGAGATGACGACAGCGGAACCGAGCGCAATGCCAAAATTGTTTGTCGTTTGACCCGTGGCCGCGAATATGTGTTGCGCCTGCGTCTCTATTACAGCTATATCGCCGGGGACTGTGCGGTGATGATGTATTAAGGCGTTAATTATGGTCTGTTAATTGTCGAATTTTGGGCCTTTTGGGGGCTCTATTCGTTGCTTTTTTCGACCGATACGCTGCAT
>JAGRBF010000440.1 GCA_020434205.1 Calditrichota bacterium | reverse complement strand
AAAGGGGACATCAACGCTTTTATGAATCGCCTGGGTATTTCCTGGAACATTCAACAGGTGGTTTGGGACAGCTACAATCCCCATCCGGAACTGGCCACCCTGCCCCCGGAAATCGTGTTTGTGGGGCGCGGAAATCAAAATCCGGAAACCTTCAACATGGAAAATGCCGCCAGCAAACCGCTGGAGGAGCTGGTGCTGCTGTTCCCGGGCTACCTCGGCAAAGCTCCCGGGGCAAATATAACCTTTACCCCGCTAATCGAATCCGGCGCTCAGTCCGGCCTTCAGCAGTACAGCAATATGGTGCGCCGCAGCTTCTTCGGCGCTCAATTGGTGACCCGGGGTTTACCGCATTTCCCGAGCGCGGTGGATTATACCCTGGCTGCCCGGGTTAGCGGCGGTGCTTCTGCGGATACCAGCATGGCTTCCAAAAAAACCGATCTGATCGTTATTGCCGATATCGACTTTATTTCCGAACAATTCTTTCAGATTCGCAGCCAGGGAATCCCCGGGCTGAATTTCGACAACGTCACCTTCTTCTTAAACGCCCTGGATCAGCTGGTGGGAGACGAATCTTTCGTGGCCCTGCGCAGCCGTCGGGTTAAGCACCGCACTCTGGAATCGGTGGAGTCCCGCATTCAGGACTTCGTGACCCAGCGGACCCTGGAAGAGCAGGAAGCGGAAAGCGATGCTCAGGTTGCCCTTACCGAGGCCCAGCGCCGCCTGGACCAAAAAGTGGGTGAGGTGCAGCAACGCGCCGATATGGATGCCCAGGCCAAACAAATCCTGGCCCGCCAGATTCAGGAAGTCGAGCAGCGGCGATTTACCGCGCTGAAAAATAACATCGAAGCGGAAAAAGAAGCCCGGATCGCCAATAGCAAGGAAAATATGGAATCCAGCATCCGCGCTATTCAAAATGGTATCAAAACCTTTGCGGTTTTGCTGCCCCCCATCCCGGTTTTTATTATTGGGGTTATGATCTTTTTCCGTCGCCGCCGCCGCGAAGCGGAAGGCGCTGCATCCGCAAGAAGATTGAGGAGTTAAGCTATGGAAACCAAAAAAACGATGATGTTCGGCGGAGCCGCTGTGGTCCTGATGCTGTTGGCCTGGATCACCGCTCCGCGCCCGGTAACCCCGGATGAATTTTCCGATGTCGGCAAGCAGTTTTTCCCGGAATTTAATGATCCGTCGGTGGCCCGCTCTCTGGAAGTGGTGACCTGGGACGAGCAAACCGGCAGCGCCATTCCCTTTAAAGTGGTTAATCAGAACGGCAACTGGTCGATTCCCTCGCACTTCAATTATCCGGCGGACGGAGCCGAGCGGCTCGCCAAAGTAGCCGCGGGGATGATCGGGGTAACCCGCGACGATTATCGCGGTCGCAACAGTACCGATTACCAGGCTTTTGGGGTTATTGATCCTCTGGAAGAAGGTGCCGCCCTGGAAGGCCGCGGGCAGCGCATCACCATTCGCGGGGAAAATGAAGTGGTGCTGGCCGACCTGATCGTCGGCAAGGCCATTCCGGATCGCGAAGGCCTGCGTTACGTGCGCAAGGCCGATGAGAAACAGGTCTACGCCGCCCGCCTGGATCTGGAGCTGACCACCAAATTCAGCGATTGGATCGACGCCGATTTGCTGATGGTGGATAAAAACAATATCGACCGGGTGGAAATCAACAATTACTCCATCAACGAACGCAGCGGGACCATTCGCCAGGGCGAGAAGCTGGTTCTGAACAAGGATGGCAGCACCTGGAAAATGGACGGCATGCGGGCTGCCCAGGAAGTTAATATCACTGAAATGAACAATGTGTTGGCGGGAATTGATGAGCTGGCCATTGTCGGGGTTCGCCCCAAACCCGCCGGGCTGTCCGCCAGCCTGAAGGGCAATGAGGAGGCGATCCGCATCTCCGACGGTGATGTGATGGACCTGCAGAGCAAGGGCTATTTTTTCTCGCGGGACGGTAGTCTGGTTTCCAATGAAGGCGAGCTGGAGGTGGAAACCAACGATGGGGTCGTTTACACCCTTCGTTTTGGGGAAGTTGCCCCGGGAACCGGTCTGGCGGTTAGCTCCGGGGTGGGCGCCGATGCGGTTACCGAAGAAAGTTCGGCTTCCAACCGCTACCTGTTTATTACCGCCAATTTCGACCGGGAGCGTTTTAAGGAGCCCCGCATGCCCGCCAATACCGATTTCCAGAGTAAGGCGGACAGCTTGTGGAGCAATGCGGATCGCGAGAATAAAACCCTCTACGATGCCCATCAGGCCTGGGTTTTCCAAATCGCTTCCGGGGAGGCCAAAGTTTCCGGGCTGGTAGAGCGTTTTGCCGATTGGTATTACGTGATTTCCGAAAAAACCTTTGAAAAACTTCGCAAGGACCGCAGCAAGCTGTTGAAGAACAAAACCAACAGCTGATGAGTTGCCCTGCGTAACGATGTAAAAAAGGCCGCTGCAAATACCTTTGCAGCGGCCTTTTTTTTATACGTTCCTGATCGATAAAATGGCCGTTTCTCTGGGCCGTGGCTCTTCCCGGGCGATTCCTGAGCTTGTCGAAGGATCGCTACTCGCCCTTGGCGGGATTGTAATCGAAAACCACCTCAATAAAACGGTTGATGATATACCCGGTAACGCCCCAAATACTGGTGCCGTTAAAGTCATAAAAATAAACCGGATAAGTCCTCCCTTTGCGCGTAAAATCTTCAATGTGGAAAAACCGGTCGGTCAGAAACAGGGACAGGGGAACTTCCAGAATTTCGGCTACCTCGTCCCGGGAAATGCGATGGGGATAGGGGTAGGGGATGGTGCCCACAAAGGGGGTAACCAGGAAATCGGAAATGGTGGGAAAATCGTCGCAGCGGGCGATAATATGAGCCAAATCCGCCGGAATTCCCACCTCCTCCTCCATTTCCCGAAGGGCGGTAAAACCCAGGTCCGGGTCTCCGGCCTCGCGTGCCCCGCCCGGGAAGGAAACCTGGCCCTTGTGTTTCTCTACCGTGTCGCTGCGCCGGGTAAAAAGGATGTGCGCTTCATCGTTTTTCTCGAAAAAGGGGATGAAGACGGCCGCGGGGATAAAGTTGGGAACGCGCAGGGTTTGGGGAGATCGGCTGTGCAGGGCGGCGGAAATACGTTGGATGGCAGCATGGTATTTCATGGGGTACTCGCATGGGATGCCGGAAAATAAAAAATCCCGGAGAAAGTCCCCGGGATTCTGTGCTGAAGGCGGGACTCGAACCCGCACGGGCTGACGCCCACTACCCCCTCAAGATAGCGT
>JAGRBF010000439.1:3271-8732 GCA_020434205.1 Calditrichota bacterium | reverse complement strand
GGTATGAGAGGGGGGATTACCCTCGCTCCAGGCGTTGTATTCCTGGCCCCGCGCCCCCTCGCGGGACATCATGTTGGGGTAGGTGCGCCGCTCCCCGGTGTCCTTGATCGGCTCGTGAAAATTAACCGCCAACTGGTATTGCGCCGCCTTCTCCAGCACTTCGCGATAGTAGCGCACCCCAAACTGCCCGTGATGCCATTCGGTCATGTTAAGCCGCGATCCCACCTGCCCGATTTTGATATCGTGAATCCCCAGCGAGTGGTAAAGGGCCATGCCCGCGTCGATCTGCTTGCGGTAATTGATGATATTGGCCCCGGTTTCGTGATACCCGATGATGCTCACTCCCTTTTGTCGGGCGTATTCGACCACCGCTTGCAGATCGAAACCGTCCGCTTCCCGGGTAAAGTTGAACATGTGCATGGCGTTTTCGTACCAGGCGGGAGTCCAGCCTTTGTTCCAGCCTTCGATCAGGAGATGGTCAATGCCGAAACGGGTGCAATAATCGATGTAGGCAATGGCGTTTTCGGTGGTGGCGCCCTGGGTGGGACTCTCCCAGAAGGTGTATTTACCGATGTGCATTCCCCACCAAATGCCCAGGTACTTATGCGGTTTTATCCAGGAGGTGTCCTTTAGCTTGTTGTCATCATTGAGATTGAGAATCAGGTAGGAGGTAATCAGGTCGCCCGGCTTTTGGGCAATCTGAACCGTGCGCCAGGGGGAGGTGAAGCTGCCGTCGGTTTTCACCCGGTCGCCGTCTGCCCAGGGCACCAGATCGGCCTTCAGGCGGGTGCCGGCGGTTCTCGCCACGGTCATGCTGGCAAAATCCACCAGACGCGCTTCGTGAAAGCTGAGATAAAGGCCGTCTTCGGTTTGCAGGGTCAATGGAGTAATGGCGGTATCCAGGGCACTGATGGCGGTTTTGTTGGTCAGATACTCGTAGCGATTGTCCTGATAAGCCCCGATCCACCAGGCCTGCCCGTCCCGGGAGAGATTGAATTCGGTGAGTTCGTCCATAATCACCAGGCCGCTTTCGCCCTGCTGCGGATAACTATAGCGGAAGGCTATCCCGTCGTCGTAGGCGCGAAATTCGATGGTAAGGCGGCGGAAAGGGGCTTCTTTTTCCTGCAGCGCGATGGTCAACTGGTTATAGTGATTGCGAATTTCCGCCTTTTCGCCCCAGACCTGCCGCCAGGTTTGGTCTACGCTACCGGTTTGCGAGCTGCTCAGCACCATCGCTCCCAGCGAATTTTCCTTGAAAACAAATCCCATCGCGGAGCGGTCGATTACTCCCTGCCCGGACCGGGTGAGGCGATAATAGGGACGCCCTTCGGCCAACTCGATATCAAGGACATTTTGCCCGTCGGGGGAAGCAAGGGAAAGTGGGCGGTCCGCTCCCGCCCCGTTAGACTTTGGTAGGTGGGCAGCACAAGCGGCTAATAAAAGTCCCAGAACCAAAATCGATGCGGGCATCAGCCCGTTTTTTCGAATGTTTTTCATTTCAGGTGTTCTCCTGTGTGAGGCGCGCAAACGCGACCTGCTTTTCCGGCAAACCGGCGGCGGATGGCTTTGCGCAAGTTGAGATTTTTTTGTTATGGCAGCGATCCGGGGCAGGATGGTTTTCTACTCAAGCCGAAACCAATCAACATCCGCAAATCCTTTCATTCCGGTTTCCTGAGCAGAAAGGGCAAACAAACCGATTTTGGCGCCGATCCAGCGCCCTTCGCGCACGGAAAAGGGTTCACCGATTTTGATAAAATTGCTTCCGTCCACGCTAAAGGAAAACCGGCATTTTGCGTCCTCCGAAAAGACCGCCCGCAGGTAAACCAGGCCACTGGTCAGCAGAACTCCCCCCGTCGACTGCCCCGAAAATCCCTGATCGGCATTTTCGCAAACAATGAGATTCAGGCGGTAGCCTTCCTCCGATGAGGTGAGGGCGAGAGCGGCGTAATCCAGCCCCAACATCACCAGCCCCGCGCTTTCCGCCGCCTTAAGATTGGCGCCGTCCAGCTTGACGGTGGCGGTAAATTGCGGACCGGGGATTTTTTGCGCCAGAATGTTAGGCACCATCCACAGCGAAGCGCGGGAAGGGTGGTAAACGGCATTCAGCCGTAAATACCCGGGATTGTCGGTCATCGAATACCAGTGCGGGTAAAAATTAGCCTGCCATTGCCAGGCCGGGTTAAAGCGCGACGCGTCGAATTCATCCCTGCCCGGCGGTGTTTTTGCCGGCGGGATTGCGCTCACCGACGGTTTGCGGAATCGGGCAACCGGTTCGCCGGTTCCGTCGCCGTCTTCATCGAGGCCCATCACCGGCCAGCCGTCCACCCAGCGCATCGGCTGTAAATGGACAATCCGCCCGAAAGGCTGTTTCTCCTGAAAATGAACAAACCAGTCTTCCCCGTTCTCCAGGGTAACCCAGCCGCCCTGATGCGGTCCGTTAATCCCGGTTTTCCCCTGTTCCAGAACGCGGCGTTCCTGGTACGGTCCCCAAATGTTCCGGGAGCGGTAGACCATCTGCCAGCCGGTAGCCACCCCGCCGGCCGGGGCAAAGATGTAATACCAGCCGTCCCGTTTGTAGAATTTGGGCCCTTCCAGAGTGGGATTTTCCGGCAGACCGGAAATGATGATGTTTCTGTTCGCGGTAACCGAAGCCCCGTCCGGGGTTAGCTCCTGAAGCTGCAGAACATGGCTCACCCCGGCGCGGCTGTTGGCAAAGGCGTGCACCAGGTAAACCTTGCCGTCCTCGTCCCATAGCGGGCAGGGGTCGATATTGCCGAAGGCCTTCTTCACCAGCACCGGTGCGGACCACTCCCCACGGGGATCCCGGGTGCGCACCCTGAAAATCCCGCGGTCAGGATCCCCCCAATAGATATAAAACCAACCGTCGTGATAACGCAGGGATGGCGCCCAAACGCCCTTCCCGTGCTGGGGGATATCAAAATAAGAATCGGGAAATCGCTCTACGGCATGGTTGATGATTTCCCAGTTGACCAGGTCGGTGGAGTGAAGAATGGGCAGGGCGGGAACAGCGTTGAAGGACGAGGCGGTCATATAAAAGTCCTGCCCCACCCGGATGAGGTCCGGATCGGAATAGTCCGCCCAGATCACCGGGTTTTGATAGGTCCCGTCTCCCCGGTCCGGCTGCCAGATCTGGGCGGCAGCGGGTTGAAGGGCAAAAATCAGGAAGGCAAAGCGCAGAAAAAAACGGCCGGCATTAATCATGAGAATCCCGCCACTGAGAATAAAGGGCTAGCGGTAGAAAATCGCCAGCCAGATGGTGATCTGATCCGGATCCGTCCAGGTAACCTTGTGTTTCCGGTGGGCCGGGATGTTGAGGCAGTCGCCAGCCCCGAGCTCCGCTATCTCGCCATCCTCAAACAACAGGCGACCCCGACCCTGCAGCACCGTCACCCACTCGTGTTCGTCCTGATCGTACCAGCCCCTCTCAGGAGAGGCATGGCCGCGGGAAAGGATGCGTTCGATACGGATCGACCCGGCGGTCAGGATCTCCTCAAACACCTCGGATGGAAGGTGGCCAGGAATGTTTTCAAATAAATTTTGAGACATAAGCGGGTTTCCGGCCCATTATTTTCATTTTAAAATCTCAATTTTATCGGGCTTGTTGGGCACCACGCAGATAAACTCGAAACCCTCCGATCCCGCCTGGTAGGAATGCGGCATCTGGGCAGGGATGTACACCGAATCGCCCTCGGAAACCTCGAAAACCTCATCCCCGATTTCCACTCTGGCGGAGCCCTTCAGCACGTATTGCTCATGTTCCACCAGATTGGTGTGTTTGGGCATCCCGCCGTTGGGGGTCATCACAAACTTCCGAAAGGCAAAGTGGGGCGCCTCCTCGGCGCTGATCAGCACTTGCATGGTGGTTCCCGCCCCGGCGCCTACCACAACCGCTTCCCGGGAATCTTTTTTTCTAACATAATCACTCATGTTCTTTCACCTCATTTATGCGTTTTGTCCCATTCAAATTCAACAACATCATCCATTATTCGGATCAGCCCGCCAGCCACAGACAACAAGCCGGGAAAGGTAAAATTCGCCCGGAGGGGCAATCCATTTCTCAACGGCAGCCCGAAGCGGCTTTCCATTCAGAATCCCGATCACTCGATCTCACCGGCCTTTTTCAGGGCCACCCGGGAGATAATCGGTCCGATAATTTCATGAATGATGGTCGCGCCGATCACCACGTTCAGAATGATGTCCGAAATTGCCTCGAAGGCTCCGTTCTGGCGGATCACCAGGGCCAGGCCAATCACAATCCCCCCCTGGGGAATCAACCCGCCGGCCGCATATTTTTTGACCGGGGCCGGTGCTCCGGAGATCTCCCCACCCAATAAGGTGCCGCTGAGTTTCCCCAAGGCCCGAAACAGAATAAACAGAACGATCAGCAGAGCTTGAGTGCCCATCACCGAAAAATCGAGGTGCATGGCGCTGAGAGTAAAAAAGAGGACGAAGATCAGCTCTTCCGTATAGCGTTCCAGGATGTTGAAGACCTTTTCTTTTTTGTAGCTGTAGTTTACCACGATCACCCCCATGGTCATGGTGGACAACAGTTCGTCCGCTCCCGCAAGGCCGGCCAGACCGTAACACAGGGACAACAGGCTGATGATTACGGTAATCAGCACACTTTCGGTCTCTTTTTTGATGATTTTGAGCAGGCCGTTGAGGATCAACCCGAACAGGATACCCAATCCGATGGAGCCCAGAATTTTGAGGAGCGGATGAACAACAACATTGCTGCCGAGCGGCTCGTCCAGAATAAAAATACCCGCCACAGAAACTGCCAGACTGTAATTGATGATCCCGAGAATATCATCAAAGGCCGCCACCCCCATGATGGTCGAGGTGACCTCGCCCCTGGCCTGAAATTCGTGCTCAACCGCCAGGGTTGCGGACGGATCGGTGGGAGAAGCCAGGGCTCCCAGCAACAGCGCCAGGGGAAGGAAAAACGAAATCCGGGTCGCTCCCGGTATCTCGATAAACGTGGGGCCCAGAAAAATGACCAGGGCGGCCACAAACAGAAAAGCGAATTCCGCTTCGAACAGGGTGATCAGAACAATCGGTTTTCCCAGGGCCCGGATCCTGGGAAACAGCAGGGTTCCCCCGACGGAAAAGGTGATAAAGGCCAGGGAAATACTGGTTACCAGACCGGTTTGCTCTACGAAGGAGGCGGGAATAATGGGGGACAAATTGGGATTGAGGAGCATCCCGGCCAGGACGTAGCCGGTTACCTTGGGGAGCCCGATACGCGAGCACAATTCACCGGCGACAAAACCGGTAAAGATGATTATTCCGAGAGTAAGGATCGGTTCCATAACGTTATTTTACGGCAACATCCCAGACTTTTGCCCGCCGGGACTTTCCGGCCGGGCCTTCCACCCACAATACCACCACGTATTTTCCGGCTTCCCGGTATTGATGAACCGGATTGGCCTCGGCAGAG
>JAGRBF010000439.1:0-3151 GCA_020434205.1 Calditrichota bacterium | reverse complement strand
TTTTTGGAAGCGCTCCTCCAGGGGCATCAGCCGGAAAGGCAGCAGATAAGAAGCGTTGCCGTACATGGTATGTTCTTTGGAAAGATTCCAGAAGCCGTTGCTCTTTTTGTTGTCTACATCGTCGTAATCGATGATCGCCCAACCCAATCCGACGTCCTTGTTTTCGACCAGTTCGGACATCACCGCCCGGGAAGGATCGTTTCCGGCGTAATCGAAGGGGGTAATCCAGAATTCCAGCACCAGATGGCCGGATTGCCCGGGCGCAAAGTCGTAGCGGCAGACGGCGTTGGCATAGGGCAAATCTTTTACCCAGGGCTGGCTCCCCCACAACAGGGTCCAGTCCTTGCCTTCCGCCGGGGTGAAAATATGGTAATTCTGCGCATGAACCCCGTGAAAAGAAAAATAGGCGTCCATGATGTCCAGCTCTTTATTGGGATGAAAACGATCGATCAGCGGGCCCCCGGACTGGTCTCCGTCCACCACCAGTTCGAAGGTATCGTTGTGAAGGTCCGGCAGGGAAAAATCCCAGTAATTGTCGTAAGCCTGATACAAAAAATAAAGGCGGTTCATGCCCTTAACCCAACCGACCGTTACCTTTACATCGAGGTTATCCGGATCGGCCTGGTCGTGCTTGCGGCTGTCGTCCCACAATTGATCCATACCGACCACGTAGTCCTGAGGAACCATTTCCCAGTCGCTCGGGTCCCCATCGACGCGCGGGATGCGGTCCGCCGGGAACTGGAAGATCCGGTAGTGGCGCTGCTCCTGTGCAAAACCACTCTGGAGCCACAGCAGGAGGGTTATAAACAGAATTTTGGTGATAGGAAGCGGCATGCCGTGTTTTCCTTGTGAGGTGCGTTGGCCAGACGTAAAGAACCTGTCCCCGGATGCGAAGCTAATTATTTACATGGTCCAGGGTTCGGCGTGGATATCGGTTTCGTCCGACCATCGGTGATGCAGGCCGGCTATTTCTTCAACGATATCCCCGGGAAGGGGGTTGATGTTTTTGGCTGCCCCGATAAAACGGTCCAGGTTCTCCCGGCGGGCGGTGGAACCGATGGTGGCCACGACCCCCGGGAAGCTGTGAGCAAAGCGAACACAAAATTCGGTCCAGTCCTTCACCCCGGACCGTTCAAAAATGGGCGCTACCTCGCTGGCCCGCTCCTGCAGATAATCCTTCCAGGCAAACCCCGGTTCGTCCCGCAAGCGGTGGACCGGCCCGCCCCCCACCGTGCGCATGGCGATGATGTTCTTCTCCCGGCGCACCAACTCCTCCCAGAGCCGGTTGGAGGCAAAACGCTGGAGCGGGTTGAGGTAAAAAATAAAGGCGTCGATGACCCCCTCAGTATGGCCGGCCAGGAGGGCTTGCAAAGGCATATCGGAGGTCCAGGGAAAAACCTCCAGCACAAAACCACCCACCAATCCTTCCTCCTTCAATTCCCGGAAGGCCTGCAAACTATCACCGCCCCGCACAAAATCTTCCGCCAGTTCCCGAAACAGGCAGAGCTGCCCGAGCCGCACCCGGCGGACCCCCATCGGTTCGATACATTCCCGGAGCGACTCCCGCAACTGGCCGATATTCTCCCAGCCCATTTTGATAATAATTTCGGGGATTTTATCCGGTTTGCGGGAAAACGCCTCTCCCAGAACCTCCGGCGCATCCCCGTACATCCTGGCGGTGTGAAACCACACCCCGGTTTCCATGGCGGCCAGGGCCATCTCAACGCGTTCGTGGCGGGGAATTTTCTCGTCGCCCAGGCGGGTCGTGCCGTAAACAAAGGGGCTAATGCCTTGCAATGCGGACATTGTTTTTCCTCAATTTTGGGGAATCTGGCCGGATTGGGGTTTTTTTGCTTTCTCCCGAATGAACGCCCTGAGGTTGCGGCGCAAGGCAAACCCACAACCGACCGCCTTCAATTATAAAGGATTACAGGCAAATTTGCCGGATTTTTTCAAAATGATCTGTAAAACAATTGACGGGGTTATTTGCGTTTGCTGCGCATAGCGCGGGTTTTGGCAACCGCATTATCCGCGACCAGAGCCCGGTAGGTGTCGCTTTCCACCCCGTAGATGGCAATTTTCCCCGATTTATCGCTGTGGACGCCCCAACCGTAACGTTTGGGCAGAGGAGAAGCCCGGAAACAGGCCTGTCCCCGGGAGAAGAATATTTCCCGGGCCTCCGCCCACTCATCTTCGGGAATTTCCTTTCGCCGGGCGTGAATCGTAAACAGGACGTCATCCGAGGTATAGACGTAGGGGTTTTCGGCCACCATCTCGTACTGCAGATTGGCCACGGACTTTTGCTCTCCTTTTTCCGGGGGAACCTGTCCCTTCAGAGCCGGACAATCCTCGGCCACCTCAATGAAGGTGTTGAAGTAATTGGTTGAGTGCACCTGGCCTCCTTCCGTTATTTTGAGTTCTACCCGGTTCCGGGTTTATGCCGATTTGGGCTTACCCGTCGACCGTAAAATGATCCATTTTCAGGGTTTCTTCATCAATCAGGGCGAAAAATGCCTGGCAATCGGCATTTTTCATGGCCCTGGGAATGGCGGTTCGGGCCGCTTCCAGATCGGTCCAGTGGACAAGGTCTACCCAGCGACCGTCCTCGGATTGCCCCAGATCCCGCCCGAGGTAACCGGGCTGCGTTTCCAGAAAAGCGGTCACGCCGCGGGCTGCGGTTTTCGCTTCTCCCGGACTTACCCCCGGTTTAACGTTGAACGTCACCACTTCCAGTACTTTGGTATCAGACATGATTGATCCTCCTGTATTTTGCCATGTGCAAGATTAGGGCGTGTTGATCGTTAGAAAATTTTGCCCAAAATAGACAAGGGCACTGACAACCCTATGTCAGGAGGTCTCAAAAAATTTGATGGTCCTGCCCTGTTACCCGGGATCGACAGCGGAATAACGAAGCCGATCAGAAACCCGAATTACCGCCGGAGTCCATCGAATATTTGACCCGGAAAATATCCAGCCGTCCCCGGGACTGCTCCGCGATGCGGGTCGAATAATAAAATACGGCGGGGTCTTTTCGATCCGGTGATGCGCCGAAATTCCAGGTTCCGCTCTGGTTGAGAACTGCCGAAAGTTGCTCCGGGGCGGAATATCCCTTCTCGGTAAAGTAGCTGATAAACAGGTAAGCCTCGTCCTC
>JAGRBF010000438.1 GCA_020434205.1 Calditrichota bacterium | reverse complement strand
GCGCCAGGGATAAAGGGACGCATCAATGTAGTGACAAAATGGGGCAAAAAAAATTTTCTAATTGCCGGCACGCCCTAGTAGACTGTCAATTGTAATGTTTCTACTTCGTCATCCCGGCAATCTTTAGGGCCGGGATCCATCGGGATGCTGGGTCTGGACCCCGACCCAGTCATCCCGATAGGTTTTCGGCCGGGACCGGGGTGACGGTTATGAGGTGGTACTATTCAGCAAAAAAAAAGGGCAGCGAGCCGGATGGCTGCTGCCCTGAGAAGAAATATCCCCGCGGGTTTATTTCAGGAAAAGCATCTTGCGCGTTTCGCTGAAATGTTTACCGCTCTGGCCATTGGCGGTCAGACGGTACAGATATACCCCGCTGGCTACCGGCATGCCGGCCTCGTTGCGGCCATCCCAGGTGGCTTCGAAAGAGCCGGGATTCTGATGCTGGTCGACCAGAGTCCGGACCCGTTGGCCCAGCAAGTTCAATACTTCCAGCTGAATATCCGCAGCTTCGGGAATGCTGAAGGCGATACGGGTGGTCGGGTTGAAGGGGTTGGGATAGTTTTGCGACAAACGGTAATTATCGGGAACCACACCGGCGGTGGGTTCGATCCCGGTAACGGTGATCAACTCGGAATATTTGACGATGCGACCGCCATTGCCGACTGCAAATCCGACAATCCAGTCGTTGCCGTTGATGTTGGCGTAGCGCAGTTCCATATCATTAAGGGTATTGCTCTGGGTGAAGTCCACCGCAAAGGTCGCCCCGTTGTCATCGGTTCGGTATACATCATTTCCCGAGATCACGTAGTAGCGGCCGGTGCCGTATTCCGAAATACCGGCCCCTACCGAGGTGCTGGCCGGATTACCGGCAGTTTGGTTCCAGTTTTGTCCACCGTCTCCGGACAAAGCAACCCCTTCTCCGACTGCCACAGCCAGGGTGTCTGCCGACATGGCCACGTTGTATACATTCTGGAAGGGAACCGAAACCGCCGTCCAGGATAACCCGCCGTCCTGGGTCAGCATAACGCTGCTGTTGTCGGTTCCGAAAATTCCCACCAGATCGTTTACGAAGGCCAGGGAGTTGTTCCAACCGAATTCGTTGCCCGCGGCAACCCCGGTAACCGGAATCCAGGATTGGCCGGTATTGTCGGTTCGCAGCAGGGTCCATTCTCCGTTAACCGGGTCGCCAACCGCATAACCGTCGGTGCTGTTGAACATGTGAATTCCGTTCAGGAAGGCGCCGGCCAGAGTGTCCTCGTAGACCACCGCCCAGCTGATTCCGCCGTTAAAAGTGCGTTCCAGGCGAGCCTTGCTGCCATCGTAAGTGGCGACCAGGGCGCGGGTGCTGGAAAGCCCCTCAATGGCATAAATGTCGGCACTGGCGCTGCGCAGAGTGGGGGCCCAGCTATTGCCGCCGTTGGTGGTTCGCAGGACAAGTCCGTTTGCGCCGGCCGCCCAGGCATTGGCGCTGTCCAGCATGGAAATAGAATACAGATCCAGGCTGTCCGGCGCACCGCCCTGAACCCGCCAACGCGGCGCGGGGCCGTTTTCGACGCTGAAGGTGGCATCGCTGACGTCCAGAACGGTATTGTCGATGGCGCTCTCAACCCGCACCAGATAGTTGCTGCTTGCCTCGGTGGGCACCACCCAATCGTATTGGGAAACCACTTCCGGGTTCTGGGGGGTGTCGCCGTCCAATGCCCGGCGTTTGGGAGGACGCGAATCATGGATTTTGCCGGCAATCGGGCTATCGGTGATAGGCACCCAGGTGGCGCCGTTATCCGGGGAGTAGGAAAGCAGCACCGAATCGACAAAAACGGCATCCCAGCGAATGGGATAAAGGGTTTGCGAGAGCAGGCTTTCCCCGCCATTGGGCTGATTTACCGCAACAGCCGGGCCGGTAACCAGAAGGTCTACCAGGCGCTGGTGCGCCGGGGTGCCGTTGGGGCCTTTGGCCACAATGCTGATCAGGTAATTTCCATTGGAAACGTCATTGGAAAAAATTCGCACCCGCACCGCACCCGGCAGGGTGGTCAGAGAGTCTCCGTCCGGGAATTCGAAGGTAAAATTGGCCCCGGAGCCTTCTTCCACGGAAAAATACACGTTGTTGTCATACATCTTTACGTCGGGTATGGAAACGGTGACATCGAGACTGTCCTGCCGTTCCAGGGTATCCGCCGCCACATCGGTAAGCATGGCGAAATCGGGGAAATAGGCTGCATAACTGTCGAAGCGACCCACGCGGAAGTCCGCCCAAACCATCATTGAGGTAACGTCGTTGGAGGTGATGGCGTCGTAGTCGCCCTGGTAGCGCGGGGTTCCGCCGCCGCCGCAGGAGGTGCAGTCGATCCGGAAAACGCTGGGGGTAATACGGGTATTGGCTGCCCAGGTTAACCCACCGTCATCGGAATACGAGGCATAAACGTCCATACTGTCGGTGGTGGGGCAGTTGCGGGTGTCGTACCATTTGGCGTAGATCCGCCCGGTTTCTTTATCACACCATACCGCCGGTTTAAACTGGGCATTGGCTTCCGAGTTGGGATCATCGTTCACCACAATCGGATCGGACCACATTTGGCCCTGGGTATCCGAATAGCGCAGAAAAATATCGGGGTTGTTGCCGTTTCCGGCCGGAAAGTTGGAAGCGTACATCAAATAGAGACGACCCCGGTTAGGACCGAAACTGTTGTCCGCGGTAATAAAGGGATAGGGACGGGTGCGCATGTTGGACACCGAGTTGCGCCCGTTAACGTCCGTACCCACGTAGTTGGCGAAGTTAAAACCGCCCTGGCGGGTGAAGGTGGCCCCGCCATCGTTCGAAACATAAAAGGTGTAGAGGGAAGAGAAGGAGCTTCCGGAGTTGGTGACCACATAAACGGCTCCCCCGGAAACATTGTTACCGTTGAGAACATCAGGACCCACACAGACCATCATCCCGGGAAGGGTTTGGGTGGTGGGGGAAAAGGTGGTTTGCCAGGTTGCCCCCTGATCGGTGCTGCGGCTGAAATTGCCCACCGGGCTGCTGGCTCCGGTCATGGTGCAGTAGACGTAATTGGCGTAGGGGCCCATGGTCTGGTCGGCGGCGATCCAGTTTTTGTCCCGACCATCAATGGAGGTAAGCGCGGAGGACCAGGTAGCGCCGTTGTCCTGGGAAACGATTACCTTGCAGCCAATGATACTGCCGCCGCTGGTGAACATATTCATATAATACAGGTTGCCCAGACTGTCGTAGGCGGTTACCGGATCCCCGGCCATGGGAAACCCGAAATTGGGAGAAGCCGAAAACCAGGAAAACCCGTCGTAGGTATAGTGGGTATCGTTGGTATTCCAGGCATTAAAATACTCGGTGGGCGCCAGTGGATTGGTGCTGAGGTGTGGTTCCGAGAAGTCCGTGCCCAGGAAAAAATTGTCGAAGCCGGCTTCGTCGGTACTCACCTCCAGGCGCATCCCCGGCGGGGTGCCGGGCGCAGAAACCTCACCTCGTATGATGAGATCGTGAACGTTGTCAAATTCCCGTTCATCTTCCTGTTGATCCTGGGCCATCATGGGAAAACAGATCATGCCGGCCAGAATGAGATAAAACAGCCAATATTTCGTCTCTCGATTGGTCATCAGCCTTACCCTTTTTTTGGTTGAAGGTTACATGGTTACATGGCTACATGGTTACATGGCTTTGCGCCTGCGGCGCACCGCGAATGGAGAACAGCGAATAGCGAATAAATTCTTGAGATCGCTTCTCGCTTCTCGCTATTTCACATACAACATCTTCCCGGCCCTGGCCTGGCCCCCAAAACCGAGTCTGAACAAATAGACCCCGCTGGGTAAATTCCCCTCGCCGGGATTCCAGCCTATCTCATGATCCCCGGCTTCAAGGGGGCCGGTTTCTTTAGCAAATACCTGCTGACCGCGAACGTTGTAGATCGCCAGAGAGACTTCCCCGGTGCGCGGTAGTGAAAAGGTGATTCGGGTTTGACCGTTAAAGGGATTGGGGTAATTCCCCACCAGCGAAAAAAGCCCGGGAACGGCGGGTTCTTCCCGCCCGGCGATATCCAAAACCGAAAAGGCTATGGGATTGGTCCACAGCTGGTAATGGCCGGTGCTGTTGTCCATCCATAACGGCCATAATGTGCCGTCGCTGGAGGCCAGGGCGATGTTGTCTCCCTGATACCCCTGGCCAAGGCCGCCTATCGGTTGGGGTTGAAAATGATGCCCCGCTATATCATATTCTTGCCAGGTGTCCCCGCCGTCCAGCGAGCGGGCCAGGAAAACGCTGCTGGAATCGCTGGTGGTATTGCGATCGTCATAATAAAGAACGTTGAGCCCCCCACGCTCATCCACCTGAACCACCGGAAAATACTGAATCGATCCGTTGTTGAGAGGATCCTGGTTTACCCGGATACCGCCGGACCAACTCTGGCCGCCGTCTTCACTGCGATATAGAATAATGTCCGGATCCGTGCCGGCCGGGAGAAGGTTGCGCTGGGTGGTAACAATGTATATCCAACCCCGGCGCGGGCCGTTGCCGGTATCCACTGCAATTCTGGGCAGGCCGTTAACCCGGATGTTGGCTTTCTCCGGAAATATACCCGAGATTCCGTTAATATCAATGGCGTGTTCGGATATTTGCCAATTTTGACCGCCGCTCGATGAGGCGGCAAACCCGATTTTATCCTCGGTGTAAGGGGAAGTTTCGCTAAGCCTGGCCCAGGTCAGGTAAACCTCTCCACCAGGACCAATGGCAATTTCTCCGCCCAGGCCGCGACGGGAAGGATCGGGATTGTTGACCTGCACCGGGGTGGTCCAGGTGCGCCCGTCTTCGGTGTAGGCAAGCAAAACGGGGTAGGGGGGCGCAAAGCGGGTCCAGGTGGCATAGGTCCGACCGTAATGGGCGCTGCCGGTTTGATTGTCCGCCGCAACTCCGGCCCGTTCCTGATCGTTGCTGGCAATGGTATACTGACCGGACCAGCTTTGGCCCAGATCGGTCGAATAATGGCTGTATAACCCGGGGACAAAACCCAGGCGGGTCATAATAAAAGTGCCGTTGGCATCTATGGCAATTCCCGGATCCCCGTTGTGGAAGTTGATCGGGGCCCCGCTGCAGGTGTCGCTGCCGCTCCAGTTCTGCCCGCCATCGGTAGAGGTGTAAATACCCTCGCTGATAAATCCGGTGGTGAAGTCGACCGTGTTGGCGCTGGCGAAAAGGATGTCCGGGTCGTTGGGATGGACCACCAGAAAACACTCGCTCTGGTTGGTCCCGCTGGGGTAAATGCGGTAGCTTCCGCCGATCCGGGGTTGCGCCTCCAGATCGGAATCTATCATCAAAAAGGTTCCCAAAACCACCGCAACGGCTTTGGAAAAACACTGCAACCGGGCTACCATTGGACCCCCATTCGCGCACTGAGATACAATTGCCGGGGTTGGCCGGCCTCGAAAAACTGGCCGTTGGTGGAGTTGATGTTGATGAAGGCGGCGTGGACAACATCGCTTAGATTGTGCACCCCGGCGGTTATTCCCAGGTTGAACAGCCCCCCGCTGCTCAGGTAGCGAGAGAGCTCCAGACCACCGGAGAGCCCGCTGATCAGATAACTTTCCGCAAAATCGCTGTTGCGGTCGTCCACATAAAGTTTATCCACCCCCCGCAGCTGGTAGCGGGTAAAAACGGTTAGCGCGGGCAAAACCTGTCGCTCCAGGGTCAGTGCGCCGAAAAACAGGTGGCGCGGCACGGAGGGCACGATGTTGCCGGAATAATTCTCGTCGGTGGTAACCAGCTGACCCTGGTCGTCGAATTCGATGGAAGATGCGACGTACTGATCGTAAACAAAATCCGAGAAGGTATAGGTGCCCTCCAGCCGGATACCCGGCAGCAGGTGAAACTGGGTACCGAATTCCAGACCGGTCCGGTTGGTGCGCGCCGCATTGCGGAAGAACACCTCTCCCAGCACCTCGAAAGGAACGATCTCTTTTTCGATGTTCAACCGGAAAAGAGCGGCTTCGACAAACAAATTATTGAACCAGCGGGTTCCCCGGTAGGGGAAATTGGCCTTGACCCCCACCTCCATGTTGGTGGCTTCCTGCGGTTGTAAGTCCGGGTTTAACAACACGGTAGGGTTGGAGCTGGTGGGGAAGTTGTCCAGCTCGTTGCCGGCCGGGCTTTCGAAACTCAGCCCCACGCTGCCGTAGATGGCCGTCCAGGGATTGAGCTTCCAGTTGAGGGCCATCTTGGGGGTGAACCCGTCAAACAGGCGGCGGGCGCTGTAGGCGGCCAGGGTCATGTATTGATCGTCAAAAACCACTTCTTCGTAGCGCCCGGTCAGCAGCAGATCCACCCGGTCGTTGACGATGCTGAACCCGTTCTGAAAAAAGATGCCCTTATTGCCGATGGAGGAGTCGGTGATGTCCAGAAGGCGATCGCTGCGCTGCCCCCCGAAATTTTCGTAGGATTCCACCGGGCCGGTTTGATGCAGAAGATCCCCGCCAATGGTGAATTCGTTGTTGTGCCCGGCGATTTGAAATTTGGCCAGATACCGTCCGCTGGCCCCCAGGCCGTAGCGATTGATGATCCGGAAGGTCGCAGAGGGCCGTTCGAAGTATTTGATGGTCCCGTATCCGGTGATCTCCAGATCCTGCCGGACCCGTTCCCCCCATTTGGCCTGGTAGCGCAATCCCACCCGACCCTTGCGGGACAGGCGGCGCTGGTCCCGGTCTATGGAGCGTTGATTGGCCTGAAAAGGATCGGCCTCAAATTCCTCGCGGGTGAGGGACCCCGGCAGGCGAATTTCCCCGTCCACGAAATAGCCGAGAACCTGGAGGCGGGTGTTTTCGCTGGGGCGGGTTTCCAGAACGGTATTTAAGATGTGCCAGTGGTCGTCCGAATGGGGACGGAAACCCTCATTCTCATGGCGGGTGTAGGTGGCCAGGAAGGAATAGGCCTCCGTTTTAACCCCGGTTTTGGCCCCGTAGCGGCGCAGGCCGAACTCTCCGGATTCGTTGAAAACGGTGCTGAAACTGCGCGGAAAATCAATTTCGTTGATGAAGTTGATCACCCCGCCCGGGGCATTGGTATACAGAGAAGAGGCATTGCCGCGCACGATTTCGATGGTGCCCACCGAGTTGAAATCGATGGCTTCGATGCGGGTTTGCCCGTCCGGCTCGGATTCCGGAATGCCGTCCAGCAGAATCCGCACCCCGCGAATACCGCTGTTGGAGCGACTCCCGAAACCGCGGATGGAAATACGCACATCGTGATTCCCATAGCGGGATTGCAGGAAAAGTCCCGGGACGCTGGTGATCACATTGT
>JAGRBF010000437.1 GCA_020434205.1 Calditrichota bacterium | reverse complement strand
GGCTTGGACCCCGGCCCAGTCATCCCGGTATGTTTTAGGCCGGGACCGGGGTGACAGTTAAGTGGACCCAACCAGACCAAGCATGATTGACGGTCCACTAGGGCGTGTTGACCATTAGCTTGTCAAAAAGAGTATATCCCGCCTAACCCCGCTGCCTTCGGCAGGGTCGGGGTGGGGGAGGATGGCGGCGGTCCGCCATGCCACAACGGGCAAATGCCCTGGCCGGAGCCGGAAAATTGCAAATAAACAGCGGCTGGCCCGGTGGGGTCTGGAGCGTTAGTTTAGAGATCAGTTCCGTTCTGGTAGGAGAAAAGTGGTCCGTAGAAACCGGTCAGTAGAGTGGTGAGGTTCTGCTAAATTGATACGAACCTTTTTATTTAGGCTGAGTGATAATTCTCACAGGATAAGCTATTCGGCGCATGGGTTAGGAATTTTTCCATAAAAGACAAGGCTTTATGGGACGTTCGGGCCTTCAAAAAAAATCGGCTGAAGATAAAATTAATTAAGAAACAGCAGAATAAAGCAAAAAAAATACCCCGAAATACCCCGAAACCACCCCCTGTGCAAAAACCCGTTTGAAAAATAATTGAGGTACGGCACAAATATTCCTGTAGTGGCATCGCCATATTTGTAGCAGTTCTTTGACGCTTTGTCGTTTGCGATTGTTCGGGCTTCCGGGAAAAGGTTCCCCGCTCAATCGATGGGCTTCAGTCTCCCTTTGATATCAGACTTCTCCTGGAATGCCTTTCGCTCCTGTCTTCTTCGATTCGGTCCGAGATCCCTCCGGTGTCCTTGCAGTTTTTAGGCGGCTCAAAAGCTGACCCATTTATCATGCTGTTTTAATACAAGCCCCTCCGAATTTGCAGATGGGGGGTGTCGTTGTATTGTTACGCCCCAAAATGTGTTTGAAGATACTGGCACCGAGCACCTTTTCAGGAGGTTTGTTTATGTTAACCTGTAAAAAATGCGGCACCCAAAACCCCGTGGAAAATATTTTCTGCGAAAAATGCCACCAGTTTCTGGGGGTAGCCCGGCAGGGGGGATCCGGAAATGTTCGCCAATCCCCGATCCGACCGGTAGCCGATAACCGGGGCGGGCAGGTGCGCATCCCCGCCGGCAAAGGCAATGGTGGGGTACGGGTTCTGGACCCGGAGACCCCCGAAGAAGCCGCCGTGTCCGGCATGTCGCAGAATACCCGGGTGCCCAATCCGGGCCGGGTCCCACCGCCGGATCTAAACCCCATTCCCAACAGCGTCAACAGAGCCCTTCTTTGGGGAGTCTCGCTGGTGTTATTGCTGGGAGCCGCGGCCTGGCTGTATTTTTTTGTCTTCGATTCCCAACCTGTCGCTGGAGCCGGGGATATAAAATCGCTGATTTTTCAGGGGGAAAATCTCTATAACCAAAAGGATTACGCCCAGGCCCTTTCCACCTTCCAAAAGGCCCGGGAAACCTATCCCGAGGACGAATTGATCGTGGTGGTGGATCATCGCATCGAGCAGATTGAGGCCATTCTGGGCAAACAACAGCAGCGCGAAGAACAGCTTCAGGGCTTTCTCGACAAGGCGGAAGCGGCCTTTGAGCGCGAGCGATACCTCACCCCGGACAACGACAACGTGATGTTGTATCTGGCCCCCCTGTTTGCCCTGGAGCCGGAGCATGCCCGCGCCAACGAAATGCGCCGCCAGATTCTGGGATACTATCAGGCGGAAGGAGACAAGGCCCTCAGCAATAAGCAGTACAACAATGCCGCTTCTCTTTATGAGAACATGTTGGTGGTCGATCCTGGCTCGGACTACGCCCGCCAAAAGCTGGATGCCGTCGATGCCCTGCAGGAAAACGCCGCCCGCCGGCGAAACCGGGTGGCCAGTTCGCGCCGAAGCCAACGCCCCCAGGTCAGCAAACCGGCGCCCCGGGTAACCACCTCATCCCGACCTTCCCAGCGTGAGGTAACCCGCAAGTCCCAGCCCCAGGTGACCGCCCCGGCCATGGCGGAAACGCCGGTGGAAACGGCCACCACCCGCAATGAGGTTGCCGACAGCCGCGCCAATGCCGCCAATAGTGTGCGTCGCGAAACCCCTGCCGTGGTAACCCCACCGGTTATCAAATCGCAGCCTGCGACCGCCAACACCCGGACCACCCAGCTTCCCAAAGAGACCCGGGAAGAGCCGCGTGAGGCAGCCCCGGTGGAGATCCCCATTGTTCCGGAAGCCCTGATCTCCGGGGGCAAGCGGGAATACCTCACCCGCGCCGAGCCGGATGTGCCCCCCAATCTCGATTACGGCGGCTTCGCAATTGTCCGCGCCGAATGCGTGGTGGGCGTCGATGGCAGGGTGGAGAGCGTCAATATCGTTTCCTCGGGGCAAAACCAAAGGCTTAACAGCATCACCGCTCAGGCCCTTAAAAACTACCGTTACCGGCCGGCCACCTACAAAGGCAAACCGGTTCGCTTTAAGGTGCTGGAAACCATCAACTTTACCAAACGGCGCTGAGGGGCGGGCGGCGTAAAGGACTCGCCGCCGCCCTCCGATTTTTTGCCGTTCTTTTATATCCAACCAATTCCAAATCAAGGAGATTTGCAGTGGAAAGGAAAATGCCATTCATCCTCTTTTTGCTGACAAGCCTGTTCTGTGCTGCCGGCCTGGTTCATGCGCAAATCGGAGACAGAGTTCTGATAAACGGTTACTCCAGCTTTGAATTTGAGAAGCAATTCGGGGACGAGGGAGAAGGAGACCCGCGAGGGTCCTTCGATGTCGATTTATTCGACATCGTGCTGAACGTTTACGCCACCAACCGCCTGCGGGTGGCGGCGGACCTCACCTGGGAGCACGGAACCGCCACCGAGGACGGGCGCGGCAACGCCGCCGTGGAATACGCCTTCGGTGAATACACCGTTTCCGAAATGCTGAAAATCCGCAGCGGAAAAATGTTTACCCACTTCGGGATTTACAATGAGATCCACACCGCCAAGCCGGCTTTTCTGACGGTGAAGGAGCCCCTGAGCACCAACAAAAACCAGAAATTCGGCAGCGAGTTTCGTTTTTACCCGCGCTGGCTGGGTGGCATCGCGGTTTTGGGGGGCACCCAGGTTGGCACGATGGACATGGACTATATCCTTCAGGTGTCCAACGGGGATCAGGAAAATACCAATCCCTTTGAGGAAGACGATAACAAACACAAGGCCTTCGGGGGACGGGCGCGTCTCTATCCAACCCGTCGAACTGAAATTGGGGTGTCTTTTTATTCCGATAAATTCACCGAATTCGACTCTACCGGAGAAGATGTTGGCAAACGCACCTCGCTGTTCAGCGCCGGCGGGCATTTTATCTGGCGGGTGGGTCCGCTGGGCCTGGAAGGGGAATACGTGGCGGGGCAGATCCGGCCCTCCTTTGCCGATAACATCACCCGCTGGGCGATGACGGGAATGATCTTCTACTCGATCCAGGATATCGTGGTGCCTTATTTCCGGCTGGAGCACCTCAACCCCAATACCAAAGTTGCCGGGGACAATGCCACCATGTTTGTTTACGGATTCAACATCCAGGTGGATAGCGGCCTGTTCGTCAAGTTGGAGCTCAACACCGTGACCTCGGACGAATTCAATAATCAATTCAGCGGAAACAACTATACCGAATTCAAAGGCGCCATTGCCATCGGTTTCTAAAAAGGGAGTTTATTATGAGACAGAAACGACTCGTTTTCTTGCTGCTGCTGGTGTGGATGATGGTTGGGATGTTGGCTCAGGTGGCGGCCCAGCAAAAAGGGCTGGTAATTGTCAACAAAAGTGTCCCGGTGGATTCCCTGAGCCAGAGCGAACTGCAAAAAATTTTCACCGGCAAAATTCAAAACTGGGAAAACAACCTGAAGGTTAAGCCGGTTCTTTTGGATCCCAAAAGTGATCTGGGAAAGCGCTTTTTTGACAAGGTTCTGGAAATGTCGGCCCGGGAGTATAACCGTATTTGGCTAAAGACCATATTTTCGGGGTCCAGTCCCCGGCCACTGGAGATGAGCACTCCGGAACAGGTCATGGAATATGTTGCTCAAAAGGATGGGGGAATTGGCATTATCCCTGCGGAGCTGGCCGAATCGGAGCTGTTGGAGAACTGCAAAGTCCTCAAGATTCCGGCGGATATGAAGTTTTAGGCTGTAGGCGTTTAGGCTGTAGGTGTTTAGGCTGTAGGTGTTTAGGCTGTAGGTGTTCAGGTTGTGCCTATAGCCTAAACGCCTAAACCCCTAAGCCCCTAAGCCCCTAAACCCCTAAGCCCGAGAACCAATCCCGTCCCCGCCGCTATCCCGCAAAAATTGGCGATCATATCCTTCAGGGAGAATCCCTCCGAGCCGAAGCCGTCCTTTATTTCGTAGACGATTCCGAATCCCAAAACGATGATCAGCCAGGGGAAAGGGCCCCAGATAACCAGCCCGAAAATGGTGAGCACCGTTTCGCGGATAAAATGTTCCGCCTTGTCGTAGGGAAGAATATTGCCCTTGCGGGAAAGCCAGTGGTCCCTGGACCAGGGCAGGAATTTGAAGGTGTTGGGCATACTTCTCCTTTGTCACCTTTGGCGGCGCAAAACGCCGGTGGCTGTACCACACTTGTCCCGGTATGTTTTTGGCCGGGATCGCCTTCCCGGCCAGAACCTATTTTGCCCCCATCCCTGGGACTATTTAAATTGGTGGACCGGCCACCGGCCACCGGTTTAGTGCTCCTGCAAATGCTGCTGTTCGTCCGGATGGGTGGTTAATTCTTCAACGGAAACGTTGAACGCTTTGGCGAGATTGCGAAGTTTGACCAGGGAACAACCGGAGCGGGCATCTTCAATGAGGCAATAAAAAGATTGGGACATCTCCGCTTTGGCGGCCACTTTTCGGGTAGACCACCCGTGTTCCTTGCGCAGGCGGGTTAAATTAAGGCCCAGGATGGGATCGCCGTTCTCCCGTCGCCGGATGTTCTTGAGCTGGGACGACTCGATCCTGCGCTCCAGTTTGGCGACTTTCTCTTCGAGCTCCTCGATATACTCGGGGACCTCGTCTACCCTCATCTCCCTCTCCAGAAACCACTTTCTCGTTCTGGTATTCACCGGGTAATCCTCTATGTCTTTGATCCGTAATACAACTCGACGCCAAATGTAAGCAATTCGCAGGATATTGCCAGCAATTTTTTAATGTGATGGCAGCGGTGGCAATGCATCCCGGAAATGCTTGGGGACAAAAAATGGAGCCGGAAATCCATTTCTTTGGTTTAAATCTCCGAAATCCTTAAATATGTAAAGTGGTGAAGGGAAATTCTTAAAAGTTTTCGCGGGGAAACCTTCCAAGTTGCACCGATAACCGGGTCAGGGTAAGGCCATCATGAATTTCAACAATTACAATCCGGAACATTTTTTTGACGAAATGTTCGAGTCCTCCGGGGCCACCCGCAGCGAGGTGCGGGCCATTGTGGACCGCCTTAATGCCCTGTCCCGGGAGGAAATCCGCCAGCGTCAAACCGCCGCGGAATTGGCCCTGCTGAACATGGGGATCACCTTTTCCGTTTACGGGGATGAAAAGGGCCTGGAAAAAATCTTTCCCTTCGACATCATTCCCAGAATCATTCCCTCGCGGGACTGGCAGGTGCTGGAAGCGGGGTTGCGGCAGCGCATCCAGGCCCTCAATCTGTTTATCGCCGATATCTATAAGGACCAGCGCATTATCCGGGAAAAGATCATTCCCCGCGAGGTCATCGAATCCTGTTCGGCCTTCCGGCGGGAGTGTATGAACCTGCAGCCGCCCAACGGGGTGTGGTGCCACATCACCGGCACGGACATCATTCGCGCCGGCAGCGGGGAATTTATGGTTCTGGAAGACAACCTGCGCTGTCCCTCCGGGGTTTCCTACGTCCTGGAAAACCGCTCCATCATGAAACGCGTTTTTCCCCAGGTTTTTGAGAGCCTGAACGTGCGCCCGGTGGACGACTACTCCAATCGCCTCCTGGAAACCCTTCAGATCCTGTCCCCCCGGGAAAAACCGACCATCGTGGTGCTGACCCCGGGCAAATACAATTCCGCCTACTTCGAACATTCCTTCCTGGCCCGGCAAATGGGGGTGGAACTGGTGGAAGGCCAGGATCTGGTGGTTAAGGACGATTTTGTGTTCATGCGGACCACCAGAGGGTTCGAGCAAGTGGACGTGATTTACCGCCGTATTGACGACGATTTTCTGGACCCCACCGTTTTCCGGGCGGATTCGGTTCTGGGCATCCCGGGCCTGATGCAGGCCTACCGGAAAGGCCATGTCGCCCTGGCCAATGCCCCGGGAACCGGGGTGGCGGACGACAAGGTGGTCTATTCCTACGTGCCGGAGATGGTCCGCTTTTACCTCACCGAGGAGCCCATTCTGGCCAATGTGCCCACCTATCGCTGCTTTATCGAGGAGGAGCTGAATTACACCCTGGATAATCTTTCCCAGCTGGTGGTTAAAACCGCCGGGGGCTCGGGAGGATACGGGATGCTGGTCGGGCCCCATGCCAGCCAGGCGGAGATCGAGGATTTCCGCCAAAAAGTTAAGGCCGAGCCCAGAAACTACATCGCCCAGCCCACCATCTCCCTGTCCCGGGTGCCCACCATCGTGGACGACCGCATCGAGGGCCGCCACGTGGATCTCCGTCCCTACATCCTTTTCGGGGAAAAAATCTTCGTGATGCCGGGCGGTTTAACCCGGGTCGCCCTCAAAAAAGGGTCCCTGGTGGTAAACTCCTCGCAGGGTGGGGGGAGTAAGGATACCTGGGTGCTGGGGGAATAACCGGCCCCGGGGACAGGTCAGGGCGTGTTGACAATCATTTAAATTGTCGAATTTTGGGCCTTTTGGGGCCTCTATGCGTTGCTTTTCTCGACCGATACGCTGCATCGCCTCTCAAAAAGCGCCTTTGGAGACCCAAAAATTCCCTAAAATTCACCCAATTTTCTGATTATCAACACGCCCTAGTAAAATCGGGACTAAACCAAAGGGAAAAAGCATGTTAAGTCGTGTTGCCGAGGCCATCTACTGGATGAACAGGTACGTGGAGCGCGCCGAAAATGTCGCCCGCTTTATTGATGTGAACCTGTATCTGCACCTGGATGCGGCCAGCTTTGCGGCGCCGCAATGGCAGCCCCTGGTATCCGTTACCGGGGACAACGCCCTGTTTCAGGAATTATACAGCGCAAGCAACCGGGAAAACGTCATCCGTTTTTTGACCTTGGATTACCGCAATCCCAATTCCATTGTCTCCTGCCTGCGGGCGGCCCGGGAAAATGCCCGCTCGGTGCGCGAGGTGATTTCCTCGGAAATGTGGGAGCAGATCAACCGCTTTTACCTGGAGGTGAACTCGGCGGATGCCGACGGGGTTCTGGGCAGGGAGCCCTACGCCTTTTTTTCCGGGATCAAGTCCAATGCCCATCTGCTCAACGGCATCACCGAAGCGACCATGACCCACGGGGAGGCCTGGCATTTCGGGCGCCTGGGGCGCATGATCGAGCGGGCCGATAAAACCTCGCGGATCCTGGACGTCAAATACTTCCTGCTATTGCCCTCCGCGGCCGATGTGGGAACCCCCTTCGACAATATCCAGTGGATGGCGGTGTTGAAGTCCGCCAGCGCCCTGGAGATGTATCGCAAGGTTTGGGGACGCATTGTTCCGGCCCACGTGGTCGAATTTCTGGTGATGGACAAACACTTTCCCCGCGCCATTTACTACGCCATCGTGGCCGCGGAGCGATCCCTGCGCCGCATTACCGGCTTGCCGGAAGACCATTATCAAACCCTGCTGGACAAAAAAGTCGGCAAATTGAGATCAGAATTGCACTACGCCGACATTTCCGAAATTATTCGCGGGGGGCTGCACGAGTTCCTGGACGGCCTGCAGATTCGCCTCAATGACATCGGCAATGAGGTTTTCCAGACCTTTTTTGCCCTCCGGCCGGTCGAGGAGAGCCGGAATTAGCTTTACCCTTATAATCTCACTTTGTTCTGACGTCTCAGGTGGCTGGTTAATGACTGATGTTCCGGAACGAAATCCGTTCCCCTTTTTAACCGCGAAATCACGAAAGCGCGAAAAATTAAGGTGTTTTCCCATACCCGGTCACAATACTCCTGGGTGCCGAGCGACTTGGAGAAGTTGGAATTGGCCACCACCCACTTTTGTTTGCGGGAGTTCAAAGCCCTAATCCTTGTTGCGGTGTTCCGGGAAAGGTCGGCCGCTGGCAAAGACCCAACTGAAAAGACTTTCGCGATTTCGCGGTTTACAATCAAAAAATGGTCCCGGCGCGTCAGGTCTCTTAATTAAGGGAACTGCTTTTTGTCGTTCCGGTAATGCCTGCCCGGGTACCTAATTCGCGGCGTTGCCGGCCGTCCCCGATCCGATTCGCGTTTTTGTGCTTTCCCTGTGCGCAAAGGACAGCTAACTTCCGGGTGCAAAACAAGATGTAATACCGGAATCTTTGCTCAAGGAATTAGACCATGACCTTCTGTCTGGGAATGAAAATCAAGGACGGGCTGTTGGGCATCGCCGACACCCGCATCACCTCCGGCACCGAGTTTATTACGGCGCGGAAGCTGACCATTCACCAATACGGGCGCCATTCCATGTTTTTGATGTCCTCCGGATTGCGATCCGTGCGGGACAAAGCGGTGACCTATTTTGAAGAGGTTATCGAAGAACATTCCCAGGATTTCGACAAACTTTACAAGGCCACCAATGCCTTTGCCGAGCAGGTGCGGCGGGTGGCCCGGGAGGACAAGGCGTCCCTGGAAGAAAACCATGTTCCCTTTAACCTGCACGCCCTGGTGGGCGGCCAGTTGGAGCGGGACAGCGAGCCGAAACTGTACCAGCTTTATCCCGAGGGCAACTGGGTGGAGATCAGCCAGGGAACCCCGTATTTTATCATCGGGGCCTACACCTACGGGAAACCCCTGCTGGACCGGGTGCTCTATTACGACTCCAGCCTGGAAGTGGCCCTGAAAGCCGGTTATCTGGCCTTCGACGCCACCCGCAAAAGCTCCAACGACGTGGCCTTTCCCATCGACGTGGTGGTATACCAGAAAGACAGCTTTAAGATGGAAACCATCCGCTTCGAAGAATCCCAGTTGCGCGATATCTCCAAATGGTGGCAGAAACATCTGGAAAGGGGCGTGCGGGAGCTGCCCACCGACTGGCTGAACGACTTTCTGGAGCGGTTGGAGGTGGCGCAACCTTTCTCGGTTTCCACTGCCCCCGGGCCCGGCGAATGAAATTTTCCATTGTCCATCACACCCGTTACCACTATCAAAAGGCGGTTTTTCTGGAACCGCACCTGGTGCGACTGCGGCCGGCCTGCGACGCCACCCAGCATCTGGAGAGCTTTCGGCTTCGGGTGGTCCCGGAACCGGCGGGGCAGGCGGAATATGTCGATCTGGACGGCAACAGCGTCACCCAGCTTTGGTTTGAGGGAACCACCTCATCCTTACAAATTGAGGCTACCTCGCTGGTGGAAACCCGGCGCACCAATCCCTTCGATTTTTTGTTAGACAAATCGCAGATCTCCGCCCTGGGGTATCACCCCGAATTATTTCCTTTTTTTGATAAAACCCGCAGGGCGCAGGGCATTCACCCAACCGTCAGGCGGCTGGCGCGTAAGCTGGCCGGGGAGGCCGGGGGAGAGGTGCTGCAATTCCTCAATTTGTTAAATGCCCATATTGCCGGGGAAATCGCCTATGTTTCCCGGGCCACCGGGGTGCCCCATCCCGCCGAGCTGACCCTGGCAGAGGGGCGGGGGGCCTGCCGGGACGTGGCGGTTTTGTTTATCGATTGCTGCCGGGTGCTGGGCATACCGGCCCGTTTCGTGAGCGGCTACAGCGAAAGCGCCGTGGATGAGGAGGGGCATGAGCTGCACGCCTGGGCGGAAGTGTGTTTGCCCGGGGGCGGGTGGCGCGGTTACGACCCCTCCTCGGGGCTGTTGGTGGCGGACCGCCATGTGGCGGTGGCGCGGGCTTACCTGCCGTTGGGGGCCGCTCCGGTTACCGGCACGATTCGGGGAGACGGGGCCATTGCCGAGCTGAGCACCCGGATCCGGGTGGGGGGGTAG
>JAGRBF010000436.1 GCA_020434205.1 Calditrichota bacterium | reverse complement strand
GATTGCCGGGATGACGAAGTAGCTAGATTACACTTGATGCTCTACCAGGGCATGTTGCAAAAAGATTTTAATTTGGCAACTTTTAATTTTTTGTTCCGTTTTCGTGAACGAAGGTATTATATTTTCGACCAAATTCGAAAATGTTCGAAAGTTGAATTGAATTCAGGAAGTCTATGAGCCCACAGGTAGATCTGGAAAGAAGGGACGCCATCCGCTCCGCAGCGCGGCAATTATTTTTCCAATTTGGCTTCAGCAAAACCTCCATGGAGGACATTGCCAGACAAAGCGGCCTTGCCAAGGCATCCATCTACTACTATTACACCAACAAGGAAGCCATTTTCCACGAGGTGGTTCTGGAGGAGGCCCAGGGTTTCCTCTCCGAGATTATCAATAACCTTCCCCAGGATGCCCCTGCGGATGAGAAGTTGAAAGCCTTTATCGCACTGTCCTATCAGGAGTTGAAGGTCTTTGCCGAGAAAATGGCCGATGTGCCCCTCCATTACTGCGAACATTCCCCTCACGGTGCCCCCATGATTCGCGAGCTGGACGAGTTTTTCCGCCGCGAAATGGCCATCCTCATCGAGGAAGGAAATCGCAGCGGGATATGGACTCACGACGCGGATATGATTTCGCAAACCGTCATTTTTATGACCGAATTTTTGAACCACGCCTGGATGCGCAGCTTTCCCGAGGAGTTGCGGGACCGGGTTATTGAAACCATGATCGATATTATTCTGAATGGATTAAGAAGGAGAAATATATGAGGCATTACCTGATTTATCTCTTGTGCCTGCTGGCCTCATCCGGCCTGCTGGCCCGGGAGTACGACCTGCAGGAAATGATCCGGCTGGCGGAATCCGGCAACAAGGAAATCCGCCTGGCCAAAGCCGATCTGAAAGCCGCTTCCGCGGAAAAACTGGACGCCTTTTCCCAGGCCCTGCCCAAGATCAACGTGGTTGGGAACTACAACCGCAATCTGCAGGAAAACGTTCTGTATTTCACCCAGGATTTTGCCACCGGGGCCACCCTGGATGAACCCATCAAAATTCCCATTTCCTTCAACAACGAATACGCCCTGAATGCGGTGCTTACCCAGACCCTGTTCAGCTTTAAGGTCGGTTATGCCATTCAGGCCGCTCGATATCTCAACAAACTGACCGAAAATACCTTCGAGGCTACCCGTCAGCAGGTGGTGGCGACGGTTAAAACCTCCTTTTACCAGACCCTCCTCCTGAAGAAGGTCTGGGAAGTGGCTCAGGATGCCCAATCCAGCGCCGAGGAGAACTTTCAAAACCAGAAACTCAAATTCGACAGCGGCCGGATTTCGGAATTCGAACTGCTCCAGGCCGAGGTGCGCTGGCAAAACAGTATGCCGGAGACCATCCGCGCCCGCCAGCAGTATCAGGCCTCTCTGAACAACCTCAAGGTGCTGGTGGGGATTCCCGTGAGTGAGGAAATTTCCCTGAATGGGAATCTGGACCGTTTTCCGGAAGTGCCGTCCGGCACCACCCTGGAGGACATCAAGAGCGTGCGCCCGGACTTCAACGCCCTGATGTGGGAGAAGAAGCTGCGTCAAAAAAACGTCAGCGCCATGCGCTCCGAGTTTTTGCCTTCCCTGGAAGGGTCGCTGACCTACACCTATTCCGCGCAATCGGATGAGTTTAAGCTGGAACAGGAGAACGACAACATTATTGTGGGTCTGTCCCTGAACATTCCCGTTTTTTCCGGGGGAAGCCGCATCGCCGGGGTAAAACGGGCCAATGCGGATGTGGAAAAGGTGTCCACCCGTCTGGCGCAGGCGGAGGACAATATCGAAGTGCAGTTGCAGAATATTCAGCTGCAGCTTCAGGAATCCCGGCAGCGTATCGAAGCCAGCCATAAGGCGGTGGAATCGGCCAGCCGGGCTTTCCAGATCGCCGAAACCCGCGCCCAGAACGGGCTTTCCACCCAGGTGGAGCTCAAGGACAGCCGGGTGGCTCTGGATCAGGCGCAGGTTGGGTATTACGGCGCCATTTATGATTATCTGGCCAGCTATTTCTCCTGGGAAGTCGCCACCGGCCGGGTCAGCAACACCTTTTGAGATTAGACGATCAAAAAATCATAACAGAAAGCGGAGTTTATCATGTCAAAGAAAGTATCCCTGGCCATTCTTCTCAGTGGGCTGTTGCTGTGGAATTGCAGCGAAGGGACCGCTGAAGAGCCGGCATCCACTCAGGCGCGCACCACCGTGCCGGTTAAAACCACCCTGTTAAAGCTGGATTCCTTCTCCGATTACATCGAGGTTACCGGAACGGTTCACGCCCGGAATCACGTCAATATCGTGGTGGAAGAGGCCGGAACCCTGCGCCGCATCCTGCGGGACAAGGGGCGCAGCGCCGGCCGCGGCGATACCCTGGCTATTCTGGAAGACAAGGTTCTGGAGGCCACCTACCGCCAGGCCCGCGCCAATCTGAACCAGGCCAAGCTGACCTTCGAAAGCAATAAGGTGCTCTACGCCCAGAAGGCCATTTCCGAAAATGAGTTTCGCAACTCGGAATACGCCATCGAAGGCGCCCGGGCCGCGTACGACCTGGCCCGCGCCCGCTACGGCAAGCTGTTTATCACCGCCCCTATTGGCGGGCTGGTGAACAATCGCTACTACGATCTGGGGGCTTACGCCACCCCGGGTACCCCGATTTTCGAGCTGTTGGACAAAAGTTACGTGAAAATCCGCGCCGGGGTAGCGGAGCGTTATCTGGGCGATATCCGGGTGGGAACCCCGGTTAATATCACCTTCGACGCCTTCCGGGATCTGAATATCGACGGCCGGGTAACCTTCCGTTCCGGCAGCATCGATCCGGCCAACCGCACCTTTGAGATCGAAGTTGAGATTCCCAATCCGGACGGAAAACTGGCCCCGCAGATGATCGCCAATGTAAAGGTGTTGCGCGAGTCCTATCCCCAGAGTATCAGCGTGCCGCTGGATGCCCTGGTGGAATCGGAAAACGGCTGGTCCGTGTTCGTGAACCGCGGCGGGGTTGCCCGCAAAGTGAATGTCCGCCAGGTAGCCGTATACAAGAACAACGTCCTGGTAGACGGGGTCGGGCAAAATGAGGAACTGGTCGTGGTTGGGCAACAGGAGCTCAGCGACGGTGACTCGCTGCAAGTGGTGCAAAACTAAGCCAATTTGCCAGAATGTTATGAACCGAAAATACTGAGGGTTTTATGAAATTGACCAACGCCTCACTTAAAACCAGCACCGCCATTTACGTGCTGCTGGCGATAGTGGTGATTACCGGACTGGTCTCCTACATAAGTCTGCCGGTGGAAAACTTTCCGGCCATCAAACAGCCGGTGGTCATTATCTCCGCCCCCTATGTGGGGGTGGCCCCGTCTGATATGGAAACGCTGGTGGTTCAGCCGATTGAAGACAAGCTGAAGGAAATCAACAAAATCAAGAAGTATTCCTCCACCAGTTATGAGGGATACGCCAGCATTGTCGCCGAATTCGAATCGGATATCGACATCGACGAGGCCGTTCGCAAAACCCGGGAAAAGGTAGACCAGGCCAAGCCGGATCTGCCGGAGGATCTCGAAGATCCCATTATCTCGGAAATCAACTTTGAAAATATTCCCATCATGTTCGTCAGCATTGTGGGCGAGCAATCCCTGGTGCGCCTCAAGGATATCGCTGAGGAACTGGAAGACCGTTTCGAGGAAATTCCCGGCGTTCTGCAGGTGGACATCAGCGGAGGGCTGGAGCGCGAGGTTCAGGTGAACGCCTATCCCTCCCGCCTGCAGTATTACAATGTGGGAATCAATGACATCACCGAAGCGATTCAGAAGGAAAACCTGACCGTACCCGGCGGTTCCACCAAAAGCACCAACCTCACCTGGACGGTGCGGGTGCCCGGGGAATTCGACTCGGTGCGGGACATGGAAAACATCGTGGTCAAAACCTTCGACGGTCGTCCGGTTTACCTGCGCGACCTGGCCGACGTGTTCTTCGGCTTCAAGGAGCAGGAGAGTTATTCCCGGTTCGACGGGAAACCCAGCGTGACCCTTTCCATCCAGAAACGCAGCGGGGAGAACATCCTGCGCATCACCCATGCCATTAAAGCCATTCTGGCCGAGGAACGCCAGCACCTGCCCAACAATACCGATTTCCACATCACCGGGGATCAGTCTCAGGAAGTGGAAATGATGGTCAGCGACCTGGAAAACAACATCATCGCCGGGCTGATTCTGGTGGTGCTGGTGCTGTATTTCTTCATGGGAACCCGCAACGGGGTGCTGGTGAGCGTGGCCATTCCCCTGTCCATGCTGATGACCTTCGTAATCCTCAGTTTCATGGGATATACCCTGAACATGATGGTGCTCTTCAGCCTGATTTTGGCCCTGGGCATGCTGGTGGACAACGCGGTGGTGATCATCGAAAATATTTACCGCCATCACCAGGAGGGGAAATCCCTTTATCAGGCGGCCAAAATCGGCACCGGCGAGGTCGGTATGGCAGTGGTGGTTTCCACCGCCACCACGGTTATGGCTTTCCTGCCCCTGGTGTTCTGGGAGGGCATTATCGGGGAATTTATGAGTTATCTCCCGGTTACCCTCATCGTGACCCTGTCCTGCTCGCTGTTCGTAGGGCTGGTGTTTAACCCGGTTCTGGCGGCCCGCTACATTCAGCTGGACGAAAAAATGAAGGATCTGCCCGGGGACAAACTGCTCACCAACCTGATGGGGCGCTATGAGAAAACCCTGGAGTATGCTCTCAAACACCGGGCCCTGGTGTTAGGGGGAACCCTGCTGGCCTGGGTGCTGATGCTGTTCATCTACATCGGCGCGGGAACCGGGCTGGAGTTTTTCCCGGATATCGAACCCAAACAAATTCTGGTCGAGGTGGAAGCGCCTCTGGGAACCCGGGTGGAAACCTCGGATGTGATCGTCAAGGAAATTGAAAAGCGCATCACCGATACCCCGGACATGAAAAACTACGTGGCCAATGTCGGCTCTTCCGGAGACGCCTTCGATTTCGGCATCGGCGGGAGTCCGGCCCACAAATCCCAGGTGGCCATCGACATGGTGGATCGCCACCTGCGCAGCCAGAGTTCTTTCGTGACCCTCGATGAGGTTGCCAGGGAGATGAAGGGGATTCCCGGAGCCTCGGTGGATGTCATCAAACGCGAAGAGGGTCCTCCGACCGGCCAGGCGGTGGAAGTGCAGATCAAAGGTCAGGAATTTACCGTTCTCACCGCTCTGTCCCGGCAAATTCAGGATAAAATCCGCGATGTCAAGGGACTGGCCAAGCTGAAGGACAACTACGACAAGGGCAAACCCGAGCTGCGCATCCGCATCGACCGCGAAAAGGCGGCCCTGCTGGGGTTGAGCACCCGGGATATTGCCAACACCGTGCGCACCGCGGTAAACGGGATCGAAGCATCCGAATACCGGGTCGGCACCGACGAATACGATATCACGGTGCGATTTGCGGAAAATGCCCGCCGCGGCTACTCCGATCTGCAAAACATCACCATCTTTCACGAGGGGACCCATTATCCCCTGGCCAATTTCGCCACCATCGAATTGTCTACCGGGTTGAGCAACGTCAACCACGTGGACAGCGACCGGGTGGTCACCGTTACCGCGGACGCCATTGGTCGCAGTGCCGCCGAAGTGTTACAGGAGGTGAAGGATCTCCTCAGCGATTTCCGCACCCCTCCCGGCTATTCGATCAACTTCGCCGGTCAGGATGAAGAGCAAGCCAAAGCCATGGCCTTCCTGGGCAAGGCTTTTCTGATCGCCCTGCTGCTGATTTTTTTCCTGCTGGTTATCGAGTTTAACTCGGCCAAGCTGCCCTTTGTGATCATGGTATCGGTATTTCTTTCCCTGTTCGGGGTTTTCTTCGGCCTGACGATTACCGGCAAACCCTTCGGGATTATCATGACCGGCATCGGGGTAATTTCCCTGGCCGGCATTGTGGTCAACAACGCCATCGTGTTAATCGACTACATTCAGAAGCTGCGCATGTGGGGAATGGAGAAGCGGGAAGCCATTATCCAGGGCGGCAAAACCCGCCTGCGGCCGGTGGTGTTGACCGCGGTAACCACCGTTCTGGGACTGGTGCCGCTGACCATCGGGCTGAATATCGACTTTATCGGGTTGATCGGCGCTTTCTTCAAATTGTTTACCGGAGATCTGGAATT
>JAGRBF010000043.1 GCA_020434205.1 Calditrichota bacterium | reverse complement strand
TCCTTGTATTTGAGATCCTGGGGAGCGGAACCCAGCACCGCCCCCTGATGGGCGATTACCCCTTCGCCCAGGCGGGTTCCGGAGGATACCTTAACATGGCTGTGAATCTCACAGTTGTCGCCAATTTGAACATCCGATTCAATAACGGCGAAGGGGCCCACTTCCACACCGGTCCCCAGCTCTGCATGGGGATCTACGAGGGCGGTCGGGTGAATTTTTGTCACTGCTTTTCTCCTGAATCAGCGCGGTCTAACGATCCATAATGGCGGCCATCATATCCGCTTCGGCAACCACGTCGCCGTCGACAAAGGCCTTGCCGTGAATTTTAAATGAAGTGGTGCGCTTGCGAAGCAATTCTACCTCAAAAACCAGTTGGACCCCGGGATACACCGGCTTGCGGAATCGTACGTTGTCCATGGACATGAAGTAAACCACCTTGGATTCCGGGTCTTCAACCTCATTCAGCAGCAAAATGCCGCCGGTTTGGGCCATAGCTTCGATAATGATGACCCCGGGCATGATGGGGTGGCCGGGAAAGTGTCCCTGGAAAAATTCCTCGTTTCCGGTAACGCTTTTGAGCCCTACGATGCGATTGGGTTCGAATTCGGTGATCCTGTCCACGAACAGAAAGGGAAAGCGGTGGGGCAGGATGCGCTGGATAGCCTGCAGGTCGAAAACCACCCCTTTGCGGGCCACGTCCTGATAGCGGCGGGTAAGCTGCTGGGTTTTGTAGTATTCGCGCAGGCGCCGGGCAAATTCGATATTGCTTTGATGTCCGGGGCGGGCGGCCAGAATTTGCCCCTTGATGGGCGCCCCCACCAGAAACAGATCCCCGAGCAGGTCCAGCAGTTTGTGGCGGGCCGGCTCGTTTTTGAAGCGCAGACTGCGGTTGTTGAGAATCCCGTTGGCGCCCACCGAAATATCTTCGTCGATTTTGAGGGTCTTGCGGATGCCCTCGTGGTTGATCTCGGAAATATCCTTGTCGCAGATAACCACCGAGTTGCTCAGGTTGCCACCTTTGATGAGGCCCTGCTCGATCAACATTTCCACCTCATGCAGAAAACAAAAGGTTCGCGAGGGAGCGAACTCGGTAATGAATTCCTTCTCCAGGGAAAACAGGCCAGTGTGCTGACTCCCCAAAGCCGGGTTGTGATAATCGATCATCACCGTAATGCGCAGGTCGTCCAGGGGCAGGGCCACCATGTCGATGCCGCGCTTTTCGTTGTGAAAGTGCAGGGTCTCGTCGATCACCAGGTACGTTCTGGGGGCATCCTGCTGTACCAGACCGGCCTCCAGCAGGGCGTTCACATAGGGCATGGCGCTGCCGTCTCCCACCGGCGGTTCGCCAGCGGTCAGCTCGATCAGCAGATTGTCGATCTGCAGACCGGCCACCGCGGCCAGCACATGCTCCACGGTGTAAATGGTGGCGCCGTCCTTGTGGAGGTTGGTGCCCCGCAGGCTGTCGATGGAATTGTCCTGCACCACGTAGTCGACCAAAGCGGGAACCTGAACCAGATTATCCAGATCGGTTCGCTGGAAGACGATCCCGAAATTTTCGGGGGCCGGTTTGAAGGTAATGGTCGAGCGTTCCCCGGTATGAAGTCCGGTACCGGTTAAGCTGGCCGCTTTTTTAATCGTCTGCTGTTTCATACTCATAAAAAGCCTCTGTACACAAATGAGAAAGCGAGAACCGCAATAATTGGAACGGAAACTACTGCCCGGATTTTTCCCGGCTGAGTTGCTCCACCTGCTTTTGAAGCTGGTCGAGCTTTTTGCGCAGTTCGGGGAGGTTGTTCAAAACCGCCTCGATGCGTTTGGTTTTCATGATGGGGCGGGCCGGGGAGCCAAAATAAACCTCACCGGGGGGAATATCCTTGGCAACGCCGCTTTGAGCGCCGATCTGGGCCCGGTCGCCAATACTGATATGGCCTACCATGCCCACCTGGCCGCCGATCATCACCCCGTTGCCGATGCGGGTGCTCCCGGAAATACCGGCCTGGGATACGATGACGGAGTGTTCTCCCACCTCAACATTGTGGGCAATTTGAACCAGATTGTCTATCTTGGTGCCCTGTTTGACGATGGTCTGACCCATGGTGGCGCGATCTATGGTGGTGTTGGCCCCGATTTCCACGTCAGACTCCAGAACCACAATGCCCAACTGGGGAATTTTGTGAAAACGTCCCCCGTGAGGGGCAAAGCCGAAGCCGTCGCTACCGATAACCGCGCCGCTGTGGATAATAGTTCTATCTCCAACCCGGCAGCCTTCCCGGATGGTCACCAGCGGGTGCAGAAGGCAGTCGCTTCCGATTTCCGCCCTGTCCATTATCACGGTGTTAGGGAGGATCTGGGTGTTATTGCCGACCCGGGCATTTTTGCCGATGTAAACATTGGCCCCGATAGCGACATTTTCCCCGACAACCGCGCTTTCTTCGACGATCGCCGCGGGGTGGATGCCCGGGGAAAGCAGGGGTTCCTGCGGATTGAGCAGCAAAAATGCCTGCAAAAACCCGAAATAAGCATCCGGGACCAGAATATAATCCTGGGCGGGTTGCGCCCCTGCTTTGGCATCAATGATGACGGCCGAGGCCTTGCAGTGTTCCAGAAAATCTTTGTATTTGGGATTGGCCAGGAAGGTGATTTGTCCCTGCCGGGCTTTGTCGATTTCTGCGGCACCGGATATGATGCCTTGAGGGTCCCCGTGCAGTTCGCCGCCGATGTGCTCCGCAATCGCCGCAAGGGTATAAGTTGCCATGTTGACTCCTTGAAATACTGATCTGCTCCCAGCTCCGGAAATCAACGCAGACCATTTTTACATATTACGAAAGGTACAAAAGTCTTAACAAAATAAAAACAGTCCGCAAAAATGGACCGTAAATTAAGGGCCGGGTATAAGATTGCCAAACCTAAAAATGAAAAAAGCCAGGACAGTGTTGCCCTGGCTTTTCCTTAAAAAGGTGCGCGGTATTTACTGCGCTTTATCCAGCTCGTCCAGCACCCGCTGGGTAATGTCGATGTCCGGAGCGCCGTAAAGCAGAGCGCCCTGAGCTTTATCCAGAACCAGATCGTAGCCTTCCTGCTCGCTGACTTTGGTGATCAGGCTGTTGATTTTGTCGAAGATCGGCTGAATCAGTTCCTGATTTTTCTGGTAGAGCTCGCCCTGGGGACCCAGTTTTTCGTAGCGGAATTTGTCCATCTGGGCCTGAAGGGTGCGGATTTCGTTTTCCTTCTGGGTCTTTTTTTCCGGGCTCAGCAGCAGGCGTTGGCTTTCCAGCTCTTCCACCAGCTTTTGGCCGCGGGTCTGCATGTTCTGATATTCGGTTTCATAGGTTTTGGTCAATTCCTCGACTTGCTTCTGGGCATCCTGGAAGGCGGTGTAGCTTTCCAGAATTTTCTGGGAATCGAGAAAAACGATTTTGCCCTGAGCAAAGATCCCGGTGGATCCGGCCAGAAGCAGAGCGGCAAGAACTGCCAGCGCGGTGAGTTTAAAAGATTTCAAAGTATCCTCCTACGTGGTTCAAATAGTTGCGTCTATACGCTTAGAATTGTCCGAATTTAAAGTGTACCTGCCAGTCGCCGAAACGGTTTCCGGTGGTAGAATCGTAATAGTCGAAGCCGTAACCGAAGTCGATCCCGATAATCCCCAGCAGGGGCATAAACAAGCGGGCCCCAACCCCGACCGAACGGCGCAGGTCCTGAATGTTGGTTTCCGAAAAATGGCTCCAGGCATTCCCGGCTTCCATAAAAAACAGCCCGTACAGGGTGGGGTTAGGTACGATCGGGAAACGCAGTTCCGAGGTAAAGCGGGCCATTGCCTGCCCCCCCTCGTTGGGACCTACGGTACCGTCGTCGTAGCCGCGCAGCGCTTCGGCAAAGCCGAGGCCGGAGCCACCCATAAAGAAGAGCTCGTTGGGGTTGATGTAAAAATCGCGGGTTAAACCGGCGACCCCGCCGATGGTGCTCTCCATATACAACACCAGGCCAAATTTGGCGGGAATATACCATTCGGTGGAGAAGACCGTCTTGAGGAAGTCTTCATCGCCAAAGAGGGGACCCCCGGCAAATTTCGTCCGCAGGTTGAAGACGCTACCGGCGGTGGGAAACTCGGGACGGTTGCGGCTGTCGCGGCGGATCGATTGGGTAATACTCACCTGCGTCGAGGCCACCTGGCGGCGATAACGGGCCGCCAGCTCCTCGTTGCGGATGTTGAAGATTTCGTTCTCGGAGACGCGGAAGATCCAGTCTCCGCGGAAGAAGTTATCCGGCCATTTGAACCGGCGACCCAGCTGAACGGAGGCCCCGCGCTCCTTGCCGTCCCAGGGACGAAAAGTGCCCTGGAAGCGGGTGTCGAAGATGGAAAAACCCATCAGGGTGGGGGTGCCGAAGGCCCAGGGCTCGATAAAGCTCAGGGTCAGGCTGCGGTAGAAACGCCCGAAATCCCATTGGAAATTGAGGCGTTGACCCTGACCGCCGCTCAGGGGATGTTTCAGCGAAAAGTTGTTCAGCGAAAAACCCACGCTGCCGATAAAGCCGTCGCGCTGACTGTAACCGGCGCTCATGTTGGCGGTGTCGGTGGATTTTTCTTCGATTGCCACTTCCAGGTTGATGTGTTTGTCGTCGTCGGGGAGCAGCTTGACGTCCGGCAGCACATTGGCAAAATAGTTGAGGATGAAAACGTCCCTTACGCTGCGTTCCAGCTTGGAACGGTTGAAGGTGTCTCCGGGATAAATCTTGAACTCCCGGCGAATCACATTTTCGTTGGTTTTGGTGTTGCCGGTGAAGAGGATTTCCTTGATGCGTACCACATGTCCTTCGGTGATGCGGATCTTGATGTCCACCGTATCTTCCCCGGTAGGGATTTCCAGCGGCTGGAGGTTGGCGAAGAGATAACCTTCGTTGTAGTAGAGGTTCTGAATGTTTTCCCGAATACTCTTTTCGAAGTCTTCCTGGTTGTAAATATCGCCCTTGGCAAACAGCAACTGATCGCGCAGGATGTTGTCCTCGAAAACCGTATTGCCCTGGAAGCTGACATCCCCGAAGTAATAACGGCGCCCTTCGCTGATGTAAACGTCGATGAAAAGGTCTTTTTTGTCTTCGCTGTAATAAATCGAGTCGCGCAGCACCTCGGCATCCCGCATCCCCTTCTTGCGGCAGAAGGCGATCAGGTTGCGGAGGTCTTCATCGTATTTATCGCGGTTGAAGTCCGCACCCCGCCACCAGCGGTTCTCCTTGATCTCCTTGAAAGCCCCTTTCAGCTCTTTGGCGGTCAGCACACTGCCTCCAAAAACCTGAATGCGCTCCACCTGGACTTTCTCCCCTTCCTTGACGTTGAGGTTGGCGATAACCTTGTTGTCCTCGCGGCGGGAGGTGTCGATTTCCACCTGGGCCAGCAGGTAGCCTTCGTCCTTGTATTTGGCGATCAGGGCTTTTTGGGCTTTGTAGATGGTGAAGTCGTTGAACACCATGCCCCGGTAAAAGCCGGTTTCCTTGTCGATGTCTTTTTTGTCGAGCTTGTCGTTGCCTTTGATCAACCATCCCTCCAGGCGCGGGTATTCCGCAACCTTGATGGTCAGGTTAACCAGGTTTCCGGGGGGGAGGGTTTCGGCGAGAACCTGAATGTCCGAAAACATTTTCAAAGCCCAGATATTGCGGATGGCCCGCTGGACATGGTCTCCGGTAATGAAGGAACCGCGGATCAGGCCACTGTTGAGCCGGATTACGGTGGAATCTACCGTTTGATTGCCTTCAATGCTGATATTGTTGATTTTGAACTGCTGTTCCTGCGCCTGCAACGAGGACCCGATCCAGGCAAAAAAGATCAGGAAAATAATCCCCAAAGGGTGTGCGTAATTCTTCATGTATCTAAATTCACCAGTTTTTGATTACAGCCCCAGAAAATAAAGCGATCCCGTTATTTAAGCAATCAAAAAGTAAACGAATGCCGGAGGCGCACCCGAAGGTCGTTTCGGATGTCGTCGCTGTAAAACGGATTAAACTGAAACTTGTTGTATTCCAGCTGCAGCAGCAGGTTATACAACAGTCGGTATTCCAACCCGATGGTATGATTAACACCCAATTTCGATTCGTCAAAACCGGAAACCAGCTGCCCGGTGTAGCTCATAAAAATATCCCGCACCAGGTATTTCCCCAGCGTTATTTCCGAACTTTGCAACAGTAGTAACGCCGGATCGAGATTATTGTTCACGTAGGGCGATAAAAATGTGGCCCGGTTAAACAGGCTAACCCGATCGGCAAAGCTCAGGTAAAGCAGGTTGCTGGAGAAGTTGGAGCGCAGGCGTACTTCATCCAGCCACAGCTGGCGTTCCAGACGGCGTTCCAGAGGGCGTACCAGGGGGCGGAACAGGAGGTTCTCGGTCATGCTCAACCCCACTTCCCCGGCCTTGGTCTGCAAATTGTCGAAGCTGTAACCCATGAAAGCCAGAACCTGTTCCTGGGTTTCTCCGAAAACTTTGTCCTGAATCTGCTGGTTGGAGACCAGCTTAAAGCGGAAGTCCTCCCAGTTGCCCTTGGAAACTTCCTTGCCGGTAACCGGATCGGTTACGTAGAGGATCAGATAGATGTCCCGCGGAATGCTTTGCTCGGTATTGCGGTCCCGCACGGTGGTGTAGGCTTTGCCATAGACGTCTGGATAAATGTCGTAGCGGCTGAACTCCGCCCCGAACTCCTCCACCCGGAACTTGACGTCCAGGTATTCCACCCGGCCGCGGGTGGAGCGCACGTCGCCTTCGATGCGGAAGGACTCGTCGATCAACCGTCCGGTGAAGTAGAGTTTGCTGGCGTTGTTGTCGATGTTGAGGTCCATTTCCACTTCCCCCACGTAGGCGGGAATGTTGACGAAATAGCGGTTGTTGCTGCCCGAATAACCCTCCACATCCCAGCGCATGTTCATCAGAAAATCCATCACCTTGTCCTCCTCGCCGGTGTCCGGGAAGACGTATTCGCCGTCCACGTAGATCATGCCGATGAAGGGATAGGTAACCCGGGCATTATACATGTCCACCCGCCCCCGGGCGATGGGCAGGTCGGGGGGACCGGCGAAGTAAAATTTTTCGGCGGGGGTGCGCCCGGCGGTGGCGAAGTAGCCGCGGTCGCCTTCTTCCATCATGCCGTAAAGCAGCAGGGGAATGCCCTCTTTTTCGGTCTCCACGGTCAGGATACCGAAGTTGAGGTTGATTTCGTCGAAATACCAGGGCTCCAGATTGCCCGCTTCCCGCGGGAGGTTGCGGACATTGGCGATCCGCCCCCATTTGCCGTCCACCAGCCCCTCAATGGTTTTGATGTTGATGAAGTTGGAGCCTTCTTCCAGGGCGATCTCCGCCCGCAGCCGGGTAATGCGCGGGATAACGTCCAGAAAGGTCATCTCCCCGTCGAAGATTTCCATCCGGAGCTGATCCAGGAAGGGATTGGCGCGGGTGCCCCGGATGCGGGTGATGAGCTGTCCGTCCGAGGCGGTTCCGGTGAAAAAGGGATCCAGGCGCGGCAATTCCGCCAGAATGTTGCCGGTGGCTTCCACCTGCATGTCCAGAGGACCGTCTTCATCTATGCTGAGCAGGCCGGTGGCGTTTAAGGCATACTGGTCGCGATGGACGAAACGGAAATTGTCCACCAGAATATGGTGATTTTCCGGATCCCAGTAAAACCGTCCCGGCATCAGGGAGTCGTGAAAGGCCAGGGAAATATCGCGAAAGGGCAGGTCCGCGCCGATCAGGCCGTTGCGAACGTTGGCTGTGCCGCGGATCGACGGGGCGAAAATGGAGCCGTCGGCCCGGAGATTGTAGGTAAAGTCGCCTTTGATAACGTCCGGGCTGCCGAAGATAGTTTCCGCCAGAAAATTGGATTCGACGGCCTCCGCCCCGGCCCGTAAATCCAGTTGGTCCGACTGCACCCGCCAGGAAAAATCGGCATTGACAATCGGGGTGGTGTTGAGGGTCAGGGCCACATCGTTGAAGCGCAACAGCCCGTCTTTCAGGTCCCCGACCAAATTGGTGGCGTAATAACCCACGTTATTGATGATAAAATCCCGGGCCGCAGCGTTGAAGTTCATTTCCGGATTACCCATGGTGCCGCCAAAGGTGGCCGTTCCGGAGAGAAAACCCTGCTGAATGAGCCTGGCAAGGGTCGAATCCCGCCCGATGAAGGACTCAATGGCCAATTCATCTACCGTAACCAACCCGGAAAGCCTGCCGCTATCGCCATTGCCCATGTAAACCTGCCCGTCCAGCAGATCCGGCGCGTTGAAGCGCAGGTCCATTCCGTTTTCATCGAAGACCACCGAGTAGGCGCCTTCGATATGGCGGGGGGCGGTGTGGATTTTGTAGCGCCCCTTGAAACTCTGGTTGTCAAAGAAGATTTCCCAGGCGTTGAAGGTGGTGGTTGCCACCTCGGTGAGGCGGTCGGCGCTAACCACCTTGGCCTTGGAAAACAGGGAGTGCCAGGGACCGGCCAGGTAAAAATCCATGTGGCGGTCTTCCATAAAACTGGCCAGGATGGGAATGTCGGTAACCTCCGCAATGGGGAAGTCCTTGCCGTCCACAATGTTGAAGCGCGCTTCGGTGAAAAGATCCTCTACCGCGCCGGTAACCTTGAAGGGGCGGCGGGTGTTGGTGGAGGCCAGCTGGAATTTGAGCAGTTGATCGTCCAGGGTGAAGGGCCCCCTGCCCAAAACCAGGGCGCTGTCCGGGCCGCTGACATTGTAGGTCCACAGCCCTTTGAATTTGCGGGTGGAAACGTCCCCGGAAAAATCGGTATGGGCGGTAATTCGACCGCTGTTCAGGCCGGTCATGTAGTTGAAGTAGCCGGCGGGAACGCTGATGTCGGAATCCAGATCCAGGATCATCTGATAGGTTTTGAAATCGATATGCCCGGTGCCCACCGTCCGGAAGTCGTAGAAGTCCGCCCGTAAACGCTCAAAGTTGAGCATCTTGGTGGGGAGATGGTAGGACAGGTCCACCGAGGTGGTGTTGAAGGGAACCACCGAATACATCAGATCGGGACAGGTGATGTTGGCGGTGATGGTCATCTGTTTGAAGGGGCCCGCGAAATGCCCTCTGGCGGCCAGCAGTCCCTTGTCGGCGTATTGAAAAACCCAGTGGGATTGGCGCAGTTTGTCCACCGGGTAGTCGTCAATGTCCAGATACCAGTCCACTTCCGGCTGAAAGAGGTCCGGGATAGATCCGTAGAAAGTGCCCCGGCCTTCCTCTACCCCGCAGTCAAAGGGCTGGATTTCCAGGGTGCGGTTGTAAAGCAGGGCGGAAATTTTGTCGGCGGTGGCGTGCTGATTAAATATGTGGGCGGAAAAATCCCGCACCTGAAGTGCGCCCCCCAGTTGGACGGGCTCACTGGTATAATCGCGGTTGGAAAAATAAACCTCCCCGCTGAGCAAGGCGTTGTGCAGGTCAAAAAAGCTCATTTTCCAGAACGGCCAGCGCGAGGTAACCACACATTCCTCCAGGGAAAGCGAGCCGTTCAACTGCTTGGTGTTGAAGTTGAGGTGGGTGTTGAGGTGCAGGCGCGATTTTTCCAGCTCGGGCAAACTGCCCTCCAGGTCCATGGTGAGGACGGTCCCGTTGCCGGTGAGCTTGAGCTGACCGTTAAGCCCCACCAGCATGGGCAGGTGACTTTCGTACTGGGAAACCCAGCTGGGAATTTTACCCTCGCTGGCTTCCCGGAGCTGCTCGCGACTGTCCAACTGCCAGTACCACGACCCTCCTTCCACGGATATATGATCGATGGAGGGAACCCGCTGAAGGTTCTTGAAAATCTCCTCAATCACCTTTTCCGGAGAAATTTTGGGACGCTCGCGCTTTTCCGCGGAGGGCTGATAGCTGAGGCGGGGGCGAATGATGGTGGCCGATTCGATCAGGTTGGGCAGGGTGGGGCCTTCGTCAAAAAGATTGGTCCAGTCCAGCCCGATGCGGATTTCCCGAATATCCAGGGAGATGTTGGCCTGCTGGTCCGAGGCCCCTACTCCCAGGAAGGAAATGGAACTCCACCCCAGGCGAAAATCCCGGATAATAAAGGATTCCCCCAGATAAGGCTGCATTTTCCCGATGATGACGGCTTCCACCTCGTTTTTGATCGGGGTGTAGCGCCAGAGGAGGTAACCGGATAAAAACAGGGAGAATCCGATTACAAAGAGGTAAAACGGCCAACTGTGCCGATGAGGCTTGCTCACTTTTTCCGTGCTCATAGGTACCACTAATTGCTAAACGATCAAATTACCGATGGAACATCCGTTTTCCAATTACAATTTGATGTTGCGCAACGCCCTTCGGCACTGGTGTTCTGCCGGCCGCGAAATCGCGGAAGCGCGAATACCGTTGTGGTTTCGCGCTTTCGTGTTTCCACGGTCTTCCGGGGGAATTCCGCAGCATCTGCCTCTTGTTATAATCACCTTAGCCGGGAAAGGTCCCGTTCTCCAGCATTTGGCTGATTTTTACCGGTCGGTATCCGGCCTTTTGAAGATCGCGGATCAGGGCATCCAGAATGGTGTAGACGGGTTTGCCGGTCCGGGTGGTCCCCAGGTGCATTAATACGATTCCCCCGTTGAGCCCATCCTTTTTCCGGGCATGCTCCCACAGCCGTTCGGCAATGGCTTCCGGGGAGCGGAACAGGGTGGAGGTGCTGTCGCTGACCCAGTCCATGGTGTCCATGCCGGGACTCCAGTGGATATGGCGATAGCCCGCTTCGGCGGCCCAGACCAGGATGTCCGGATTAATTTCCCCGTAGGGAGCTCTCCAGTAAGGTTGCATGGGGATGCCGGTGAGGGCCCGGAACAGGCTGTCGGTCCGGAACAGCTGACCCTGAAGGAAGTCGCGATCCGCCCCTTCCAGGGTCTCCGGTAATCCGTTGTCGGCAAAGGTGGTGAGGTGGGGATGGTTGTAGGTGTGGTTGGCGATTTCGTGGCCGTCGGCCAGCATCTGCAGGACCAGACGCGGGTTTTTTTCGATGAACTGGCCGGTCAGAAAAAGGGTGGTGGTGATGCCCCGGGACCACAGGATGTTGAGGATCTCCACCGCGCCTTCCGCCACCGATCCCCCGTCGAAGGTCAGGGCCATTTCGGGATGATGGCGACTGCCGCGGTCCATGGACCGGCTCAGTTTTTCCACCAGGGCGCTGGTAATGCTGATGTTCCAGCGGTCCCGGTAAATGAGGGACTGATCCTTCCGCCACACGCTTACCGCCAGCTCATTTTCCCCGTGCCGGAGCCTCAGGTCGAATTTGTAGGTGCCGGCAGTATCGGCGATCTGGGTGAGGATCGGGCGCCCGTTATGCCAGATAGCCGCCACGGCCTCCTGGGGCATGGGGAGACGAAAGGTGTAGCGCCGGTTGTCCAGAACGTTCCCACCTTCCCGGCCGGCCACGGGAAGGGCGTTCAGAAATGGTTGGGCCAGGCTGTCCGCTGTCGGGGAAGAAGCAGGTTCTTCGGCCTGGTCCGGCGGAGGAACCCGCGGCTGAAAACGGCCTACCAATGCGATCGCCAGCAACATATTCCACACCAGAAGCAGGCCCAGCAAAACCGGGGCATTGCGCTGCAGAAAAGGCTTCAGGTGGGTGCTGATGGGGGATGGCTGCCGGGACATGGGACATCCTTATGCGCATGGGTAAAATTCAACCGTGATACCGCCCGGGCTTTCCGAAGGGCAAGCGGGTTTCGCGAAATAAAATACGCCGGGAATCCCCGGCCCGCAAGTCTCCTTTGTCCCGCCGCCTCAATTCCCGCATATTGCTTTTCATGGAGAATTTTCGGAAGTTGACTGCTTACAAACGGAAAGTTTCACCAAAAAGTGATGAAAAATGCGCGAAAAAACGGTTGCCGTTGTCGGTGCCACCGGCTTGGTGGGTGGCAAAATGCTGGAGATTCTGGAAGCCCGGGATTTCCCGGTTTCCCGATTGATTCCGGTGGCTTCGCCCAAATCCGCGGGACGCGAAATTTCTTTTCGGGGGGAAAAACACCGGGTCCAGCCCATTTCTCCGGAGGTGTTTAAGGGCGTGGATATTGCCTTGTTTTCCGCCGGTGGGGAAACCAGCAAACGTTTTGCCCCGCTGGCGGCCAAAGCCGGTGCGGTGGTGGTGGACAATTCCAGCGCCTGGCGGATGCATGAGAAGGTGCCCCTGGTGGTGCCGGAGGTAAATCCCGAGGATATCGAGGGGCATTCCGGCATCATTGCCAATCCCAATTGTTCGACCATTCAGATGGTGGTAGCCCTGGCGCCCCTGGCGGATACCTTCGGGATCGAATCGGTAACCGTTTCCACCTATCAGGGGGTAACCGGGAGCGGCGTTAAGGGCGTCCGGCAGTTGCGGGGCGAGCTGGCCGGCAAGCCGGTGGCAGAACCCGCCTATCCCCATCCCATTGCCTTCAATTGCCTGCCCCATATCGACGTATTTGAGGAAGACGGCTTTACCCGGGAAGAGCGCAAGATGATCAACGAAACCCGCAAGATTCTCGATCTGCCGGATTTGCCGGTCAATCCCACCTGCGTGCGGGTTCCGGTGATTGGCGGGCATTCGGAATCCGTTCAGGTAGTTCTCGGGGAAACGGTTTATCTGGAGCGGGTGCGCACCGTTTTGAAGGACGCCCCGGGACTGGTGCTGCTGGACGACCCGTCCCGCAATCTCTACCCCACGCCCCTGGCAGCCCATGAGAAAGATGAGGTATTTGTGGGGCGTCTGCGGGTGGATCCCACCAATCCCAACGGGCTGAATATGTGGGTGGTCAGCGATAACCTGCGCAAAGGCGCCGCGACCAATGCGGTTCAGATTGCCGAACTGTTGCTGGAAAAGGACTAATCAATGGGTGATTTTTCTGAAGATTTTCGGCCGGTTCCGGTGGTTCTGGAAGGACGGCTGGTGGATTTGAAGCCGCTGGCGGCGGAGCATACCCAGGCATTGAGCGAGATTGGCCTGGATCCGGAGTTGTGGCGCTGGACCACTAACCGGGTTCACAATTTTCGGGAGATGAAAGCCTATGTTAAACAAGCGCTTACCGCCCAGACAGAGGGCCACATGCTGCCTTTTGTGACGGTGTTGAAGTCCGGGGGGCAGGTGGTGGGATGCACCCGCTTCGGCAATATCGTTCCCGCCCATCGCCGGGCGGAAATCGGATGGACCTGGGTTGGGAAACCCTGGCAGCGCTCCGGCGTTAACACCGAAGCGAAGTTCCTGATGCTTTCCCACGCCTTTGAAGTCTGGCAGTGTATTCGGGTAGAGCTGAAGACCGATTTTCTGAACCAGAAATCCCGCACCGCCATTCTGCGCCTTGGAGCCCGGGAGGAAGGGGTGTTAAGGCAGCACATGGTGGCCCCGGACGGACGTTTGCGGGACACCGTTTATTACAGCATCCTGGACCGGGAATGGCCGGCGGTAAAGGCCGCTTTGCTGGCCAAAATGGGACGGTGAGTAGCCGCGAGGCATGCCTCTCGGACGAGATTAAGAAACCCCGATACCCAGATACGCGCCGCAGGCGCTTAACCTTGTAACCATGAGTGATACCATCCGACATCCCGCCCGTCACACGGCGCCCGGCAAGCTGATGCCCGGGGCCGAGCCCATTTACATCGACCAGGGCGACAGCGCCATCCTGTTTTTACACGGATTTACCAGCTCGGCCTACGAGGGCCGTTTCCTGGCGGAATATTTTGCGGCCAGAGGAATGGCGGTTTGGGCCCCGCTGATGCCGGGGCACGGCAGCGATCCCGCCGATATGGTTTCCGTTACCCGGCAGGATTGGCTGGCCTGCGCCGAGGAACATTTGCTGGCGCTGAAGCGCTATTACCCGAAGGTGGTGCTGTGCGGACAGTCGATGGGCGGGGCATTGGCGGTTAATTTGGCGGCGCGCCACGAGGTGGATGCCCTGGTGACCCTGGCTGCGGCTATGTTTGTGAAGGATTGGCGTCTGCGCCTGCTGCCCGTGGCTCGCCGGATCATCACCTATCAGCACAAGTCCAAGGGCCCGGATATCCGGGATCCGCAGGTCAAGGCCGAGATCGCCAGCTACGCCAAATACCCCATTTCCAGTCTGGAATCCTTTCTGGCCCTCATCGCCGAGGCCCGGGAGCTCGCGCCCCGGGTAACCGCCCCGGCGCTGCTGGTTCATGCCCGGCGGGATCATACCATCGCCTTCGAGAACCTCGATTTCCTGTTCAATGCCATTCAATCTCCCATCAAAGAGCAGCTGATTCTGGAGTCTGCCTATCACGTGATCAGCGTGGATGTGGAGCGGGAGATTATTTTTGAGCGAATGGCTAAATTTCTGGAAAAGCTTCTTTGATAAGTCTTCCCATCGTAAATTATTGTGATTTTATACCCCTAAATGCCGGCTGTAACCGCAACTGAAGGAAAATGCAATTGACATTATTAGGGGTTTTTTGTAAAATCTCACGTTTAGAGGTTAACGAACACCGCGCAAAAAATATGTTTCGATTGTCAAGACTCGGAGGAGATCATGTCGCCTAAAGGCTCAATCATCCTGAAAATAATTATTGTGCTCTTGCTTGTTGGGCTTTATCTGGTGCTGACCATCCCCGACGGTTTGTGGAAGGAAGAGGATGCGGTTCGGGAAAAAAGCAAATCCAATATGACTGCCTTATATGATGCGCAGAAATATTATTATTCCAAGACGCAGTCCTTTGTACCGTCCGATTCCCTGGAAAAACTGCTCACCTTTATCGCCAATGATGCGGACCTGGCCCGTCGCCGGGAAATCGGAGCCCTCACAGAGGATCTGAACAACGCGCTCGGCGGGGTCCTCGATGTGGACGTTATGCAGAGCATTCTGCCCATGTTGCAGGGGATAGACGAAATCAAAGGGGATCTGACCTACAACAACCGCTACCTGGCCAGATATGACGGCTCCGGGGACGGTCCCAACCTGATGGCCGCCAAAGATGAGATTGCCACCGCTCTGGAATCTTTCCAGGAAGGCTCGACTCACCCCAATTTCCACACGGTTCAAACCTATGTCGATTCGGTGAACTACCTGCGCGAGCGCCTCAACGACTACCCGTTGACCGAAGCGGTGACACTGGGCCAGCATTATGTGGACAGCCTTTCCGCTTACATCGGCGATGTGGAGGTGTCTGAGGTGGCCAAGGAGTGGGGGAGTCTCTACGATAAAATTGCCGCATTTGTCAAAATGATCAAAGCCACTGATGTGGTTAGCGTTAGCAACATCGCCGACCGCCTTCCCAAATTCAACGATCAGGTGCGCACCGCGGTGACCAAGCTCAGCGGGGTTAACCTCTCTCAGGGGGCTTCCTCCCTGGCTGCCAAGTCTCAGGCCCTGGCCGCCCTCGGCGAAAAGTTCGGCACCGAAGCCATGGCGGATCTCGCCAAGGAAGAAGGCCTGCTGCAGCTCAGCGAGGTGGATTCCACCCTGCTTAATCTCAGTAAAGATAATTTCTTTGATCCCGATACTTATGACGGGGAGCAGCGTTACATAATGGCCTACCGTCCGGGCAACAGCTATCTGGTCGTGGAATCCCCCAATTTGCTGGGACAGTTTGGCGATAAAGTGCGCAATGCCACCAAACCGCTGGTAAATCTCTCCCTCTACGATGGTCTGAACGGGGTTTACACGGCTTTGGATTCCAGCAAATCAGAAATGACATCTGTCAAAGATCGCTATCGTTTAGGGCGCTATAATACGGACATCATCCTCACGATGAAGGAAGTTATTGCCGAGATGGACAATCTCGGGAGCGTCAAGTTCGTTCGCTACGCCAATGATCTTAAAGAATTCGTGGACACGGTTCAGACCACTTCCCGCCTTTCGGTGGTGAAGCCCATGGTGGAAAATCTGGTTCAAAAGGCTGATACCCTGGCCTCGCGTCTGGAAAGCCGGGACGTTTCCGATCTGATGGAACGCCTGACCTATTTCGGCGGCAAGATCCAGAAACTGGACTCGCTGATCCAGAACAGCAATATTCCGGCCCGGGTGCGCAGCAACATCAAACCTTTTTCCACCCAATACCAGGATGTGTTCGGGGCGCTGGAAAGTCTGAAAGGATCGCTGAATCCCGGTGATGCCGGCAAGATCCGAACCGCCATTCACGAGGTTTTCCAAGATGTTGAGGAAGTATTGAACGGCTATCCCGAAAAAGTTGCGGTTGTCTTTGAAAAAATGCATGAGAACCACGGCTTCATCGAAAACGGCATAAAGAGCTGGGAAACATCAGAATAATTGGACTGGTATGTCAGGACTGATTAATAGCATTTCTTTTCAGGAAAATACCGTCAGCTGGGTTCAGGCCGAAGTTGACGGTATCCAGAGCATCAACGTGCGTAGGGTAGTGGAGAGTCCGCTACCCTTTGTCATTAATTTTGACAACGTGCAAAACGGCTCTACCGCAGTCAAAATCGGAAGTCACCTGCGTTCGCTGGCGGATTCTCATGAGTTCGATCTGAGTCGGGTGCGTTTTCTGCTGTCCGCCCGCTTCGGATTTGTGAAGAAGGTGGCGGTGGACGATACCATCAACCATGAGCTGTACGGGGACCTGATTCGTCAGGATCTTCACCAAACCATGGCCAGCGACCCCACCGATTTTTACATTTACCAACCCGAATATTTCCGCGAAACCGATACCCTTCGGGAAATTCTCACCGTGGCCATCCGCCGCGATCTCTTCCGCTTTTTCCAGCGGATTGGCGAAGAGGCGGGTATGGTTATCGAGGCCGTTAACCTCAATTGTTTTTCTCTGGACGAACTCTACCGCCGGTTTTTCCCCAATTTGATGGGGGAAACGGTGTTGATGAGTTTTACCGAGCGCGGTTTCGAATACGTCCTGTCCGATGAGCGCAATTTTGTAAACACCGGTTTCCGCCCGTATTCCAAAACCCTGCAAAGCCTGGATCAGCTGGACGATAAAATGATCTACTCCAGCTTCAACGCCCTTCTGGACGCCATTCAGCAACCCGATAACGTAGACCACCCCGCTTACAACATTTCCCAGGTCTTCCTCTTTGGGGGGGCATTCAAGTCCAGTTGGTTCGATACCCTGCAGACCCGTAGTCCCCTGCCGCTGCGGATTCTCAATCCGTTGGAGATTTCCGATTGGCAAATCAACTCCGAGGACCCCAATTTCCAATCGCTGGGCGCCTATCGTTTCATCGAACCCCTGTCTAATATTTTCTAAGTCGGTTACCAGACCGGAAATGCACCGAGGACTAACGTTATGGTTAAGCTTAACCTGCTGGAAATCCCCGAGGATCAACAAACGGGCATCAGGGAACAGGACGACCTGAGCGAATTCAGTAAAGCCACGGAAGACATCGATTTATCCTTTTTTCAGCAATCCAATGAGCCGGCCGAGCCGACTACGATCAACACCAGTTCGCCCATGTTTGGCGATGATGACACTGGCGATCAAAGCGATATTTTTAGCGCTCCGGTTTCCGATTTTACCGGGGATTCGATTACCCATGACGAGCCGGTCAATTTCGACCAGGACAGCGGTTCGGCCCGCAAGTGGTTCTGGGTGGTGGGAGGATTCCTGATTACCGCCCTGCTGGCGGTAGGTGGCTGGTTTCTACTGGAGGCCTTCCGGAGCAAACCCCCGGTGGACAGTGCCATCGCCCAAACCAACACCGAAAACCCCCAGCAACCCAATGCCAATACCCCGCCGGAGCCCCCGGTTAGCCGCATCGCCCCGGCGCTGGCCAGCCGTTATGCCCTGAACCAGGCCACCAATCAGAAAAACGTGGCCCTCACCAAAAATCTCTTTTCGGTAAAGGGACAAAACGGGCGCAGCGATTACAAGATGATGGTAATGGCCCCGGACAATCTTTATCTCTCCATCGCCGGCACCAATCGCGACGAGATTGCCCGATTGCATCAGGAAATCGAACGGGCCATCCCGGGACTCAAACTCACCGCCAAAAACAACCTGGACCAGCGCCTGGACGGTAGCCAGAAGCTGGTTGTCGATTATTACGTTGCCCTCAATCCGCCTTCCCAGGGAGCGGCCGGCGCCTCTTTCGAGGAAGAAGATGGCGATCTTGCCGGGGCCCTGCGCCGTCTGGCAGCCAGCAGCCGCATCGGCGGATTTTCCATCAAGACGGGTAAGCAGGAGCGGGACGGTAACCTCACCCGCACCTATTACTACATCGAAGGACAGGGGGCCAGATCCTCGGTTCTGAGTTTTATCGAGGGGATTGCCGGGGAACATCCCTCCGTGGCTTTTTCCAAGGTTTCCATTTTCCCGCCGCAAAGCGACCGGTCGATGGGCAGTGGCGCGCTTAAAACCAAAATTACCCTGCTGCAATATCGCCTTCGTTAGTCGTCTGCCAAACAGTCTAAGGCTGGTTGCAACTTCTTGACCGTCACCCCGGTCCCGGCCTGAAACGTGCCGGGGCAGGCGACCCGGGATGACGACCAGACATACCATCTTTGACGCTCTATCAGGGAAGCCCATGCGCATTATCGCCGGAAAATACAAGGGGCGTCAGCTGCAAGGCTCCCGGGATCGCTCCATCCGGCCCACCACCAACAAAATCAAAGAAGTTATCTTCCAACTCCTGGATGATTATATTGTCGGGGCCCGGGTGCTGGATCTGTTCAGCGGCAGCGGCGGTTTGGGTTTGGAAGCCCTCAGCCGGGGAGCGGAAGCGATTACCTTTGTAGATCTTTCCGGACGATCTTTGAGAGTGCTGCAACAGAATCTGGAGAGTCTGGGCGCCAGCGCCCAATGCCGGACAGTTCGCAAAGATGCCCTGATCTTCCTGCGCCAGAACGAAAAACCCTTCGATCTCATTTTTGCGGACCCGCCATTTCCGTGGGGGAATTTCGTCGAAATGGTGCCGCTGGCAATGGGGGAGGCCAACCTGGTTTCCGGCGGCCTGATGGTGGTGGAAAGCGAACGCTCTCACGGGGCGCCGCAGGAGGGGGAGGGCTACGAGATCCTCAAACAAAAAACCTATGATCGCAGCATCATCACTTTCTTTCGGAGCACTGTGGGCTTATGAGAATCGGCATCTATCCGGGGACCTTCGATCCCATTACCAACGGACACCTGGACATCATCGAGCGGGCTACCAAACTTTTCGACCGCATCATTGTAACCCTGGCGCGCAACAGCTCCAAGAAGCCTCTTTTTTCCGGTCAGGAACGGGTGGATCTGGTTAAGGAAGTGATCAAACAAATTGATACAAAGGTGGAGATCGAGGTCGAGATGTTCAACGGTCTGATCGTCGATTACGCCATTGCCAAAAAAGCCACCGCCATTATCCGCGGTCTGCGGGCCATGTCCGATTTCGAATACGAATTTCAGATGGCTCTGGTTAACCGCCGTNNTGTCCGGAAATGACGGTATTTCCACCGTTTTCCTGATGCCCCACGAAAAATACACCTACCTCAACTCCTCCATCGTTCGGGAGCTGGCCTCATACGGCGGGGATATCTCCTATTTCGTGCCCCCGATTGTAGAAAAAGCCATTCTCGCCAAATTCGGCATGAAGTAAGGGACGTGGGGTTTACCGGCCCTTACACCCTGGTCCGAACCTGTTGCCAATCCTTCACCTGCCAGCTCAGGGTGGCCTCGCATACCAAATTGTCATTCTGGTCGAACACCGAAACGTTCGGTTTCACAAGAACCGAGGTTTCCCGCTGCAGCGGGGTTACCAGGTTTTCCACCAGCCAATCTTCGGAAATATCGAAGCGGGCGTAGGCGGTGGTTTTGGCCTGGTAATGGTAAGTCACATTCAAATTCTGCATGATCAGGCGGTAGCGGGCCGGGTCCACCCGCATTAGCAGCAGGAGCCCGGTGGCGTATTCCGCGGCGGTGGCCAGGCCACAGGCGTGTAATCCCCGGATGTGGTTGAAGTTGCGGCGCCGGTAGGGCATGCGGATTTCGATGCTGCCCGGTTGGATGCGGGTGATCCAGAAACGATGGGGTCGGTTAAAGGGAATCACCTTCCACAAAACCAAATTGAGCAGCCAGCGGTGGAACCCGGAATGGGTGGCCCGGTTCATCAGCCAGAGTAAATATTGGCGCATCGCCTGGCCCCCTTACCCTTTTTTACCCGGGCGCATGGCCCCGAACATGGCCTTGAGCTGTTCCCGGGGCATCATCTGCGCCACGAAGTTGAACTGCCCGCCCTGCAGGCGCTCTCCACCATCCAGGGTAACGCATTCGCCGGTCATGTAGGCGGCCATGTCGGACATCATAAAAACCGCCAGATGGCTGAGCTCTTCCGGTTCTCCGAAACGCCCGCCCGGTTGGCGCTGCTTATACACTTGTTCTACCTGGGGGTTGGGCATCAGGCGTTTCCAGGCGCCTTCGGTGGGGAAGGGGCCCGGGGCGATGGCGTTGAGGCGAATGCCGTAAGTGGCCCATTCAAAGGCCAGAGAGTTGGTCATGGCGTAAACCCCGGCCTTGGCGCAGGCGGAGGGCAGCACGAACGCCGAGCCGCTTTCGGTGTAGGTGGTTACAATATTGAGGACCGCTCCCGGCAACCCGGCATCGATCAACTTTTTCCCGAAATGCCGGGTGCAGTTGAAGGAACCGTGCAGCACGATATCCACCACGGTCTTGAATCCGTTGGGGGAAAGGTCCTCCGAGGGGCAGTAAAAATTGCCGGCGGCATTGTTGACCAGCCCGTTCAGCTCCCCGAAATCTGCATAAATCTTGCTGATCATGGAGCCGACTTCTTCATCTTCGCGGACGTCCGCAATGTAGTATCCCGTTTTAACGGCGGGATTCTCCTTGCCGATGGCGGCAGTTGCGGCCACCAGCTTCTCTTCGGTGCGCCCGCAGATCAACACATTCGCGCCATAACGGGCAAAATGCCGGGCCATGGACAATCCGAGGCCGCTTCCGCCGCCGGTAACAAGGATGGTTTTTCCGGAAAGGGTATCTGTGGTAAACATGGTGAGGTTCCTTTCAGCGTGGCGATATCGGGGTGAGGTTACCCCGCCTTGTGGAAAGCCGGGGTCCGGCGATATTTGAGCATTATCCGGGCTCCGGCATTTGCCGGAGCCACGCAGAATTTTTTCGGCCGTTTCTGAAGAAACGACGCGGTTGCCGAAATTACAGGTGTTCCAGAAGGGCTTTCAGGAATTTCCAGAAACGTTCCACGGTGCTGATCTGCACCTTCTCGTCCGGGGAGTGAGCCCCTTCGATGGTCGGTCCGAAGGAGAGCATATCCATTCCGGGAAATTTATCCCCGATGATGCCGCATTCCAGTCCGGCGTGGATGGCTTTAACCTCCGGCTTGTTGCCGAACTGCTCTTCCCAAACCGATTCGGCCACCTTAAGGAGTTTTGATTCCGGGTTGGGCTGCCAGGCCGGATAGCCGTTGTGGAACTCGATATCCCCGCTGGCCAGCTGACCCACCGCGGCCACGTTTTGGGTGATGCCTTCCAAAGCGCTTTGGACCGAACTGCGCTGGCTGGTAAGCACCGAAACGCGTTTGTGATCGGTTTTGATCACCGCCATGTTGTTGGAGGTTTCCACCAGTCCGGGCACGGCCAGGCTCATGGCCATCACCCCGTGGGGCATGGCGATAATGGCGTTGATGGTCTGGTTGTGCAGCTTTTCGGTGAACATTTTGCCGTCGTTCTCAAAGCCATCGCCATCCACCCGCAGGAAAACCCCGGGATCGGCCAGGTGCAATTCGCCGTGGTAAATTTTCTGATAAGCGGCCGCCTTATCCTTGAGCGCCCCGAGATTGCCGGAGGGCAGGGCGACGATGGCGTCGCATTCCCGGGGGATGGCGTTGTGTTTGCTGCCGCCGTCGATGTGCATCAGGCGCAGGCCCAGGTCTTTGGCAACATCGCCGAGGAAGCGGCCCAGCAGTTTAATGCCGTTGCCCAGCCCGGTGTGGATCATCAATCCGGAGTGGCCGCCCTGAAGTCCGCCCAGGCGAAGGCGCTGCACGGTGTATCCGGCGGGGACGGGTTCGGTTTCCAGAGGCAGGAAAATTTCGGTATCGCGGCCACCGGCGCAGCCGATGTAAAAGGCCCCGTCTTCTTCGGAATCCATGTTGATGAGGATTTTGCCGTGGAGAATTTTATCGGAGAGGTTGATGGCGCCGGTGAGGCCGGTTTCCTCATCCATGGTAAAGAGGCATTCCAGGGGGCCGTGCTGCACGTCGTCGCCGTCCAGGACGGCCAGGGCCGCGGCTACCCCGATGCCGTTGTCGGCGCCCAGGGTGGTGCCGTCGGCGGTCATCCAGTCGCCCTTGCGCAACAGTTTAATGGGATCCTTGCTAAAGTCGTGCTGCACGTCCTTATTTTTCTCGCAAACCATATCCAGGTGACCCTGAAGCACCACAATCGGGGCGTTTTCTCTGCCGGGAGTGGCCGGTTTTTCCACCACCACGTTGAGGGTCTCGTCCATGCGGTATTTAAAGCCCTTGCGTTCGGCAAAGTCGATCACGTACTGGCGGATTTTTTCCTCGTGTTTGGAGCAGCGGGGGATCTGGCTCATCTCGTAAAAATGTTTCCAGAGAAGTTCGGGATTCAGCCCGGCAATGGCGTCTTTCATGTCTTTTCTCCTGCAGTTAAGTTGTTGTCGATGCTTAAATAATTGCACCACGGGAGAAGATATGCAAGGGTTATTATTAACTGTTAAAAGTGGATATTTTACGGCAAAACCGCCAAGCCGCCAAGCCGCCAAGCCGCCAAACCATAATTCCGGGTGGCCAAACCTTTATCATGAATTTACATCGGTGGTGATTTGTCTTATTATACAAATATATTGAATACTACTTTGCATGATCACAATTTCAACCGCTCAAACCCCTTTGCGCCTTTGCGCCTTAGCGGTTTTAAAAAGGAGGTTCTATGTTCCGGCTCGGCTATTACCAGTTCCGTCCCCATTTCGGGAACATCAAAGGAAACCTCAACCAGGTCCTCAAAGGGCTGCAAAACGCTCAGGCCGACCTGATCGTGCTGCCGGAATTGCCCTTCAGCGGGTATCACTTTCAAAGCCGGGAAGAGGCCGTCGCTTTGGCAGAGAATCCCGGCCAATCGGCCACGGTTGAGGCCCTGGTCGGGCTTTGCCGCCGCCAGAATTTTTACCTGGTAACCGGGTTCAACGAAAAGCAGGGGGAGACCCTTTACAACAGCGCGTTGCTGCTGGGGCCGGAGGGGTTGGTGCACACCTATCGCAAGGTGCATTTGTTCAATGATGAAAAGAAGTGGTTTGCCCCCGGGGATACCCCCTTCTCGGTGCAAACGGTTCGCGGGGTTAAGATCGGTATGATGATCTGCTTCGACTGGATATTTCCGGAAGCCTGTCGCAGTCTGGCGGTGGCCGGCGCGGAGGTGGTATGCCATCCTTCCAATCTGGTGCTGACCTACTGCCAGCAGACCATGCTCTCGCGCTGTATCGAAAACGGCATATTTGCGGTAACCGCCAACCGTTTCGGGGCCGATGAACGCCCGCACGGAACCCTCAACTTTACCGGGCAGAGTCAGATCGTGGCCCCCAAAGGCAAGTTGCTGCATCGCTCCGCAGCCAAACGCAGCGAATTGTTTATCACCGAAATCGATCCGGCCCTGGCGCGGGACAAAAAGATGACCGCCCTGAATGATATTATGGCGGATCGCCGTCCGGAGTTCTACGGCGGGTTGGCGAAAAGCGAATAACGAAGGTCACGCCCTGTGCCGTGATGGACGAAGGGGCGAAGGGGTGAAAGGGCGAGGGGACGTAAAAGCGTCCCTTTAAAAACCAACCCATCTATCCGGGGAATTCTGACGACATACAAGACCATTTCAAGTCGCGGAGAATGGCACTTCCGCCGGACTAAGTCGCAAAAAGGGCGCTAAGAAAAGCATCCCTAAAGTGCCGAGCAACAGATACCAGACCCGCCAGGCGATGTATACCTGAATCAATATCATGCGCTGCTTTGTCCACTCTTCGGAAACGAAAGTGATCCACCTCGGGTACAATTGCTCCACTCACGAAATCGTGGAGTGTGCCATCCAGGAAGATGCTCAGAGCATGGCAGTTACCAGCGATCCGGGCAAATTGTGTTGCTCTATCAAGCGAGTAGTTACATTGAGAATCTCAAGGCCAGTGAATGTCATTTCCTCTCCTTTTGAATGATGCGGTTTGGACTTATGCATATGCAAACCTCCATGTGTTTTGCGATACAAAAAATATCAACAAGAATCGGAACGAAAAAAACTTGTTTTACGGCTACAATGTAGCTACATTTGTTTACCAAACAAACAAGGAGCAACACCATGCCTATGAATAGGAAAGAGTCCGTGGTTAGAGCTCGGATCCGAACTGACATAAAAGAAGAGGCTCAGGAGGTCTTAGATAATCTTGGTTTGACGATGTCTGACGCAATACAGATTCTTTTTCGGGCGATCGCTAAGAATAAAAGGTTGCCAGATGAATTCTTGGTACCCAATGAGACAACGTTGGCCGCTATGTCTGAGATTGAAGCTTCAAGATTCGTAACGTATGAAGACCTTAAGACATTTAAGGAAGATGTCTTGAAGAGGATACAGACCAATGAGAAATCTGGTAGCAAGCAAGCTGTTCATCAAGGATCTTGATCGATTTGCGAAAGCCCGAAAGGGTATTCAAGTAGAGCGGCTGTTTGAAGCCGTTTCTTTTTTACTCTTTGATAAGCCAATCCCCGAAAGATTCAGAGACCATCCGCTTTCAGGCGATATGAAAGGGTTTCGCGCTCTTTCTATTGCCGATGATATGCGTCTGGTCTATAAAACGGATCAGCAGAACGTCTATATCGTCCGGGTAGGCACGCATTCCAGCGTCTACAAATGACAGTTTGTAAGTCGTCAGAATTCCCCGGATGCATTTACTGGTAAACGTAAGAGACGTTTTTTTTTTTGATTCCCCTATTCAATCTCAATCACAATTTTGCCGGTCTGGCTGCCGTCCATCATGCACTGGTAGGCTTTCCGATAGTCCGCAAAGGCAAACGGCCCTTCGATGCGGGGCACGATGTTCTGCTTTTCGATGAGCTGCAGCATGTGGTCGAAGTCCTGCTCGTGCCCCATGGTGGTGCCTTGCAGGGTAATCTGCTTCCAGAAAATTTTGCGCAGGTTGAGTCCTTTGGGATTGCCGACGGTCGCCCCGAAGAAAACCACCCGTCCCCCGGGATTGATCAGGTCCAGATAGGTATTGAAACCTTCCCCTCCGGCGCTGTCCACGATCAGGTCGATGCCCTCCGGCCCGGCCAGCCCGGCCACCTGAGCCGCCCAGTTCTCGTCGGTGTAGAGCACCCCGCCCCGGAAGCGGGCATTGGCGAACCCCGCGAGCTTTTTGGGGTCTCCGGAAGTGGCGATCACGTTGGCGCCGCAGGCCAGGGCCATAGGAATCATCAGGGAGGCTACCCCGCCGCCGGCCCCGGTAATCAGCACCGTCTCGCCGGACATCAATCCGCCCTGGGTAAACAAAGCCCGGTAGCCGGTTAGCCCGCCCAGAGGCAGGGCGGCAGCCTGGGCGAAGGAAAGGTGAGCGGGTTTGGAAAAAACATTGTCGTAGGGAACCGCAATAAACTGGGCCTGGGTGCCGTTGCGGGGCATGCCCAGAATCTGGTAATTGGCTCCCTGGGCGCGCATATCCTCCCCCCAGTTCAGCGAGGGATTGATAATCACCTCATCCCCGATAACCCGCTCTTCGACCCCTTCACCGGTTCCCACAATAACACCGGCCCCGTCCGATCCCAAAATTACCGGCACCTTGATGCCCGGGTATTTGCCCTGGACAATCCAGACATCCCGGCGGTTAAGGGCAGAGGCCTTCAACTGCACCAAAACCTCATCGGGGCCCGGCTCGGGCAGGGGAACGGATGTGATTTTCAGGGAATCGAAACTGTTTTCGCGCTCTAAAACAATCGCTTGCATTGTGCCCATACTACCTCCGAAGCATGATGGCGTAAGGAAAAGGGGTACTCCCGGAACTAGAAGTAAACCATGCCTTCCCGGGAATAGGGGTCCCGTGGAAGACGCAGCAAGGCTTCCGGACGCTTTAACTGCCGAAATACGATAGTGGCCGCCAACAAGCTGTCCAAAGCATCTCCGAATGTGTCGTTGAGAATGGTTGTTCTAATCAACTCATTTTCCAGGCCAATGTCAAATGTTTGCATAACAAATTCCAGAATCCGGGCCCGCTGCTGCTGGGCGGCGGGCTGCTTGCTTTTGTAGGCCTGGTAGAGGCCGATCTTCTTCAACAAGGAGGCCGGACAGGTTTCCATGATCCACGGCAGCGGGCAGTTGTGATTCTGAAAGGGCAGGATGCAGCCCTTTTGACGGTTCAACAAAGGGGATAAGACATCGCGGATGCCGTAAAAGGTTTGCCGGAAGATCCACAGATTATAGGGGGAAAAGGGGGTCTCGCTCTCCACGTCGCTAACGCGCTTCAGTTCCGGTTTGTCTGAAATACCGCGGCAAAAATTGCGGAAGTTTTCCGGGGAGGCGAAGCGCTCGGAGAACCCGCGGACAAAAGTTTGCCAGTCCTGTTGTTGAAGGATGTCCCGGGGTACGGAAAAGGAGAAATCCAGGCCGACTGCCGCATCGTCGAGGGTGTTGATCATCTCAAAAAGGGCGGAAAGAGCCTTTCCGCGCTTAACGCCGCCATTCTCGAGCCGTCTGGCGGGTCGGCAATCGACAATAAGCAGCCGGCCGTTAGCAACGCTACCCCGGGTAATCCAGATGTGGTTTCCGGCTTGTTGTCCGCCGCTGAAGTCCACCCCGACGATTTGCCGGGGCAGGGCAATACGATGGCTATTGGGAAGAACAAAAAACTCAGGGCCGTTCACGCTGACCACCATTTTATTTAATCAGCAGCATCCGGCGGGAGTCCACCGCGGTGCCGTCGACGCGAAGTTGATAAAAATAAACGCCGCTGGCCTGCGAAACCCCTTCGTCGTTGCGCCCATCCCAAACCGCGGTATAAGTCCCGGCGCCTTTGGCGCCGCTCACCAGGCTTCGCACCCGATTGCCGTTAGCCCCGTAGATCCCGATTTCCACGGTGGCCGGACGAATAAGGCGATAGGGAATGCGGGTGGCCGGGTTAAAAGGATTGGGGTAGTTGGGAAGCAACTGGAAGTCCCGAACCGCAGGACCCGGAGGTTCGACCAATCCCACACTGGTCGGCTCGAAACGATAGATCCCGGTTCGTCCGCCGTTAAAACTATATGCTGCCAGAAACAATTCTCCGGATTCGTCTACGCCAAAGGTCGAAATATTAAAGCCTGCCTGTAAAAGGAGGGTGTTGTCGGGGGGATTGACACCGTCATAAGCGAGGGACCACATCCGCCCGGTAACGTAATCTGCATAAATATATCGGCCGTTAAGGGCGGGAACTGAAGGTCCATAATAAACATGTCCACCGGTAATGGATTGTCCGAGGTTGCGGGCGTATTGCCAGATGGGCAGCTTCAGGCCGGAGGTGTCGCAGGAGGAGCCGGGGGGATAGCACTGATTGGCTTCCATAATGCGCCAGCCGTAATTGCCGCCGTTTTCGAGAATGTCGATTTCTTCCAGGGCACTCTGGCCAACATCCCCGGCCCACAGCCATCCCCTTTGAGCGTCGAAGCTGAAACGCCAGGTATTGCGCAGTCCGTAGGCCCAGATCTCTTCCCGGAATCCCTCGCTGTTGCCGACGAAAGGATTGTCCGGGGGAATGCGGTAGGGTTCGGCCAGACTGGCATTGTTGACGTCCAGGCGCAGCATGGAGCCCAGCAGGGTCTGGCGGTTTTGCCCGTTGTTGAGGGGATCGCCACCGTCTCCGCCGTCGCCCGCGGACAGGTAGAGATAGCCATCCACCGGGCTGAAAGCCAACTGACCGGCATTGTGATTGGTAAAAGGTTTGTCCAGGGTGATGATCACCAGCTCGCTGTCCGGGCTGGCGTAATTGGGATCGCTGTCGGAAACCCGGTAGCGGGCGATCACCGAGCGATTGGGACTCGCCGCGGTGTAATTGACGAAAAAGTAGCGGTTTTGGGAAAAGTCCGGATGAAAGGCGAGACCCAGGAGACCCTCCTCGCTGCTGCTGGCATCCACCCGGCTTCGGATATCCAGCAGGGTGTCGACATCGCTAACCTGCTCGTCGTTGTTGAAAACCAGGATCCGGCCGCGTTTTTCGATCACAAACAGGCGATTGCTGCCGTCCCCGGCATTCTGGATATCAACCGGCTGAACAAAGGAAAGATTGGGGAAAGCCTCCTGCAGGGCAAACTGCGCCAGCGCGTAAGGGCTTGCCAAAAGCGTCAGGAACCCCAGCCAGTGGGGAAACCGTTTGAAAAAAAGCATGGGAAACTCCTTCTATTGGGGATGGAGATCGCAGTAACATCTTATTTAAACTTTTTGCCGGTTGCAAGAAACGTTTTCAGGGAATTGGGTAAACAATTGTTTCTTTAGCAGGATAGCGGTAACTTTTTGCGCATTGCCGGCAAATGTTTACGGCTGCGGGATATTTTAAGGATCAGGTCCGTTTACCATTCAAACGCCGGGTGCGCTAAAACGATCCTTCAACACGGCCTGGCGAAAATTTTTCCGGAGTCGGTTTTAAGAGGGCTTTAAGAGGTTTTTATGAATACTTATGGAATGGTCATTCTCGCCACGCTACTGCTGTCCTACCTTTGCGAGGTGGTGGCCAGTTACCTTAATTTATCCGCGTTGCAAAAGCCGGTTCCCGAGGAATTCGGCGCCCTTTACGATCCTGAGAAATACCGCCAGTCGCAAGCTTATACCCAGGCCCGCACCCGGTTTGGCCTGTTTTCCATGACCTTCGATTTGTTGCTGCTGCTGGGCTTCTGGTTTGCCGGCGGGTTCGAGTATCTGGACCAGCTGGTTCGCAGTCTGGGCTTCAACAGCGTGATCACCGGGTTGATGTATATGGGCGCCCTGATGACCCTGAAAGCCGTCATCGGGATCCCCTTCAGCCTTTATGCCACCTTCGTTCTGGAAAGCAGATTTGGGTTTAACAAGACCACTGCGGCCACCTTTTGGCTGGACCAGTTGAAGGGAACGGTTCTGGCGGTGCTGATCGGCGGTGCGGTATTGGGTAGCGTGCTGGCCTTTTTTGATTATGCCGGACCTCAGGCCTGGTGGTATTGCTGGCTCACCGTGGCGGGTATCTCCCTGATCCTGCAGTTTATCGCCCCGGGCTTCATTCTGCCCCTCTTCAACAAATTTACCCCTCTGGAGGAAGGTTCCCTGCGGCAGCGTATTATGCGCTTCGCCGAGCGGGTGGATTACCCTTTAAGCAATCTTTTCGTGATGGACGGTTCGCGGCGCTCCAGCAAATCCAACGCATTTTTTACCGGATTTGGCAAACACAAACGCATCGCCCTTTTCGACACCCTGATCGAAAAGCACAGCGAACGGGAGCTGGTCGCTATTCTGGCCCACGAGATCGGACACTATAAAAAGGGGCATATCCGCCAGTCCATGATCATCAGTTTGCTGTACACCGGGATTATGTTTTTCCTGCTGTCGGTTTTCCTGAGCCATCGCGGCTTGTTCGACACCTTTTTTATGACCCACATGTCCACCTACGCGGGGCTGATTTTCTTCGGGATGCTTTTTAAGCCGATTAATCTGGTGCTGTCCGTATTAATGCAGATGTTGTCCCGAAAAAACGAATACGAGGCGGATCGTTTTGCGGTGGAGAGCACCGAAGATCCCGAAAGCATGATCAGCGCCCTCAAAAAACTTTCCGCCGATAATCTGGCGAATTTAACCCCCCATCCCTTCCACGTTTTTCTCAATTACTCTCATCCGCCACTGGTGGAGCGGGTAAGGGCGATTCGGGATTTTGCGGAGACGTCCCTTTCCGGCGCTTCCGGACTAACCGGTGTGCAATCGGCTGCCGGAGAGTAAGCCTTTCAGGAGATCCAATGATGAAATTTTACCGCAAAATAGGCCTGGCCATCCTGCTGGCCTGTTTGCCGGCCGCCAGCCTGTCTGCTCAGCAGATCAGCATGTCCACCCGCTTTCCCGCCCTGATGGCTTCCGGAGACTATAGCGGCGTGGCCAAATTGTTTCATTTACCGGAAGAATACGATGCCCGGCGCCGCGGCGAAGAGGTGGCCCAACTCTCCCAGATGCTCGCTTTTATTCAGAAACATCTGGGCACCCCTGGCGGACTTAAACCGGCGGTGGTTCCCGAGGAGGCTTTCCCGGTTTTTATCTACGGGGGCAGCATTGCCTACTGGGAGAAAATTCCCCTGGGCAAGCCGGAATCCTATACGGTGGATTTCGCCGAAGAGGGAGCCGGATATCTGAGCTTTTACTACCACACGGGTAAGGATGGCCGCAAGCGCCTGCGTATGGTCGGCTATGCCCTTTCCGAACAACGCCCGGACAGCAAGGAGCGGCTCACCGAACTCAGCGGGCTGTTGTTTCTGGAATTGCGGGATTGGGAAATGGCCCAAAATGCCAATCCCGGAGAAATGCGCTTCAGCGTGATTGTGGTCGAGGAGATTAACCAGGCCCGGGCCATTCAAGAACAGTTGCTGGCCGGGGCTTCTTTTGCGGACATGGCCAGAACCCACAGCAAGGGGCCGGGGCGTCAGGTGGGGGGGGATATGGGATTTGTGGACCCGCAAGCCCTGGACGAAGCCCTGCAAACCGCGGCGTATCAGTTGAAAATCAATGAAATATCGGCTCCCGTAGAAACCGCCAACGGGGTGTTTATCCTGAAAAAAACCGGCGAAAAATAGCCGGTTTGCGGTGGAGCGGCTATCCGGCCGCCAGCATCTCCAGAATGGCGTCCAGGGTAAGGCGAAAGCCCTCTCGGGCCATGGTCCGGATTTTGGCCGGGGGCGGTTCGGGAAGGTTAGCGGCTTTCTCCGCGGAAAAGGGCACGGTCGCCACCTGATCCAGGCGCAGTTCGATCAGGTCTCCGGTGTCGGAAATTCCCACCACCCGACCCTTGCTGCGCTCCCAATTAACCAGGTCCACCGGGAAATCCTGCATGCGGGACAAATGCAAAAACCCCACCAGGCCTCGCTCTCCCAGCGCCACCACATCGTTGTCCCGGGTCCGCTCAAAGAAATACTGCTGGTTAAGCATCACCGGATGGGTGGAAGACTTGTATTTGCGAATAATGACCGGCATCTCTTTGAGGATCGCCAGATCCTTTAGCCATCGCTGGTGGTTTTGGGAAGCCTCCTGCTCCAGCCTCGCGCTTTCCGAGCGAAACAGGGCCATTTCACCTTCGGCATCGTCGCATTTTTCGCGAAGCTCCTCCAGATCCACCCGAACGCTCTTGAAAAAGGCCAGGTAATCGGTGCTCCAGTGGGATAGAAACCGGCTGAGGTGAAAGCGTTCCACCAGTTCCACCATCCGGATCAGGTCCTTTTCCAGAACCAGGAATTTTCGCTGATTTAGCAGGCGCTGCAGCCACTCGATATCCTCGTTAATCCGCAGGGGATCCCCTTCGGTGAGAAAAGGGCTGATCGGCTCTTTTTCGGTGTGATACAAAAACAGGCGGCGTTTGGCGCGGGTCAGGGCCACGTAAAACAGGCGGCGCTCCGCCTCCATCTCCTGAGTCGGCTCCTGAAATTTGCCCTGCTCATCGACGCTCAGGCAGGGAAGCATCCCGTTGTTGCAGCCCGGAATAAAGACCGTTTCCCAGTCCAGCCCCTTGGCGCGATGGATAGTCATGATCCGCACCTGGGCGTTATCCCGGTCGGTTCTGCGGGCGGCCAGGTTGCGGGTCTCCTCCAGAAAAGCCAGGGTTTTACCGCGCCCTTTGGCAAAGGCGATCAGGGCGTCGATGGTTTTGATGCGCGACAAACCCAGCTCGCGCTGTCCGCTGATCTCCAGCAAATGCTCCCGATAACCGGTTGCGGAAACCAGCCAGTCCAGGGTTTTGTGGGCCGGAGAGCCCAACTGCCGGGTGAGTTTGTCCACCAGTTGCACGAAATGGTGAAGGTGTTCCAGGGAGCGTTCCGCCACCATCTCTTCGTAGCGTTGCAGGCAGTGGAAGACGGAGGTCTCCAGGCGCTGGGATTCCGCAATACACAGCTCGATAAACTCCCGGGACAGATAGCGCCGCGGGCGATTGATGATAGTCTGAAACATCTGATAGTATTTTTTGAGATCCACCCCGGACTTTTTGAAACCCTTCTTGCGGATTCGCCACTCCATCTCCCCGAAAGACAGGTACTGGAGGAGGGTCATCACCTCGTCCCGTTTGTAGAAGGGGCTGTTCCCGATGATCTCGTAGGGCAAAGCCTCGTCCAGGAGAGCGCTCTCCAGGGCGGCGGTTTGAGCATACAGGCGCACCAGAATGATGATTTCCGCCGGATCATGACCGTCATCCAAAAGGTATTTGAGATGCTTCACCAAAGCTTTGGCGCTGGCGGTGTCGTCCTTGTGCCGGAAAACATCGGTTTCTCCGTCAAAACCTTTGGTTAAGGAGAGATGTTTGGCATAGCGGCTGCGGTTGTGGGCAATAACGGCGTTGGCGGGAAAAACCTGCTGGGCGTAGCAGCGAAAATTATCGGTGATGCGGTAAAGTTCGGCCTGGTAACGCTCCTCGAATTGCAGGATAAAGCGGGGGTTGGCGCCGCGCCATTCGTAAATGCACTGATCGTCATCCCCGATCACCATGTAATTGCGGTGCTCGGCGCTGATCAAATCGGTAATCTGAAACTGAACCAGGTTGACGTCCTGAAACTCATCGACCATGATCATGTCGAAGCGCCGCTGTTCGTCCCGCAGCAGCTCCGGATGCCGGGAAAGCAGTTCCCAGGCCATCTGAAGCATGTCGTCGAAGGTGAGCAGGAATTCACTCTGGCGCAGATTTTCGTAGAGCCGGTAGGCCTTGGGAAAAAGCGGGTTGTCGTGGGTGGCTTTGCGCACCGCCGTCATGGCGCGCTCCGGCAGACCCAGCCGCTCCGGGTCCGGGTAAACCAGATTGCCCTTCCAGATGGAAATCTGGTTCTGAAGGTCCTCCCGGTCCACAGGCAGGTCCCGGCTGTCGGTTCTTTCCGATTTGGCCAGCTCGATGAAGGCCCGGTTGAACAGGGCTCCGGCCATTGCATCACCGTTGTCCCCTTTGGCGGGAATCCAGCGTCGGTCCGCCAGGCCCCGCTGAACAGCCGAGCGGATAATGCGCAGGCTAAGGGCGTGCAGGGTTTGGCACTGGACGCTGGGAGGCACCCGCAAGTCCGCCAGTTGATCGCGAATATCCGCCACCGCCGCTTTGCTGAACGAGGTGGCCAGAATACGGTCCGGCGCCACGTGATGCTGATTGATCAGGTGATGGATGCGATGCACCATGGCCGTGGTTTTACCCGCACCGGCGACCGCCAGAACCAGGGCCGGTCCGTTATGGTGATACACAATTGCCTGTTGCTGGTCGGTTAATTTCACGATGGTTTTTTGGGTCCGGCGTTAATCTTCAAGCGGTGGCAGAGGTCATGCGGCTGATTATTAATTTCTGAAAAAGCGCGTCCCATTTCCAGTGTTTTCCCAGGAATTTTTCAGGCCCGGTTTTTTCGCAGCCATTGGATCGCCAGGGTCAGGGCGGCTCCCCCGGCGGGATTAAACCATCCCGGGCGCACCAGTCCGGCCGGGAGGTCAAACTGCTCTCCAAGGGGAAAGGCCACCCATTTTTGATCGGCAATCCCGACCGGCGGCAGTGGGGTGTCCTGCGGTTGCCGGCACAAAAGTTCCCCGCGCCGCAGGGCGCTTCCGATATCCAGGACCGGTATGGCATTTCCCTGAGGGTCGCGACCCGCCTGATGGCATGCCAGCCACGCCGGATTTTCCACCAGCAACAGGGTGCAAATTTCCGGGCGCAGCTTGAGCAGATCCACGGCGATGCCGGTGCCGATCAATTGGGCTTCACGACGGTCCAGAAAAGAGCGCAGAAAGGTCTGGGCGGGATGGTTTTCAAAAAAGCCTAAGGGAAGGCCCTCCCCTCGCTGCTCCGGGGCATCGAAAACTTCTTCCAGATATTCGCGAAAAAAATTGTGGTGAACGTCGAATTCCTGCGTCCAGCGACCGGTGGCCGGCTCCATCATCAGGGAAGGCAGGGCGTGCAGCACCCGAAATTGTGGTCCAAATTTCGGCGCGGCAAAACGCATCAGCACAATCCGGCGGGTCTGGTCCCGACAAACAATAATGGCCGAAAGGCCGGCGGCGGCACAGCGAAAGCGGGCGGAGAAAATAGGATTCTCGTGCGCTTGCAGCAAGCGGCGCTGCGCCAGTCGCCCGGCAAGAGGGGCTGCCGGGTTCGCCGTGGTGCTTCCCAAAGCCGCCAGCAGTTCCAGTTCCACCAGTTCCCCGGTGGCCAGATTGGCGAAATATCCCCCCGGTCGTGCGGATAAGGAAGGTATTCCATCGGTGAGAGACAACGTCTCCATGTCGTATACCGGTCCGTCCCAAATGTGCGGGATGCGCCGGCGCAGGGCGGCCAGAAGGGTGTTTTGGGCAGGGGTGAGGGATACGGTGGAACCGTCCGGGAAAAAGGAGCCCAGCAGGTTTTGGGGATTGCCATTGGCTTTACCCGATGCCGGAAAGGCAAGGGCCGGAAAGGTGTGGCCGTCCAGATTGGTCAGGGTAATCCCCTTCGCAATGGGTTCATACCATTCCGCCAGCAGGGGAACCAGACGGGGATCGATTCTCCCTGCCCGAAAAAGAAGGGCCGCCGACTCCTCGCCGGCGGCCCATTGCTGCAAAATCTGTTGAAAAAAGGGATCCATTACCGCATGGTGGGCATGTTTTCTTTCTTGAGATTGCTGTCCAGCTCAAATTGGCCCGCGCTGATGCTTTCCTTGTTGACCGAGGTAACCTCGGTGGTATGGGTAACTTTGCCGTTTTCGAAGCGCACCGATTTTACCGGAAGTCCCTCGTAGCCCTGGTCCTCCGATCCGTAGATGGGAATACTGTTGCGAACCCCCATTTTATCGGTGAAGCTCTTAAAAAACTCGCCCATTTTTACAAAGGCGCTGAAGTCATTTTTGCTCAATCCCATCTCAGACGGTTCGGCGGCCCACACTTCCTCAACCTTTTCACCGTCTTCCGTTCCCACGTAATGGGTGGTTTTCCAGGCGTTAACAGTGGCGTTGCCCTGGGCGCTGTAGGTGGTTTTGGGGAGCATCTCCGCACCTGGTTGCCCGCCCATATTCTTGAGATTGGGCATCATCTTGCGCATCATTTCCTTCTGCTTTTCGTTCATGCCCTCCATCTCTTTTTCCATCTTTTTCATGGCTTCGGCCATTTGGGCATTCACCTGGTTCATGGCGTCTCCCACTTGTTCGGCCATGGCTTCCATTTGTTCGCGGGTCATCTCCGTGTAGGTGCCTTTGTTTTTGTTGATCACCCAAAACAGTTGTTTATCGTCCCGGAAAATGACCGTCATATCCTGTTTGCCGTCATTGAAATCCACGCGCAGGCGGTCGCCTTCCATGTAAATGGTGGATGTGCTGGATTTCTTGCCGTCGGATTTGGTTTCCTGGGTTTTAACCACCACCCCGGCCAAAGCCTGGGCAACCAGCAGAAGGGCGATTAACCCGGTGTACAACATTTTGCGGATGTTATCCATAAGAGGTCTCCTGTTTAATAGATGCAAAACCGATTCTTTTTCCATAAAAAAGTTGCCAAAAAATAAAACCTGGAAGCCGGAAAGAAAATGAACCCCATCACCTTAATCAAAAATCTGCAGTGAACACGAGCCGGGGCAATTACCCATCTACGTGATAAGAGGCCGCGAAACCTCGAAATCGCGAAAAAAGAAAGGAATGTTTGGTTGGCTTGTGGCCGGGAAAACCCTTGGATTGGGAATGGGGCTCCCCCGGCGGTTTCCTGACCCTCTACGAGTCAGATTCTGTGAACAGTTGTTCGGAAAAACGAACCGCCGGCAATGGGAGGGGGTCCGTGTCTAGTTTGCTGTTTTGTAATGATTTGAGGCGCCTTCTGCGTTTTGGCCCGGAGGTTGAAGTGGTTAAGTGAAACCCTGATACCCATCGGAAATCCGGATTTAGATGTTCTGGTGGCCTTCAATCTGGGGCTGGGCATCAGCTCGGATTTAAATCGCTGGGCGCTGCGGCCGGAGGTGGGCTATCTGTTTAATCCCGGAGAGAATGGGCATTATTTCCATTGGAGTCTCGGGGTTTCTGTGGCGACACCCTAACCGTCGAAAAGAGGAAGTTTAACCCCTTGGAGGGCTGTGCCATGTTGCCAAAGATACTGTTTCTCATCATTACCGCTTTGTGGATGAACGTCGCCTCGGGACAGGCGCCAGATCATTTTGCGGCGGACCAACCTGTTTTTGAAAAAAGCAGGTTGGTGAAAGCGATACCCCCGTCCGGATGGGCTGTCCCGCTGCCGGTGTATCACAACTATGGATTATCTCGTCCTGGAAAAACACCCGGCCGGGCTACCAAAATCGGGATCGTGGCCGGCGGCATTCTGGGAACAGCTGTCGTGGCCGGTTACTTGTGGTCCAAACCCACCCCTAAGGACGGGGATAAGGGGGCAAAAGCGACGGTGTGTCTTGCCGGTGGGCTGATGGTCGGTGC
>JAGRBF010000435.1:3329-14766 GCA_020434205.1 Calditrichota bacterium | reverse complement strand
ATTGTCGAATTTTGGGCCTTTTTGGTCCTCTATACGTTGCTTTTTCCGACCGATACCCTGCATCGCCTCTCAAAAAGCGCCTTTAGAGACCCCAAAATCCCCTGAAATTTACTCAATTTTCTGATTATCAATACGCCCTGGAGCGTGTTGAGTCTGGTTGCGACCTCTTGCCCGTCACCCCGGTATGTCCTGGGTCGGTAACAACCGGTTCTAACGTGCTTAACGCTCCACCCGAAGTTCAATTCAAAGAGAAAAGATGAAGATGCGATACGACGTTTTTAGCATACAACGCCCTGTCGGGTTGGCCCTGGCTGCGCTGGCCGGGTTGTTAATGTTGGTTGCCTGCTCTGAGAAAGCCGGCGAAAATGCCCGGGGGGAAAACCGCCTGATCCCTGCTGTAGAAGCAGTTCAGGCCCGGGAAGGAACCCTGCCCCTTACCCAGCGCCTGAGCGGGGTGGTTAAAGCCAAAAATCAGGTGGCTATTTATCCCCAGATCAGCGCGGTGGTTACCGAAGTTCTGGTAACCGACGGACAAACCGTCAACAAAGGAGAACCGCTGGTTCGCCTGCGCGACAAGGAGTTTCGGGATCGCCTGCGCCAGGCCACCGCCAATCAGCAGATTGTGGCCGCCCAACTGCGACAGGCGGAAGCCCGTCTGCGGGAAATCGAGGCGGAGCTGAAGCGGGTTCAGACCCTGGCCGCTCAGGAGCTCAGCAGCCCGGCGGAGTTGGAATCCATGCAAACCCGCGCCGTGGCTGCCGAGGCCGATGTAGAGCTGGCCCGTGCCCGACTGGAACAGGCGGAAGCCAATGCCGAAGAGCAAAAAGAAAATCTCTCCCAAACCGTGATCCGCGCTCCGGTGAGCGGGAGCGTTGGCAACCGCGATGCCGAGGTGGGCATGCTGGTGAATCCCAACCGCCGCCTTTTTACCCTTGGGCAACTCGATAATGTCCAGGTGGAAGTGGTGTTAACCGACCACATGCTCCATTACCTTGAGGAAGGTCAGCGCAGCGAAATCCTCTCCGGCGCCTTGCCGCAAGGCCTGGCTCCCGCTGCCTTGTCCCGTATTTCCCCTTTCCTGCACCCGGTAAGCCATACCACCGAAGCAGAAATCGACCTCCCCAATCCGGAAGGGTACCTGAAACCCGGGATGTTCGTAACCGTGGACATTTTTTACGGCGAGAGTGAAAGGGCCACCTTGCTGCCGCTCAGCGCCCTCTACGAAAATCCCTCTCGGGGAGAAACCGGGGTTTATCTCAGCAAAAATACCCTGATCGGCGAAACCTCCGGCAAATCGGATGACGATGGGCGACTGGCACTCACCAATCCCCAGGGCCTGACCTTTGTGGCGGTGGACGTGGTGGCCAAAGGCCGCATGGAAGCCGGGGTACGCGGAGTGGATCCCGGGGATTGGGTGGTGACCCTCGGCCAGAATCTGCTGGGGCCGGACTCCGGTCGCGCCAGAATTCGTCCCGTAAAATGGGATTGGGTGCAACAGCTGCAGAATCTGCAGCGGGAAGATCTGATGGAAGAGGTGGTGCGATGAAGATAACCTCGGTAGCCGTCCACCGCCCTATTGCCACCAGCATGGTTTTCCTGATTGTCCTGGTTCTCGGAATGATGGGCCTGCGCTATTTGCCCATCGATCTGTTGCCGCAAATCGAATATCCCCAGCTTACCGTACGCACCAATTACCCCAACGTCGGCCCGCAGGAAATCGAGAAGATTATCACCGACCGGGTGGAAAATGCGGTCGCCAGCGTTCCCAATGTGGAAGAAATGCGCTCCAGCTCCTCGGAAGGGCAGAGCCGGGTAACCCTGGAATTTTCCCAGGGCACCAATATCGATGAAGCGGCCAACGACGTGCGGGCTGCTTTGGACCGCATCCGGGACGACTTTCCCCCGGAAGTGGAGTCGCCGCGTCTGTGGAAGTTCGATCCGGATAATTTTCCGGTGGTTATTCTGGGCGCCAAATCCGGCATGGGGATGGAGCGCCTCACCCGGGTGCTGGAGCGGGAAATTTCCCACCGCTTCGAGCAGCTTCCGGGAGCCGGTTCGGTGGACGTGTGGGGCGGGGTTTACCGCCAGATCCAGGTGCGCCTCAAGCGCGATCGCCTGGCCTCCAGCCAGCTTTCCGCCAACGACGTTCAGCAGGCCCTGCTGCGCGAAAACGTCACCCTTCCCGGGGGTGATATGCGGGAAGGTTTCAACGACATGTACGTCCGCAGCCGCGGCGAATTTCAATCCCTGGACGAAATCGCCAACACCATCATCACCCTGGTGGACGGTCAGCCGATCCGGGTGCGGGACGTGGCCGAGGTGGTGGATGGGTATGAGGACCTTAACCGCCTGGTTCAAATCGACGATCAGCCGGTGGTGCGCATCGGCATCCGCAAGCAGTCCGGGGCCAATACCGTAGCGGTGGCCAAAGCGGCCCGCGAGGTGATGGCCAAAATCAACGAAGAGCGCGACGACCTGGAACTGCTGATGGTGATCGACCAGAGCGAGTTCATCAAAAATTCCATCAACAACGTGCAGACCTCCGCGATCTGGGGTGGGCTTCTGGCGGTGCTGATCCTTTACTTTTTCCTGCGCAACGGCTCGACCACCTTCATTATTGCCCTGTCCATACCCATTTCCATCATCGCGACCTTCGGGCTGCTATTTTTCAACGACCTCACCCTCAATCAGATGAGTTTCGGGGGGCTGGCTCTGGGTATCGGGCTGATCGTCGACAACGCCATCGTGGTGCTGGAAAATATTGTGCGGCTCCGCGAGAAGGGCCATTCCCTGCAGGAGAGCGCCCTTTCCGGGACCAAACAGGTGGGGGGGGCGATCGTGGCCTCGACCTTAACCACCACAGTCATTTTCCTGCCGGTGGTGTTTATGCAGACCGTTTCCGGCATGTTGTTCCGGGAATTGGCCCTGGTGGTGGTTTTTGCCCTGCTGTGTTCTTTGCTGGTGGCCCTCTCCCTGGTGCCCATGCTGGGCAGCCGCTACCTGACGGTCGGGAATGGCGAGGAGAAAAAAGAGGGCATCATGGCCCGGATCGGCCGCGGGCTCCAGCGCCTGGAAGACCGCTACGGGCGGATCCTGGAAACGGTGCTCCGCCATCGCCGGATGGTGTTCACCATTACCGGATTGCTGCTGGTGCTCACCTTCTTCCTCTGGCCGCTTATCCCGGTGGAACTGGCGCCGCAAACCGATGCCGACGAAATCAACGTCGATTTGGAAATGGCTCAGGGCACCAATATCGCCGTGGTCAACGAATACCTCCGGGAGCTGGAGCGCATCGTTCGGGAAGCAGCCCCGATGGACCAGGTCCGGTATATGACGGTCGAGATTCGCCCCGGGGATGCCGAGGTGGAATTGTCCCTTCTGAGCGCCGGGGAACGCACCATGGACAGCTTCGTCATTGCCGATCAGATCCGGCGCAGCGTGGAAGGTAAAATTCCCGGCGCGGAGCTGCAGGTGCGGGCACAGTCCGGCCTGTGGATGCTGCGGCGCCTGTTTGGCTCGGGAGAGCAGGCCGTGCAACTGGAGTTGCGCGGTTACGATCTGGACCTGGCCGACCAGTTGGCCCAGGGCATCAAGCGGGAGATGGAGCAGGTTCCGGAAATCAAGGACGTGCGCATCAGCCGGCGGGAGGGCCGCCCCGAGCAGAACCTGATTATCGACCGGGAGCGCATTGCCGACCTGGGACTGTCCGTGAGGGAAGTAGCTCAGGTAATCCAAACCAACATCGGTGGGAGTCAGGCCGGGGTTTTCCGCGAAGGCGGGGAGGAATTTCCCATCGTGGTGCGCCTGCAGCCCCGGGACCGCCTCAGCACCCTGGATTTGGGCAACGTCGCCCTGCGCACTGCAGGCGGACAGATCCTGCCGGTATCCTCGGTGGTGAAAACCGAAAGGCGGCGCAGTCCGACCAACATCGAAAGGGTAGACGGTCAGCGGGTTACCTACATCAACGCCAATCTCCAGAGCGGAGCCGCCCTGGGGGATGTTATCGAAAAACTGAAGGTGCGTCTGGAAAGCGTGATCCTTCCCGGCGATTTTTCCCTGCTTTTCCGCGGGGAATACGAGGAACAGCAAAAAGCCCAGCGGGATTTTCTGCTGTCCATTCTGATGGCGGTGGTGCTCATTTACATGGTGATGGCCGCTCAGTTCGAGCGCTTTCTGGATCCGGTGATCGTGATGGTAACCGTGCCCATGGCCTTTATCGGGGTGGTGCCGACCCTTCTGTTGACCGGTACCTCGCTGAACGTTCAGAGTTTGATGGGCATTGTGATGCTGATCGGGATTGTGGTTAATAACGCTATCGTGCTGGTGGACTACATCAACCTGCTGCGGCGCGAACAAAATCTCTCGGTGCGGGATGCGGTCCTGCAATCGGGACGCCTGCGCCTGCGCCCCATCCTGATGACCACCTTTACCACCGTCCTGGGAATGTTGCCCCTGGCATTCGGCACCGGCGCCGGCGGGGAGATCCAGGCCGCCCTGGCCCGCTCGGTTATCGGAGGGCTTTCCGTGTCCACCCTCATCACCTTGGTGCTTATTCCGGCGGTGTACATCAGCGTTAACGAATTCATCCAGAAACGCAAGGCGGGAAGCGGGATTTAAGGAAAATTTAAGAATAGACTTAGCTCCTTTTAAGGTTGGCCTGGTTATGTTGCCATCAAAAAAAGGAGCAAAAGATGTTTGACTGGACCCTGCTTCACCCCATGGTGGTGCATTTCCCCATCGCATTATTGATTGCCGGCTTTCTGTTCGAATTGATAGCGGCCTTTTCCGGAAAAGAATTTTTTGGGAAGGCCGCTTTGTATTTGTTAGTTTTGGGAACGGCGGGCGCTGTGGCAGCCTATTTCTCCGGAGAATTCGCCGGGGAGGGTCTGTCCGAGAGCGGCTCCCTGAAAAACGCCCTGGAAGCCCATGAGGAGGCCGCCAAAATGGCCATGGGCATCATGGTTCTCACCGCCATTGTGCGAATTGCTCTGGTCGTGGTCCATGCCTACAGAGGGTTGTATCGCGCTGCCGCCGTGCTACTATATATGATCGGCGTTCTGCTGGTTTCCCGAACCGGCTACTACGGTGGGGAGCTGGTGTACAAACACGCGGCCGGGGTTCAGTTGAGCCTGGGAGCGGATGTGCAAAATGCCGGTTCGGGCGCCCTGCCTCCCGCATACGGCGGCGAGGATAATGACGACGACGATGATGACGATGACGATTAAGACGGATTGCCATGCGTTTATTGCTGATCGAAGATGAAGTGAGTATAGCCAATTTCCTGAAGGAAGGCCTGGAAGAAGAATTTTTTGCGGTGGACGTTGCCCATAACGGTCCCGACGGGCTGGAAAAAGCGCTCAGCAACGATTACGATTTGTTGTTGATCGATTGGATGATTCCCGGTTTCAGCGGCATCGAGGTGATGCGTCGCTTCCGCAAATCCGGCGGGTTGACCCCGGTAATTATGCTGACTGCTCGGGATGCCACTCAGGATGCTGTATTTGGTCTGGAAAGCGGCGCCAACGACTACATCAAAAAGCCGTTTGAGTTTGAGGAATTGCTGGCGCGCATCCGGGTTCAGCTTCGCTCCGTTACCGAAGAATCCTCCTGCTTGACCTGCGGCCCCATGGAAATGAACCTCGGGGCCCACCAGTTTTTTTACCATGGCGGGGAAATCGAACTCACCCCCAAGGAGTTCGCCCTGATGGAATTCCTGATGCGCAACAAGGGGCAGGTTTGTACTCGCAGCCGCATCATTGAAAAAGTCTGGGATATCCACTTTGACGCCGATACCTCGGTGATAGACGTTTACATCAATTCCCTGCGCAAAAAGTTGAACGCCACCCGGGAAAATCCCATCATCCGCACCGTGCGGGGGGTGGGTTATCTGGTAAAAGAGGAATGAAAAACCTGAGCTTCCGGAATCGCATCGCCTTCCGTTTTATGGTGGCCACCGCCTTGTTGGTTACCCTGGTTTTTGCCGCCATTTACGGGGTGGTTTACGAAAGCGTGTATCGCCATATCGATGGGGACCTCCAGGCAGAGGGCAATGAGGTTCTCACCAATCTGGTTATTTTGAATGAGGGTTTTGTTTTTGCCAGCGAAGGGGAATGGAAGGAACGGGAGCACACTCAGATCGAGGTCAATCCCACCTTTGTTCAGGTGGTGGATCCCCATGGCCGGATAGTGCGCAAAAGCGGCAATCTCTTTCAGGATGAACTGCAATTTGACAGCCTGCAGACCGGCGGGCGTTTTTTTAACGCCAAACTGTCGCGGGCCCCGGTACGGCAGGTGCAAATCGCCATTGTGAATGCGGCCGGCGCCCCTGTGGGATACATTATTCTGGCGGCCCCGCTTAAAGATGCCGAACTGGTGCTGAACAACCTTTTAGCGGTTCTGGCCGTTTTGTTCCCCATCATCCAGGTGGTTTTGTTCTGGATTTCCCGCCTGATGGCCGGCAGAAGTATTCTTCCGGTCGAAAATATCATTACCACTGCGGAGCGTATTACCCGGGAAAACCTTCGGGAGCGTATGGATTTACCGGTTCATCAGGATGAGTTATACCGGCTTTCCGCAACGATCAACCAACTCCTGGATCGTCTGGAGGACTCCCTGCTCCGGGAAAAACAATTTACCGCGGACGCCTCTCACGAACTGCGAACCCCACTGTCCGCAGTGATGGGCACCCTGGAAGTGCTGGCTCGCAAACCGCGCAGCGTCGAGCATTATCAGACCCGGATCGGGGAGAGTATTCGGGAGCTGAAACGCATGTCCGATCTGATCGACCGCCTTCTGATGCTGGCGCGCTACGACAGCGAGAAGCTCAAACCACAGTTGAAACCGGTGGAAATGCGGGCGTTAATCGGAGGGGTGGTCGCGCGGTTAGCCGACTTCGCCGCCGAAAAAAAAATCGCCATCGAAGTTCACCCCGGACCGCCCTGCGCCGCGCTGGCCGATGCCGCGATGACCGGCATTATCGTCGAAAATATCCTCTCCAATGCCCTCAAATACGCCCGCCCGTCAACCACCGTGGAAATTGACATTCAGCCTCATGCCAGCGGGGTGTTTTGCCGGTTTACCGACCAGGGACCCGGAATCGACGCGGAAAAAACGGAGGCGGTTTTCGGGCGCTTCTACCGAACCGACGACTCGCGAAATTCGGCGGAAGGCGGTTTTGGTTTGGGCCTTTCCATCGTGCGAAAACTGGCGGATTTACAGGGCTTTCGCATCAACCTGAATAGCGAAAAAGGGATCGGCACCACCCTGGAGATGGTCATCCCCCCGGCGGCACCCACCCTGGCTCCCGATTCTTAAGACATTTTTAAGATTCTCTTAAGCTCCCCTTTAGGCGATCCTGCCTATTTTACTTCAATAATGAAACGCAAAAGCCGCCAACAGGCCATGCTCAGGCCGGTTGGACTGTTTTCAAAACATCAAATAAGGGGTGTTACATGTCGTATTTACCGCAGTTTCTAAAAAGGGCCATCCTGATTCTGTTTGGGGTCCCGGGAATGTTTAGTGTTTTGTTCGCGCAAACCCCCACCACCATCGAAAATCTGAAAAGCGCCCTGTTGGGGGAAACAACCGCCTCCGCCAAATACGCCGCTTTTGCCCAAAGAGCCAAGGAAGAAGGCCTACCGTCGATTGCGGTGCTGTTTGAGGCGGCCTCCCGCTCGGAGGAAATCCACGCCAACAATCACCTGGCGGCCCTTCGGCAACTGGGCGTTTCCGCAACGGTTTCCCCGGAACCGTTTGAAGTGCAAACCACCCGGGAGAACCTGCGGGCGGCGATAGACGGAGAAAGTTATGAGGTGTCGGAGATGTATCCCCGTTTCCTGAGAACCGCCGATGCGGAGCAGATCAACATCGCCAAATTGTCCTTCAACTATGCCTATCAGACCGAAAAGAAACACCAGGCGCTTTATGCAAATGCCTTGCGCCTGTTGGATGAGCAACGCCAATCCGCCCTTCCGGCGCGGTATCAGGTCTGTTCCACCTGCGGCAATACCTACGAGCTTGAAGCGCCGGGGAGGTGCGGGATCTCGATGACGCCCAAAGAGCGCTTCATCACCGTTTCCGTCGATTAACCCCAGGGCGTGTTGACAAACTACCTGAAAGGCATTGGAGGAAAAATGCCGGGAACCAGCTTTTTCAAAAACCTACTGCCGGTGATGCTGTCTTATCTCCTGCTCCTGTTTGCCGCTCTGGCTCTGGATTATCTCCTGCATATCGGCGGGCTGGGTTGGGTGGGACGTTATCTGGGGATCCCCGGGACGGCCCTGATACTGACCTCTTTCATCTACTCCCTCCGCAAACGGCGGATTATCCGCCGGGGGGCCCCCGGCAAACTCCTGGCGTTTCATGAAGAAGCTTCCTGGATCGGTTCGGTGCTGATCCTGGTTCACGCCGGGGTGCATTTTAACACCCTGCTTCCCTGGCTGGCGGTGGCGGCGATGATGATCGTGGTTGCCAGCGGCCATTTCGGCAAATACCTCCTCAAAAATTCGCGGGAAAGCCTGGGCGACAAAAAGCGGCTTCTGATGGCGCAGGGAATTGAGGGTGAGGAGCTGGAAAGGAAACTTTTCTGGGACGCGGTGGCGGTCCGTTTGATGAACCAGTGGCGGGTCATCCATATTCCGGTGGTCATTGTTTTTGCCACCCTTGCCCTGCTGCATATTCTGGCCATTTTCTTCTTCTGGAACTGGAAATAGACGATGAAAACCTTTTTGTTGCAAATATTGGCCGTTGTTTTGTTAGGTGCGATGATGGTCTCTTTTCCGGAGGTCCTGGTAACCCCCGGGCCGCTTTCCGCGGGACATCAGGATCTGGACCGGGATTGCCTAACCTGTCATAGTCCCTTCCGGGGAACCCCGTCTGCCAATTGCCGGAGCTGCCATCAGCCGGAAGAGATCGGGTTGAAACGGGTTTCCGGGGAGCCTTTCCCCGCGGATGGCCTGGCCAAACCCGTCTTTCACCAAAAGCTGGGCGAAGCAGACTGTCAGGCCTGCCATACCGACCATGCCGGGCGTTCTCCGGAAAGGGCGGGCACCGGTTTTACCCATGACCTGCTGGATGCCTCCCTGGCTCAAAATTGTATGACCTGCCACCGCGAGCAGCAGCCCTCCGACCGGATCCACAGCGGAGCCGTCCAGGCTTGCGCCAAATGCCATCAGACCGATGCCTGGCAGAATGCCCGTTTTGACCACAAGACGGCATTGGCGGGTAATCCGGCAGATTGCCTGAGCTGCCATGAAGGGGATCGTCCCGTCAATACCCTTCACCGCGATCTGAAGATGAGCTGCGGCAAATGCCACGGTACCGAGGCCTGGCGTCCTGCCAATTACGATCACGACCGGTATTTTCGCTTCGATCGCCATCATCCGCCGGACTGTTTGTCCTGCCATAACAACAGCGGGGATTATTCCCAATACACCTGCTATAATTGTCATGAGCATACCCCCCGCAAAATTGCGGCGGAGCATCGCGAAGAGGGCATTTTTCAGTTTGAAAACTGTGTGGAATGCCACCGCAGCGGCAATGAGCACGAAATCCTGCGCAAGGGAATGTCCGGTCGGCGGAAATCCGGGCATGATGATTGACCATCGGATTTTTGGGGGTCGACCGGCATGACCTTGTTGAAATCCCCGCAAAGTAAAAAGCGAAGGACCATGGTGTTGCTTTCCTTCCGGGAAATTGTCACATGCGCTCCGCCGGGTTAATGGACTTCGGCAAGCTGATGGTCTGGTGTTTTCTGGTGGGCTATTCGGAACGTTTTGTGATGGGGGTTCTCAAAAGGCTGGAGGATACCAATCAGAGTGGGACTCCTGACGCATAATCGGGGCTAAAGGTGAAGGTTCAGGATTCGCGTGGAGGCTGCGTCACCTCAGCCTCTAATTGACAACCCGCCCGAGTGCCGCGGTGTAGAATTCGATTTTTTCTCTGATCTGTTCCGGGATAATGGGTTTGGAGGTGTAGTCATTCATTCCCGCGTCCAGGCACTTCTCGCGGTCCCCCTGCATGGCATGGGCGGTCATGGCGATAATGGGAATATTGCGCACCGGCGATTCCAGGCTGCGAATGTTGCGGGTGGCGGTAAGGCCGTCCATCTCCGGCATTTGCACGTCCATCAAAACCAGGTCGTAACTCCCTTCCCGGACGGCTTCCAAAGCTTCCCGGCCATTGGACACAATGTCGATCTCGAAGCCAAATTTTTTGAGGACGTGTTTGGCCACCTTCTGGTTTACCTTGTTATCCTCCGCCAGAAGGATGCGCGGTTTATGGTTTTGCCCACTACCCGGAGCGGGAGGCGACATATCCTGGGAGGGAACCGTCAATTGCTTTAAGCGGCCATCCCGCAATCCCATGGCCTGAGAGAGGGTATCGTACAGGAATTGTTTTTTGGTCGGTTTGTTGATATAACCGGCAAAGCCCTTTTCCCGCAAAATGTTGGCTTCTTCCCGCACCCCGATGGGATTCAGCAACAGCAGAATGGTGTCGGAAATAGCCGCGGTAGCCTTAATGGCCCGGCCTAAACTCTCTCCCGTCGCCCCGGCCAATTGATAATCCAGAATAGCCAGGTGGTAGGGATGTCCCTCGTCCGACGCCTGCCGGAGCGTATTCACCACCGCTTCGCAACTGTCCGCCTCCCCGATCTCACACTGCCAGGGTAGCAGTTGTTCCCGCAATACCATGCGGCTGACGGCATTGCGATCCCCGATAAGAATGCGTTTTCCCACCAGATCCGTTTGCATGTTGCTGCGGGATTCCGGCTGCTGTTCCTGTTTAAGCAGCGGGATGCGAAACCAGAAGGTCGATCCCTGATTGGGAATGCTGTCGACCCCGATTTCCCCACCCATTATCTCTACCAGTTGCTTGGAAATTGCCAGGCCCAGGCCGGTGCCGCCGTATTTTCGGGTGGTTGAGGCGTCCACCTGCGAGAAGGATTTAAACAGCCGTTCGCGGCGTTCCTCGGGAATCCCGATTCCCGTATCGGTGACCTGAAACAGTAAGGTGGAGGTTTGTTGGTTTTCTTCCACCCGGTTTACCCGAAAAACCACATTGCCTTCCCGGGTAAACTTGATGGCGTTATTGCCGAGGTTCACCAAAATCTGGCGCAGTCGCCCCGGATCTCCTTGCAGTAAATTGGAAACCCCGTCTTCAATCACGCATCCCAGGGTCAGGCCTTTTTTCTGGGCGGTAATTGCCAGCACGTCGGTAATGCTTTCCATGGCGGATTCCAGGTCGAAATCGATCGTCTCCAGCTCCATCTTCCCGGCTTCCACCTTGGAAAAGTCCAGAATGTCGTTGATGATGCTGAGCAGAGAGTTGGCGCTGCTTTGCACCGTCTCGGCAAACATCTGTTGTTCCTGGGAGAGTTCGGTTTCCAGAAGGAGGCCGGTCATGCCCAGGATTCCGTTCATGGGGGTGCGGATTTCGT
>JAGRBF010000435.1:0-3323 GCA_020434205.1 Calditrichota bacterium | reverse complement strand
CTCATGTTGGCCAGAAACTGACTTTTGGTTTGGGAGGCGATTTCCGCCTGCTTTTTGGCAATATTCAGGGCTGCTTCGGCCTCCTTGCGCACCGCCACTTCTTGCTGCAGGGAATCCCGGGAGACGGTGGTGCGCTTCAAATCCGAGATCATTTGGTTGAAGCTGGCCGCCAGTTCTCCGATTTCGTCCCGCGAGGCGATTTCGATGCGGGTGTCCAGATTTCCGTCCCCAATGGAGCGAGTGGCGTCGCGGAGGTCGATAATGGGTTTACTGATCATCCGGGACAGGAAAATGCCCACCAGGATGGAAAGCAGGAAGAGGATCAGCATGCCCACCCCGGAAAGCTTGAGCTTCCGGATTACCGGCCGGTAAGCCTCTAAAATGGGCAATTCCACCACCACTGCCCACCTCGGGGTTTCCAGGTCGGAGCAGGTGGCGATAACGCGGCTGTTGTTGATCCCCCGGGTAATGCGAACTTCCTGGGAGGGCGCATTGCTGCCGGTGTGGTTGATAAAATTGCTGACCACCGGGAGCGTGGAAAGATCCTCCTGCTTAAGCACCCGGCTCACGTCTCCGAAGGCAATCAGGTGACCGTGCTCGTCCACAACATAAGCCACTCCTTCCTCGCCGACCTTGATGTTACCAACCAGATCCCACATAAATTTGAGATTGGCTCGGGTGAGCAGGTAACCCTGGACGTCGCCGAAAATGTTTTTGACCGCGATCCCGATGGTTACCAGTGGTTCGCTGGAGGCCTGGTCGATGAAAATCGGTCCGATGTAAAACGGCTTGTTTTCGAGGGCCGTCTTCATCGTATCAATATTTTCCGGTTCCAGATGGCGATACATTTGCATGGACTGACGGGAGGAGGTCAGCAGGGGCACGCCCTGGGTATCCATAAAGGTGACGGTGCGAAAAGATTGTTCGCTGCCCAGAAGCCGCTCCAGAATCAGCTTTTGATGTTCCGGGGAAGCATTCGAAAAATTGGTGAGGCGGACCGCCGATTTGAGAATGCCCAGCTTTTCCTCGATAAAGGTTTTGACGACAAAGGAGGCGTTTTGGGCAATGCGCTGCTGCTTGTCTGCGATGGCGCTTTTTTGGGTCTGAAGGCTGAAGTACACATCTACCCCGACCGATACCAGCAGGATGGTCAGGGTAGCCGTCAAAAAGGTGGCAGCCAGCTTTACGGTCAAACTGCGGAATTTCATAGTGCTTTTTTCCGGTTGAGATTATTTGATGATCTCATCAGCCTTGCTCAACATCCCCTCCGGAACTGCCAGACCCAGCTCCGAAGCCAGTTTGTAGTTAATCGTCAGCTTGGGGTTCGGTGTGGTAACCATGATTTCCCCCGCCGGCATGCCCCGCAAAATCTGATCGACCTGCCTCGCCGCCAGAGCCCCGTAATCCGGCAAACTCGGTGATAAGCTGAAAATGGTATGTTTCTGAAAATTTTTGCGCCCGGATCCCACGATGGGAATACGGTATTTTTCCGAATTTCGCCAGATAATTTCCCAGCCCTCCCTGCTCTGGGTAATGTCGTCCGGAAGGATGAGGATGGCCGCTCCGGCGGAACGATTGGCTTCCGCCCAGCGCTGCAGGTTAGGGCCGATCTCCCCGGGACTGGAAACCGGGCTCTCCGTCAAGTGGTAACCCAACCTGTCGGCCGCGTTGCGCAAGGAAGGCAGGGAATGGCGGGAGACCGGGTAACCCGGATTGTAACCCATCCAGATGTGGGTAATGTTGGGGGCTATTTCCTGGATTAATTCCAGCGATTTAACCACCATATCGGGCCCCGGATAGCGGACCCCGGTGATGTTGCCGCCCGGTTTGGGAATACTCTGTATCAGATCGTTACCCTCAATGCCGGCCAATGCGAAGACCAGGGGAATTCCGGAATCCCGGGCACAATCCCGGGCCATCAAGGTGGCCTGGGTGGGGTAGGAAACCAGGACATCCACCTTGCTGTTGATCAGAAGCTGAATCTGGGTGGTGTCCCGCGGATCAAAAGGATCGATTTCCCTGAAATCGAAGGCGATATTTTTGCCTTCCCGATACCCCAAACGTCCCATTTCTTCCCGGAAACCTTCCGAGATGGCGCCAAAAGGCGCAAAACCCGAAACGATCCCTACCCTGAAGCTGGCAGGCGCATCGGAAGAGTCGCATCCGCAAAACAATACCAGCAGCAAAGATATTACCCGTGTTCCGGGGCGGCGCAAAATCAGTTGATGAAAAAGCATATTCTGTTCCCGCATCTATCGAATAATCTCGTCGGATCTGCTCAGCAGGCCCTCACTAACCGGGATCCCCATTTTTTGGGCCATTTTGAAATTGATCTGAATAAAACTCTCCGAGGAAACAACCGGTATAACAGCGGGATCCGCTCCTTTCAGGATTTTTGCAGCGATGACAGCAGCCTGGATTCCCGTACCCCGGGGTTCGATATTGACCCCGAAGAGGGTCCCAAAATCTTCATTGGCAATCAGCGCTCCCGCAACAGGGAGGTTCCTGGGACGGGCCAAATCGGCGATAGCCCGAAAGGCATCGGGGTGGACGGTTAGCGGATCGGCGATAAAAAGAATGGCATCGCACTTCTGCCCGGCTTTGACGGCAGATGCCATCAGTTCCCGAAGTTCCGCGGCATCGTCCGCCGGAACCTCATGGATTTTAACCCCCTTCTGGGAGGCCACCGGCGCCAATGCGCGAAGTTGGCTGGGGACAATGGGATACCCCTTTTGATAGGGAATACAGACGTTTCGGACCTTCGGCAATAACTCCATCAGGATCTCGAAGCGTTTTACCGCGATGTCCGGGCCCGGATAGCGAACCCCGGTGACGTTCCCCCCCGGGTTCCGCACATCCGAAACAAGGTTGTTATCTTCAATATTGGCCACGCAAAAAACCACCGGGATTTTGCTTGCAGCGGTAATTTCCTTGGCCAGAAGGGAGGCTTCGGTGGGCAGCACCAAAATCAGATCTACCCCATCCTCTACAAACCCGGTGAGAATCCGCCGATAGCCATCCATGTCGAAATTGGTGATGCGAACATCGTAGGAAATGCCCTGGCCTTCCACATAGCCCTGTTCCGTTAGATAGGCCTTAAACCCATCGATTACCGGGATCATAAAATCCACCCCGCACAGGATCCCGATTTTTAGCGGTGGTTTGGGGGAAGGGGTTTCCCCACATCCTGATAAACCGGCTGCCATCAGCAGAATCAGAAAGAACAGGGCAGATCCGAATCGTTTTTTGATCGCGCTTAGGCCGGTGGCCACCTCCGGACCGTCACCCCGGTATGCAATTGGGCCGGGGTCCATACCCAACGT
>JAGRBF010000042.1 GCA_020434205.1 Calditrichota bacterium | reverse complement strand
AGACCGGAACCCAATCCTTCGAAGGGCAGGCCGGGGTAATCGGCGCCCTCAGCTATCTGGCCTGGCTGGGAGAAACCCAGGCTGCCGAATTTCAGGCTCAGTTTGATCATTTGAAAAATCGGCCGCGGATCCTGCATGCGGCCATGGCCGGCATTCAGGCCTACGAAAAAAAGCTGGTCGAACATTTGTTGACCGGCCTGACGGGGATTCCCGGAATCCGCATTTACGGGATCACCGCTTCCCGGGAGCTCGACTGGCGGGTTCCCACCGTGGCCATTACCCGGGAGGGCCGCAAACCGGCCGAGATGGTCCGGCAACTGGCCGCCGAAAACATTTTTGCCTGGGCCGGCCATTATTATGCGGTGGAGGTGGTAAAGCACCTCGGCTTAGCGTTAGAGGAAGGCATGGTTCGCCTGGGGATTGTTCACTACAACACCGCTGCGGAAATTGATCGCTGCCTGGAGGTGATAGGTTCATGATCCAACGCATATCCGAACTGGAATCGCCGCCGCGCCCGGTAGCGCTGGACCTTAGAATCCGCAATCTTTTCGGCGGGGTGATCTCCTTTATCGGCTGGATTTTCCTGCTGGTGGGGATGATTTTTTCCAGCATTTTTTTGCCGGGCTACGAGGTGGTGGAGGATTTTCAACTGTCGCGCTCAGCGGAAATCGCCAGCGGGGTGGTGCGCGAGGTGAGGGATACCAACGTTCGCATCAATGAGCAGTCGGTGTATGAAGTTGATTTTCTCTTTACCGCAGCGGACAGCCAACGTTATTTCGCCACCAGCTACGCCCGCGGGATATGGCTGGACCCGGGAGACCGCGTTTCCGTGGAATTTCTGCCTGGCGATCCCGAGGTGGCCCGCATCGAAGGAACCGACCGCAGCCAGAACCCCATCTGGCTGTCTTTTATCCTCATTTTTCCCCTGATCGGGCTCTTTTTCGTTTCGGCCGCCCTGCGGGTGGGCCGCCATGCCAACGAGCTGCTCCGCAATGGGCTGGTTACCGTGGGCAGGCTGAGCAAAAAAGAACCGACCAATACCAAAATCAACGAGCAGACCGTTTTCCGGCTGGTCTTCCAGTACCAGGCTGAGGGCGAATCTTTTGAGCGTGAGGAAAGGTCCCATCTGTTCGGGGACATGCTGGACGACCGCGAAGAATTGATGCTTTATCACCGCGATAATCCCTCCCGGGCGGTGGTGCTGGACGGCATTTCCGGGGATTTGCAGGTCAGTGCCGAAGGCGGCTGGCAGATTGGTGAAGGTTTCTCCTTCCGGCGCCTGATCCTGCCCCTGTTGCTGCCCGGGGCCGCCTTCCTGTTCGCCATGCTGCGCATCCTTTACGATCTGAACAACTGATGACCAATTTCGAACAACAGCAGCGCCGGGCCATCGTTGCCCTGGGCGCCAGGTTATACCAGCGCGGGTTGATTGTCGCCGGCGAGGGCAATATCAGCATCCGATTGGATGAAAAGCGGATCCTGGCTACCCCCAGCGGACTGTGCAAAGGTGAGCTGGCAGCGACGGATCTGGTGGTGATCGATCCGGAAGGGCGCCGTTTGGAAGGAGAATTGGCCCCCTCTTCGGAAATCAAAATGCATCTGGTCTGCTACCGCGAGCGACCGGAAATCCGGGCCGTTATCCACGCCCATCCGCCCACCTGCCTGTCCCTGATGCTGGCCGGTTACGGATTGGATCGTCCCATTCTGGCCGAATCGGTGGTTCTGCTCGGCAAGGTGCCGACCGCCCCTTTTGCCTTGCCCTCTACCCGGGAAGTGCCGGAAAGCATCCTGCCGTTTATACGCCAAACAGACGCGGTTCTGCTGGATCGCCACGGCAGCCTGACCCTGGGCACCAGCCTCACCGCCGCCCTTTTCCTGCTGGAAACCCTGGAGCAAGTGGCTCGGGTTTACTACGGGGCGCTGCAGGTGGGCACGGTGGCGGATTTACCCGAAGCAGCCATCCGCCAATTGACCGCCCTGCGCCGGGAGCGTTACGGGCTGAGCGGTCCCTTCATTCCCTTTTGAGGTAGTTCCTTTGGGACCTTGCCCCGCTAGCCGCCGCCATTTTTGACAATCATCACCTAAAAATTTGGCAAAGGGCTTTAACCTCCTTAGCTTACGAACCTTTCCGGATTTTCATCCGGGTGTAGCTTCCCCAATCCATACCTCAGGTGGGCATGAAACGCTTTTTTATCATAAGCCTTTTAATGCTGCTTTGGCTTCCCCTGCCCGGGGAAGAGAGCGCGCCGCAAATCCTCGTGCATCTCTCCGGGCTTACCGGCGAGGAGGGGGACCGCCTGGCGGACATCGGCCTCACCATTCCCGGACTGCCGGCTCCCGAACAAACCCTGCTGGTGAGCGCCGGCCAACTGCTGCAACTGCGGGAGCTGGGGATTCCGGCCCGGGTGCTTCCCCGCCCGGAAAGCGAGGCAAACATTCTTCGCCCGGGGTATATGGATGTCGCGGCTATCGAGGCCCTCAGCGACAGTCTCGTCGGGGCCTTTCCCAATTTGGTGCGCAAG
>JAGRBF010000434.1:2862-3008 GCA_020434205.1 Calditrichota bacterium | reverse complement strand
TTGCGCTCCCGGTAGGGGCTAATGTCCTTTGCCACGATCACCGCCGGGTTTTTCAGCAGGAAGGCCAGCTTATCCCGCACCGTCTCCCCACCCTGGATGGCGTAGAGGCTGTACACTTCGGCGGTGGTCATCAGGCCGTCGCGATA
>JAGRBF010000434.1:0-2754 GCA_020434205.1 Calditrichota bacterium | reverse complement strand
AGCACCCATTCCTGAAACTCCCTGCCCAGCTGCCAGATTTCAGCCAGCTTCAGGACGATCTCCCCCAGCAACAGGCCGTTGTTCTCCAGCAACTCGCAGGGCAAAACAACCAGGCCTTTGGTGGTATCGCCGCGGAAGGTCCGGAAACGATGGTATAAAACCGCGGTCAGCTTCCCGGGAAAGGAACGGGGCGGATTGAGATCCGGGCGGTCCTGCTGGTCCAGGGCAATGCCCACCTCGGTGGTGTTGGAAATGGCGATTTCCAGCTCCGGATTTTCCGCCAGACTCAGCACCTGCGGCCACTCTTCCCCGGCGGAAAGGGCCCGGCTCACCGAGGCATTGACGGTCAGTTCTTCCACCGCCTCCCCGTTGCGCAGTCCCTGGACCACGTTGGTGAAGAGCCCGTCTTGTTCCTTAAAGATATTGGCCCGCCCCCCGCCGGTGGATTGCACCACGGCGATTCTCCCGCGGTAATGCCCTTCGCGGTTGGCCTGGTCGACATAAAAATCGAAAAACCCCCGCAGGAAGGCGCCGGACCCAAACTGCAGAATCTTTTCGGGAAAACGGCTCACCGCTTCCGGGGGCAAAGCAGCGGCACTGCCGCCTTTTTCCCGCAATTGGCCCAGGCGTTCCGCGTTGAGAATGGGAGGAAACATTACAGGGTTACTCCTTCCTTCCAGATGGCGATTTCCCGATAGTCGTTGATTTCGTTGTTGGTGCGCTTTTCCCCCGAAGCCACCGCCACCAGATAGTCGATGAAACGGCGGGTCAGCTCCGGCATGGACACCTCACCGTCCAGCAAGGCACCGGCGTTGAAGTCTATCCAATGCGGCTTCTGATGATAAATGGCGCTGTTGGAAGACACCTTCACGGTGGGCACCGGGGTGCCCAAAGGGGTGCCGCGGCCGGTGGTAAAAATCATCAGAGCGGCGCCGCTGGCCACCTGGGCGGTGGTGGAGACCCCGTCGTTGCCGGGAGAATTGATCAGCGCCAGACCTCCCCGGCGGGAGAGATCCACCCCCACCCCGTAATCCAGAATCTGTGCCACCGGCGCGCTGCCGCCCTTCTGAATGGCGCCCAGGGATTTTTCTTCCAGGGTGGTAAGCCCCCCTTCCTTGTTTCCGGGAGAGGGATTTTCGTACACCGGTTGATGATGGCGGATAAAATACTGCTTGAAGCCGTTGATCATCGCCACCAGCTCCTCGAAGGTGCGGCGGTCCCGGGCCCGGTTCATCAGCTGCTGCTCGGCGCCGAACATCTCCGGAACTTCGGTGAGCACCGGGATGCCCCCCCAGGCGCTGAGGCGATCGGAAAGCTGCCCCAGCAGGGGGTTGGCGGAAATGCCGGAGAACCCGTCCGAGCCGCCGCAGTTCAGGCCGATCACCAGATCGGAAAAGGGACATTCGACCCGCCGATCGTTTTTGACAATCTCGTACAGCTCCCCGACCGCTTCGATGCCCGCTTCGATTTCGTCCCCGACTTTTTGGGAATAGAAGCGGCGCAAGCGGGCGGGATCCGGATTGCCGGCAATCTCCAGCAGCTCTTCCATCTGGTTGTTCTCGCAGCCCAGGCCCATCAGCAGAATGCCACCGGCGTTGGGATTGCGCATCAGCCCGGCCAGAATTCGGCGGGTGAGGCCCAGATCGTCCCCCAGCTGACTGCAACCGTAGGGATGGGCGAAGGTATAAACCCCGTCGATGCCCTTGCCGCCAAACCGTTCGTTGCAGATGCGGGCAATGCGTTCCGCGGAGCTGTTTACACAGCCCACCGTATTGATAACCCAGATATCGTTGCGGATGCCCACCCGTCCGTCGGAGCGGCGATACCCCATAAAGCCGGGCATGGAAGCGCTTTCCGGTCCGGCCTCCCGGGTCCCGGGCTTAAAGGTATAACTCAACTCCCCGCTCAGATCGGTGGCCAGATTGTGAGAATGCACCCATTCCCCCGGCTGAATGTCCCCGGTAGCATGGCCGATCACGTGCCCGTATTTGATCACCTTGTCGAAGGCGGAAATGGATATCAGGGCAATTTTATGGCCCGGCTTCACCGGCTCCTTCAGGACGATGGAAATCTCCCCGGCAGACAGGCGCTCTCCCGCGCTCAAATCCTTCAGGGCGATAATAACATTGTCCGTCGGATGGATGCGGATGGTTTTGAGGGTATGGGGTTCTGTCATCATTACAACCGATAGCCTTCCTTCACCAGATCGTAAGCCAGAGCCCGGCTCATCACCCGCGCATCGGCCATATCGATGATGTGCCGCGCCACCAGGCCGGCCAGAAAATTGCTGTCCACCCGGCGGGATAAATCGTGGCGGGCGGGAATGCTGGGGAAAGCCCGGGTGTCGTCGTTGAAACCCACCGTGTTATAAATCCCCGCCGTTTCGGTGACCCGCTGGCGAAAACGGGTCATGCCTTCGATGCTGTCGTGGAACCACCACGGGGGTCCCAGACGCATGGCGGGATAGTGGCCGGCCAGGGGAGCCAGCTCCCGGGCATAGGTGGATTCGTCCAGGGTAAAGACAATCACCCGCAGGTTGGGGTGGTTGCCATAGGTATTCAGCAGAGGTCGCAGGTTGCGGGTGTATTCGGTTGGCAGGGGAATATCCGCTCCCTTATCCGCCCCAAAGCGCTCGAACACCCGGCGATTGTGGTTGCGCAGGGCCCCGGGATGGATCTGCATCACCAGCCCGTCGTCGCAGCTCATGCGCGCCATTTCCATCAGCATGTGGGCGGTAAAAAGGCGGGCGTCCTC
>JAGRBF010000433.1 GCA_020434205.1 Calditrichota bacterium | reverse complement strand
CTCCTTCGTTCTTGAGCACCGGGATGTTAAACCAAATCTCCGGCTGTTGGTCCGGACGCATGTAAACGCCGATAGCGAAACCGCGTTCAAAAAGTTCGCGGCTGGTGGTCAGGGACAAAACCTGATGCGCATTGCATTTGGCCAGCAAGGTCGCCGCGGCTGCCGCGTCCCCGGGAATTCCGATAACGGCGTGCAGCCCGGGCCAATTCAAAGAGTCGCTGGCGGTAGCCGCAGAGAGGGATATGGCGTTGGGAATACTGCGGAAAGGCAATTCGGGCATTTGCCCGATCAGATCCCGGTAGCGTATCGCAAGTCTGGTACTGGCGGAATCTGTCCTGTCATAGACAATGGCAATCCGGAAGGTGTCTATGCCTGCGGCAGCATACCCGCGGTTTGCGGTGCACAGCTTTAGCAGCATCTCAACCCTGGCGGCTTCGCCGGAAAGATCCTGTGCTCCGAGACCGGACAGGCCGGAAAACATCATCAAAAGCGGTAGAAAGAGTCGAATCATAGCCGGTTTGCCGGGGATAATGCCAAAGCCGCCGCTCGCGCCAGCGCCGAATCCCCTGATTATTAAGACATGATCGGAAGTTTTTCCGCAAAATAAAATTAATTTTCGCACAAAATTCACAAAAATTGCATGATGCAGCGGTTATGGCCTTCCGCGGGAGAGGGTCGGGAGAGGGGGATCGTTCAGGCGCCGGAATCCGGATCGAGATTGAGCAGAATGCGAAAGGTGGTTCCCTCGCCGGGTTTGCTTTCCTTGAGAAGGAGCCTGCCGCCGTGATATTCTTCCACGATGCGGCGCGCCAGGCTGAGTCCCAGTCCCCAGCCCCGCTTTTTGGTGCTGTAGCCGGGGCGGAAAATATCCTTGCGCCGGGCGGCCGGAATGCCCTTGCCGGTATCGGCGACATCCACAAAAGCCTGCCGGGTATTTTCCATACCGGTGGTGATGGTGATGGTGCCGCCCTTGCTGCCCATGGCGTCCAGGGCATTTTTGATCAGGTTTTCCAGAACCCAGGAAAACAGCTCGCTGTTGAGCTGCAGACGGGTCAGGTTGGGGTCCAGCTCGGAGAGAATCCGGGTTCCCCCGTTTTTCTGGGGAATACGATTCCGGAAATACTGGACCGTTTCACCGATCAACTCAAAGGGGTTTTCCGTCTTCAGTTCCGGCTTGGAGCCGATCTGGGAAAAGCGGTTGGTGATGATCTGCAGTCGCTTGAGGTCCTTCTCCAGCTCCGGCAGCACTTTCTTGAGCGATTCCGGAGAGCTTTTCAGATATTCCAGCCAGCCGATCTGGGCGGACAGCGGGGTGCCCAACTGGTGGGCGGTTTCCTTGGCCATGCCCACCCAGATGAGGCGTTCCTCGTTTTTGCGGATGGAGCTGAACCCCAGATAGCCGATCAGGATGAACAATGCCACCGCGGCAATTTCAAAATAGGGCAGCAGCCGAAGACGCCGGATGATCTGGGATTCTCCGTAATAATAAAGTCCCAGCAGATTGTTTTCGTACGTGATGGCGATGGGGGGATTCACCTCGGCAAAATCCTGCATCTGCTGCTTCAAAACCGAAACGATTTTGGGATCGCGGGTGGCCTGGGTGGAGTGGGGAATGCTGGTATTAACCCAGAACTGGGGATTGCTGTCCGCATCGCAGTAAATAACCGGGTAATCGGTATTCTGAATGATGTTGGTGAAAAAAAAGTTGATGTCGACGATGTCGTCGTTATTGATGCTTTCCGCAAAAAGCTGGACCCGCAGCTTCTGGAAATCGCGGCTTTGTTCCTGAAGCTCCGCCACCTGCACCTGAGTGTAATACAGGAAAACAATGGGCAGGACAATGGCGATGGCAAACAGAGTCGCCTTAAAGGTGCCGCGGTATCGGTAAAGGCTTCGGGTCATCGGGCCGCCTAAAGTCCCATTCGTTTCGCCAAATCTTTCGGCAACACGTCCTTGTGAACCAGGATCGACACGGTTTTGGCGCGGGTGTAGGATTCCGACATGTAGACAAAACCCTGGTAGGGACCGCGCTCCTCACCGTAGGAATTTTTGGTGATGTAATAGGTGTCCCCGTTTTGGTCGCTGGCGATACCGGTAATGTGCATCAGGTGGTCGTCCGTGGTGGTGTAATTGTCGAACATAACCTGGCGCACCGCCTGGGTAACCTCAATTTCCGCTTCCGGCTTTTCCTGCAGGCGGTTGCGCTCCCCCGAGCTCAGCAGATCCCAGGGCCGCAGTGGCAAGGTCGCCAGTCCTTTGCGCGAGTTGAAGGTCTTCTCGGAAACGTCCCCGTCCCATCCAACCGTATACCCCATTTCCAGGGATCGGTTCAAAACTTTCATCAACTCGTCGAGGGGAATATTGAAGTAGCGGTTATCCGCCCAGTTGTCCGGTAATTCCAGAACGATTTTTTCATCAAAGGGATGATGGGTAAAGGAGGTCAATTCGACGTAATCGTCCGGGTTGATGCCCAGACTTGCCGCAAAACTTTTGGGGGTATAGGATTTCCCGTTGTAGGTGAAGTTCTCCGGCATTTCGCCGAGGTAAGCATCCAGCACCCCTTCCACCGCCGGCAGCCACCGGTCGCTGAGGGCTCCGGCCGGATTTTCCACGAACACATCCATCATGGCCTTGAGAACCGCATCGAGCTCTTTGTGATTATGGCGTTCGAATTCGGGAAGAAAACCCGGATAAGCGGACTCGGGAACCGCTCCGTAAACCCGGAAAATGCGCATCATGTCCCCGGAAAGGCTGCCGCTGTCGAAGGTGCGCTTGCCGTGATACCGCACGAACAGTTTGGCCTTCATGGGATAAGTGTTGCGGACGTTGAACATCTCCGAGAGGTCGATGGCCTTGCCGTTTTTGCGGAGCACCTCGGCTTCGATAAAGGAGGAGGTGGCAAAGCTCCAGCAGGTTCCGGTGCGCCACTGGTTTTTGACCGGGGTGCTGCTCAGGTTGATCTTTTCGGTGAAGATAAAACCTTCCGGATCGCCTTTTTCGGTTTGGGCAAAAATTGCCGCAGCAACAAAAAGACTCACAATAATGAAATTACGAGCTAAACACATGTTTTTCTCCGGATTAACCATTTTTTGTAAAGCAGGTCGGAATTTGGAATGGTGGTGATGGTTCGCGACCTGTCATATTCGTTATCAGTGACACTTTTTATTATATTTGACGTTACGCGCCAGAAGCGATT
>JAGRBF010000432.1 GCA_020434205.1 Calditrichota bacterium | reverse complement strand
TGCCGGGATGACGAACAGGACTTACCATAATTGACAGTCTACTAGGGCAGGGTTTCTTCCAGCTCCGCGGCTTCCACCACCGGTACTTCCCGGAAAGTCCAGGCGTCGTTGATGAAAAAGTTCATCAGCGAACCGGCCCAAATTCCCAGCAGGTTTCCAAACAGGTAGTGAACCCCGAGGGTTTCCGTGGTAAATACCAGCACCGACCAGTTGCCAAAAAAGGCGGAGACCCCGGCGGCCAGGTGAAAACGCAGCATACGGCGCAGGCGCGAGCCGTTCTGGCGATCCTTCCAGGTCCAGCGATCGTTCAGGAAAAAATTGAACATCACCGCTACTTCAATGGCGACCAGGCTGGAAATGCTGTAATGAATCCCGGCATACTCCGTGAGGGTGTAGAGAATGGAGAAATTGACCAGGATACCGCTTCCGCCGATGGTGGCAAACTTCAGGAAGCGGCGGTCAATAAAGCGCGCCGCGAAACGCTTGAGGGCAATTTTTATCAAAGTTCTGTCTTTCCAAATGCTCAAACAAATAAACGAGTTCTGAAAACTACACTGTGAAGGGGAAATTTCAAAAATATTTTTGTTTTACTACGGCGAATGGGCGAAACGGCTTTGCGCATGCCAATTCTATTTTGGCGTGTGGAATTTCCGGGCATTTTGCATCTATATAAGAAAAGACCGGTCACCGGCCCGGGGCATGGGTTCATCGCTGCCCACCTCATACCCACACCAATGCCTCACCTGCGATGGATCCGTCCCGGAAACCGGTTTTTTTCCGGGGATAATTCCCGGTAAGTCTCCGGATGGACCGGCCATTCCATAGAAATTTTCTCTTCCGGGGGCAGCGGGTCCTGCTCCCAGAAGAACACCTCCCGGAAGCCCATTTTGCGGTATAATCCCAGGGCCGCCGAATTGTCCGCCTCCACTTCGAGACGCACCACGGACAGCCCTTCGGAGCAGGCGATTTCCTTGATGGCGGTCAGCAAGCGCTTGCCGATCCCCCGCCCCCGCCAGGATTCCCGCACCGCCAGGCCGTCCACCAGCAGTTCGTCCGGCTCCTGGCTGCGCAACAGATAGCCGGTGGTGGTTTGGCTTAACAGCCCCTGCCACCAGCCCAGGTGCCGGGCCAGGTGAGACAGGCGAAAATGGAGCATCTGCTGACCGCGAAAGCGCATGCCGGCCACCGCCACCACCCGGTCCCCGGCAAAAACGACCACGGTCCGCTCCGGATTCAAGGCGCGGCACAGCAGGCGAACCACCTGACGAGGGGAACGGGAAAGCGGGGCAAAATTACCGGCAAAAGACTGATAATAGACCAGGGCGGCCTGGCGGCGCTGCCGCTCGGACAGAACCGGATTGATATGCAGGGTGGGGATCATGAGGATTGAACGGTTCGGAAGTGATCCAGGTAAATCTCTATGGTGGTCACCAGAAAAATCATCACTACCGGGCCATAGATAATCCCGAGAAAGCCGAAGAGATTAACCCCGCCGAAAACGCTGAGCAGCAGAAGGGCAATGTTCAGCTCGCTTTCCCTGGAAACCAGAAAAGGACGGAGAATATTGTCGATGCTACCCACCCCCAGCAGGGAACCGGCAATCAACACCACCCCCTGCCAGATATTGCCCATCAGCAGCAGGCCAATACCCACCGGCACCGCCAGGATCTGGCTGCCGGCCGGCAAAATGGAGAGAAAGATTGAGATCAGGGTCAGAAAGGCCACGTATTTAACGCCGGTAATCCAGAAGAGAATCCCGGTCATCAATCCCTGAACGATGGCGATGATGAAAACCCCCAGCACCATGGACTTGGTCATCACCGTAATGCGGTCGATATAATGCTGATCCAGGTCGTCGTCCAGGGGGCTGAGGTCCTTGACCAGCTGCAGAAAACGCCCGTAGCGGGAAAACATCACCGCCAGAATGGCGATAAAAATGACCATTTTGATCATCAGCTCCGCCCCGGAACTGCCCAACTGGAGAGCCCAATCCGCCAGAAAAGAAAATATGGGATTGAGAATGTCCTGGATCCAGGCCCGAACCTGGTCGGCGGTAATCACCATTTCTTCGGTGAGGAAGGGCAGTTTGTTGATCATCCCGTTAACGTATTCCAGGGCGATATCCAGATCCAGACCGTCCGTTTTACCGGCCAGCAGCCCGGTTACATCGCGCTGGATCTCCGCCGCCTGGGTTACGGTCAGGTTTACCACCAATGCCAGGGGACCGAGAATCAGCAAAAAAATGACCAGAATTACCGCGGCGGTGCTCAGCGCTTCCCGTCCCTTAAACCATTTCAGGATGCGGTTGTAAACCGGCATGAACATGGTAACGGTGACCAGGGAAAAAACGATGGTTGCCAGATAGGGGGAAAGCAGAAAATATGCGGTGGTTCCTGCCGCCAACAGCAACAGATAAAAAAAACGACGGCTGTCCTGACTTTCGAATTTCATGCGATTAGGTTTTTGGGCTATGGGTTTTTAGGCTATGGGTTTTTAGGCTATGGGTTTTTAGGCTGTAGGTTTTTAGGCTGTTGGGGATTGCCCGGCAAGGGTATCTATAGCCTAAAAACCTACAGACTTATTATCTAAATAAAGCACATTCCCGGCACACGGCCAAGCGCCAAAATCACGAAACCCGTTTGCGGAAGCGCAGCACGCTCACCGCGAAGATCAGGGTTCCCAGCAAGGTCATACGCCAGGTATCCGTGAAGAGGTATTGCCAGCCGGAGCCTTTCTGGAAAACATCCCGGATGATGGCCATAAAATAGCGCATGGGATTGAGGAGGGTCAGGTCCTGTAGAAACTGCGGCATGTTGGCGATGGGAATAAACAGGCCGCTCATCATCAGCAGAAAAAGCATAAAGAACCAGCTCAGGAAGAGGGCCTGCTGCTGGGATTTGGCGATGGTGGAGATCATCACCCCCAGGCCGATGGTGGTGAAGAGATAAAGGAATGCCTCCAGGCTGAGCAGGGCGTAACTGCCTTTCATGGTGATGGGAAAGATCACCTGGGCGGCGCCCAGCACCACAAAAAATTCGATGAAGGCCAGGATCAGGAAGGGGGCCAGCTTGCCCATCAGCAGCTCGAAACGGCTCAGCGGGGTCACCATCAGTTGCTCCAGGGTTCCCACCTCGCGCTCCTTCACCAGGCTGAGGGCGGAGAGCAGCATGGAAATGATGGTCAGCAGCACCACGATAATTCCGGGCACCATATACTGGGCGCTGCGCAGGTCGAGGTTGTACCAGAGCCGTTCGATCAGCTCCAATTGCGGGGTATTCTGCTTCACCATGGCCAGGCGCGGGGTTTGTCGGGCCTGTGCTTCCGCCCATTCCCGCAGGATCCCGCCGGCGTATCCCACCGAAACCCCGGCGGCGTTGCCGTCCAGGCCGTCGACGATCATCTGAATATCGGGGCGCAGGCCGCGCCGGAAATCCCGCCCGAAATGATTGGGAATGATGAGGGCCGCCTGGGCTTTCCAGCGGTGAATATCCAGCCCGATTTCCCGCACGTCGGTTTCCCGCCCGGTGATGTCGAAGCGGTCGGTATTGCTGAAGGCGGCGACAATCTCGCGGCTGAGGCGGCTGTTGTCCCGGTCGGCAATAATCAGGGTGATGTGCTTCACCTCGTTGGTGACCGCAAATCCCAGCACCACCATCTGGATTACCGGCATGATGAACAGGATGGCCACCATCTCCCGGGTTCGGAAAATCTGCAGAAACTCCTTGCGGATCATGTAGAAAATTTTGGTCATAGCTTATCGTTCCAGATTAGTACTGAATTTGCGCCAGGAAATGGTCAGCAACACCACGGACATTCCCGCCAGCCAGAGCACCTGCACCAGCAGCTCGGCAATGGTATTGCCCTTCAGCAGAATTCCCCGGACGATCACCAGAAAATATTTGGCGGGCACAATGGTGGAAATCAGCTGCAGGGGCAGCGGCATGGACGCCAGGGGAAAAATGAAACCGGACAGCAGCAGGGTGGGCAGTAGGGTTAGCACGAAGGCCAGCATCATGGCCACCTGCTGGGTGGAGGCGATGGTCGATAAAATCAGCCCCAGGGAAAGGGCGGTGAGCACGAAAAGGGCCATCAGCAGGGCCAGCAGGAAAAGACTGCCCACAAAGGGCACCTTAAAAACGGTGACCCCCAGAATCAGGATCATGCTGCCGTCCAGAAAGGCGATCAGGATGTAGGGCAGCACCTTTCCGATGATAATCTCGCCCGGGCGAATGGGCGACACCAGGATCTGTTCCAGGGTTCCGCTTTCCTTTTCCCGGGTGATGGTAATGCTGGTGAGCAGCGCGGAGATCATGATCAGCAGGAGGGCCAGAATGCCCGGCACAAAAAAGGGTGCGCTGCGCATCTCCGGATTGTACCAGATGTTGCTTTCCAGGGTAAAGGGCATGGCCGCTCCCCCGCTTAGCCCGGCGTTGAAGTCGGTGACGATCTGCCGGCAGTAGTTGTTGATGCTGGTGGCGGCGTTGGGATCGGTGGCGTCGATGATCACCTGAATCCCCGCCGGATGTTTCCCGATAAGGGTGGCGGCGAAATTTTCCGGGATGGACAGAATGGCCCGGGCATCGCGCTCCAGGAAGAGGGTTTCCAGGTCCTCCCGCGAACCCTGATAATGAAAGACGGTGAAAAACGGACTGCCCTCGAAGCGCTCGATCAACTGCCGGGAAAGGGCGCTGTTGTCGTCGTCGATCACCGCGACCCGCACGTCCTGAATCTCCAGGTTGAAGGCATAGCCAAACATCATCAGCAACAATACCGGCATGATAAAAATGATCAGCAGGGTGCGCGGGTCCCGGATGATGTGGATGAATTCTTTGGCGCTGATCGCCGCCACGCGTCTGGGATTCATAATTGTTCCTCCGGGCGGGGGTCTTCGTCGTTTACCAGGGCCACAAAGACGTCCTGCATATTATTGCGGCCATAACTTTCCTTGAGCTTGCCCGGGGAATCCAGGGCGATCAGTTTGCCGGCGCGCATAATGGAAACGCGATGGCAGTATTCCGCTTCATCCATAAAATGGGTGGTCACGAAAACGGTTTTCCCGGCTGCCGCCAGCTCGTTGATGATGCTCCAGAACTCGCGCCGGGCGCGGGGATCCACCCCGGAGGTGGGTTCGTCCAGGAAAATGATGGGGGGATCGTGCAGCATGGCCGACCCCAACGCCAGGCGCTGTTTGAAGCCCAGAGGCAGATCCCGGGTGAGGCGCTTGCGGAAATCCCCCAGCCCCACCTGCTCGATCAGCGCTTCCTTGCGTTCCTCGATCAGCGCTGGTGAAAGTCCGTAAACCCCGCCGAAAAAATCGATGTTTTCGGAAATGGTCAGGTCGTCGTAGAGGGAAAAGCGCTGACTCATATAGCCGATGTTTTTTTTGATCGCCTCGCTGCTTTTGTAGACGTCAAACCCCGCCACGGTGGCCTCCCCTTCCGAAGGCAGCAGCAATCCGCACAGCATGCGGATGGCGGTGGTTTTGCCGGCCCCGTTAGCGCCCAGAAAACCGAAGATTTCCCCGCGGGATACGGTGATGGTGAGGCGGTCGACCGCCGTAAATTTGCCGAAGCGGCGGGTGAGGTTTTGGGTTTGCACCGCGATTTCATTCATGCCGTTTCCCCCGCCATGTGGGCCAGAAAAACGTCTTCGATGCTGGGGGAAATTTCCTCCCAGCGCAATCCCGGAAAGCCTCCGCGCCGCGCCCATTCCCGCCAGGTTTCCGGGGACGGTTTTTCCGAAAAGCTGACGTGCAGGGCATCGCCGAAGAGCTGAATCCCGCGGACCTCAGGCTGCCCTTCCAGAAAGGTTTTCAGATCCTGAAGGGCGGTTCCGGAGAGCCGGTAAACGCGATAGGGGAAGGCCCCTTTTACCGCGGCGGGACTCCCCATGGCGGCAATTTCACCTTCAAAAAACAGGGCAATGCGATCGCACTGGTCGGCCTCGTCCATGTAGGCGGTCGACACCACGATGGTGGTGCCACCGGCGCGAATCTGGTGCAGGATTTCCCAGAATTCCTGCCGGGAAACGGGGTCCACCCCAAAGGTCGGCTCGTCCAGGACCAGGATTTCCGGGGTATGGATCAGCGCGCAGGAAAGGGCCAGCTTTTGCTTCATCCCCCCGGAAAGATTGCCGGCCAGGCGGCTCTTGAAGGGCTCCAGGCGGGAGAAGTGATACAAGCGGGCCAGGCGTTCCGGGCGCTCGTGTTTGGGCACCTGAAACAGGTCGGCGAAGAAGCGCAGGTTCTGGGCAACCGAAAGGTCCTGATACAGGGAAAATCGCTGCGGCATGTAGCCTAAAATGGCGCGGATGGCCGGCACATCCCGGCTGATGTCCAGGCCCGCAACGGTAATGGAACCGCTGTCCGGCACCAGCAGGGTGCAGATGGAGCGCAGCAGGGTGGTTTTGCCGGCCCCGTCCGGACCGATCAGCCCGAACAATTCCCCTTTTTCCACGGCCAGGGAAACGCCCTTGAGGGCCCGGGTTTCGCCGTAGGTTTTGGCCACGTTATCGACGATCAGGTGGTGCATTATTCGGCCTCCGGGCGCTCCAGCAGAATTTCCACCGGCATCCCGTGTTTGAGGATTTCTTCGGGATTGTTGATCTCCACGTTAACGGCATATACCAGGGACGAGCGGGTATCGTCGGTAAGAACCGCCTTGGGGGTGAATTCCGCTTTGGGGCTGATCCAGGAAATGCGCCCGCTCAGGCTTTCCTCCCGTCCGTCGATTTTCACAGAAACCTGCTGGTCGTAGGCAATCGCCCCCAACCGGCTTTCCGGCAGGTAAATCCTGGCATCAACCTTTTCGAGGCCAACCAGTTCGGCAACCGGGGTCATGGGCGCCACCGCCTCCCCCACCTCGTAGAACAATTCCGCGATACGACCGGAAAGCGGCGCGGCGATGCAGGCATCGCGAATTTTTTTGGCCAGCAGGGCACGCTGCGCTTTAAGCTGGCGCCCTTTGGCGGCAATGGTCGCCAGATTCTGATTGGCTTTGTGATAGCCGATCTCAGCCTGCTGGAGCTGGTTTTCGATGTCGTCCAACTGCTGGCGGGAGGCGCTTTTTTCCGAAAAGAGCTGGCGAATCCGCGCCGCACGCTGGGCCAGGTAATCCCGCTGCACTTTGGCGCGCTTCACCTCGCTGGTGGCCAGGGTTTCCTGGGCGGAGAGTTCGCTCAGCGAAGCGGCAATCTGCTCGCCCTGAAGGGA
>JAGRBF010000431.1 GCA_020434205.1 Calditrichota bacterium | reverse complement strand
AACACCATGCCGCAATGGGCGGGTTCCTGCTGGTATTACCTGCGCTTTATCGATCCTCATAATCCGGATCGTCTGGTGGATCCGGAGCTGGAAAAATACTGGATGGACGTGGACCTGTATATCGGGGGGGCCGAGCACGGGGTTCTGCACCTGTTATACGCCCGTTTCTGGCACATGGTGCTTTTTGATATCGGAGTGGTTTCTACCCCGGAGCCCTTCGGACGACTGGTGCATCAGGGGATTATCCTGGGCGAAACCGAATACACCCTGTTCCGCGACGCGCAGGGCAATCCCGTTTCCGCGGAAAAGGCGGAAGGCAGCCAGTTTAGCGGGGAACGCATCGGCGAGCAGGATGTCGAGAAAAAAGGCGACGCATTTGTGTGGAAGGAAGATCCCGCCATTCGCATCGATGCCCGTTCCTTCAAAATGAGCAAAAGCCGGGGCAACGTCATTAATCCGGATGAAATCGTGCGGGATTACGGGGCGGACACCCTGCGCCTGTACGAAATGTTCATCGGTCCCTTCGAGCAGATGAAGCCGTGGAGCATGAAAGGTGTGGAAGGCGTCCACCGGTTTCTGAACCGGGTGTGGCGCCTGATGAAAAGCGAAGACGGCCGCCTGCTGGATACGGTGGTGGACCGCCCGGCGGAACCCGCGGAACTGCGCACCTTACACGAGGCCATCAAAAAGGTTACCGAGGACATCGAAGGCCTGCGCTTCAACACCGCCATTGCCGCCATGATGACCTTCGTTAATGAAGCCAACAAATGGACCGATCTGCCCAAATCTCTGATGGAGACCTTTTTGATCCTGCTCAATCCCTTTGCCCCGCATTTGGCCGAGGAACTGTGGGCGTCTATGGGTCACCAGCAAAGCATGGCTTACCAGCCCTGGCCGACATTCGACCCCAAATTGCTGACTTCCGATACCGTAACCTATGCCGTTCAGGTGAACGGCAAGTTGCGCGGGGAAATGGAAGTCGATAAGTCTCTTCCCAAAGACGAGGTCGAAGCCATCGCCAAAACGGCCGGGCGGGTGCCCAACTTTATTGAGGGCAAAACGATTGTCAAGGTTATCGTGGTGCCCAACAAGCTGGTCAACATCGTGGTAAGGTAGGCGGATTTTGACGGGCTTTTTTGCGGATTTGCCATCGGGGGAATCCTGGTGGCAAATCTTCCGGCTTTTTCTGGGCATTAACGCCATCATCCTCCTTGCCGAAGTATTGCAGCGCCGGTTTAGCCTTCCTACAGAATTTACCCGTAAACTGGTCCACCTGGCAACCGGTCTGGCCGCCGTGGGCAGTTTGTGGTGGGTGGATAACGCTGTTCTGCTGGTGTTGATGTGGACGAGCTACGCCTTGCTGTCCCTCGTTTTTATCCGGAGAGGACTTTTGGAAAGCCTCCACGGGAGGCGCCGGAGTTACGGCACCTTTTTCTTTCCCCTGGCCATGGCCCTCCTGAGCATCTGGGTCTGGCAAGACCATCCCCGCATTTTTATGGCGGCGGTGCTATTGCTGGCTATCGGAGATCCCCTTGCCGCCCTGGGCAGCCGGTTGCCGTGGCAAAGTCGCCCTTTTAGCCTCACCGGGGATAAAAAAACGCTCGCCGGAAGCGCTCTTTTGTTTGCGGCATCACTCGTAATTTCGGTTGGGGTATTAACCAGCAGCCTTATTGCGGCGCCGTTTAATACGGGAGAAGCTCTGGCTATTGCCCTGCTGGTGGCTGTGCCGGTAACCCTTGCCGAGGCTCTTGGAAGCCGGGGCAGCGACAATCTGTTGATTCCCCTGGTAGCAGCGCTGGTCCTTCTGGCCCTGGTTAGGGGCATTGTTACCCCGATTGATTTCGGCTACATGCTTACGGGCAGCGCCCTGGCCGGGCTTGTTTCCCTGCGGGTCGGGTTTCTGAATCCGGGTGGCGCGGCGGCTGCTTTTTTCCTGGCCCTTTTCCTGACCGGGTTCGGCGGATTGGCCTGGATCGTTCCCATGTTAACTTTTTTCGTGCTATCCAGTTTATTGTCCCGTCTGGGACCGTTGGAGGAAAGCAAAGGGGCCGATATTGCCGCAAAAGGGCACCGCCGGGATCATATTCAGGTTTTGGCCAATGGCGGGTTGCCGGGGATTTTGGTGATCCTCAACGGTCTTTATCCCAATCCCATTTGGTATCCCCTGTTTCTGACCGCCCTGGCGGCAGCCACCGCAGACACCTGGGGATCGGAAATCGGGATGCGCTTCGGGCATCTACCCCGCAGCATCCTTTACGGGCGGATCTTAAGCCCGGGACAATCGGGCGGGATTACCCTTCCAGGGACCCTGGCCAGTCTGGGCGGAGCCTTGATTCTGGCAGCCAGTGCCCTTCCCTTTCATGGCCCTTCCGGGCTTTTCCCGTTTTGGGCAGTGGTGGTCGCCGGGTTTTGGGGCAGCATCCTGGACAGCCTTTTGGGCGCCACCCTGCAGGTACAGTTTAGCTGCCAGACGTGTGGGAAGATCACCGAAAGGGCGCAGCACTGCGGGCAAGAAACCCGCCAATACAGGGGCATTTTCTGGATGGACAACGACTTGGTTAACCTGTTAAGTATTTTGGGGGCCGCAATAACCCTGGCCGTGTATTTATGATCAAACTTTTACGTTTTCTTCCAATTCTGTTGATACTGGCGGTGATTCTCGCCGGTTGTGAGAACGATCTGCTCCGGCAAAAAAGGATCGTTCTGGAGCAGGCCCACAGGCTGAATCTGGTGCGGCAACAGAGCTACCTCCTCAAATGGTTTCTGATGCGCGATGGCCGGGCTTACCAGACCGGCCAGATCTACGCCGGTTTCGACTCCCTGCTCCGGCCCCAACAGCTTCTGCCTCTGCAAAACTTGCTGGAAGCCAATCTGAGTGCCCCGGACCGGCGGGATCTGGAAGGGGTCCGGCGAACCTTTTTGCGAGAATTGAATGCCGCCGCCCGGGCCGCCTGGCAGGATAGTCTGGCGGCACTTTTAGGTCCGGACGGGCCGGTGCGCCTCGCTCCAACCCTGCAGACCCTGCTGCGGGAACAAGACCGGCAGGAGGTAATGCCCCTGGAAAAGCTGGCCGCTTTTCAGGACAGCCTCCGGCGCCAACTGAATAAAAGCGCCGGAGAGCTCGGTTATGCGAGTCTTCTCGATTGGGTCTGCGATTATCAGAATTTTCAGAGGGACAGCACCTTGCTGTTAGCTGAACAATTTCTCCAGGAGGATTCTCAACTCGCTTCTCTTCTGAAACGATTGCCGGGGAAAGGGGGCTGGCAGGGCTGGATGACGTTGCGCGCCCAAATGGACCGGCAATTTGGCGATCGCCCGGCCTATCCGCGAGCACAATCCCTCCTGAGCGATTTGGGAATTTTGATCGAGCGGCAAAGCGCCCTGCAAATTTCGGCTGAGCTGACCCTACCGCCACCGGCGCCGCTGGCATTGCCCATTTCCCCGCCGGGTGATATTCGCCTGGCGGTCAGCAACCGCGAAGGATACGAGCAACCGGCTCTCCTCCTCGGGGAATTGGCCAAAGCACAGACTGGCCTTCTGGCCGCCCCCAATGCCGCCAGCGAAGCAACCCCGGGACTGGTGGAAGGACTGGCGGTTCTTTTATCGGAATTGGACGCTTCCGCTACTGGCAATGCCGACTTTAAGCTTTTGTTTGATGTTGAAAACCACCTGACCGCTCGCTTCGCCGCCTGGCTGGTGTTTCAGGAAACCGACCAACCCGAAGACCGTACAGCTTATGGCCCGGCCGTGATTTTTCCCTTCCCCGTTCCCGAGGCATTCGCAAAGCGCCTGGAGACTCGTCGCCCCGGCCTGGATTGGGCGGTTCGCACTTTGTGGGGAGAATTTCAGGCCCGGCGTTTGCGCGGGATTCTGGAAGCGACTTTCGGAGAAAACTGGTATCGCGACAAAGCAGCGGGGCGGCACTTAAAGCGCTGGTGGAGCGAAGGCAGGGCCAGCTCAACAAAAACAGATTAAGCAAACGACCATCGGATTCCGGCAAAAAAAGTCAGGCCGCAATCAAATTGTCTCTTGCATCGCAATTTCTCTGTATATACCTTTGTTCACTATTTGGTGTGGCTCAAAAAAATGAAGGCGGTATGAAAAAAGACACCCTTATCGTTAAAGGTGCGCGCGAGCATAACCTTAAAAATATCGACGTGGAAATCCCCCGTGATCAGTTTGTGGTCATCACCGGGTTGTCCGGCTCCGGAAAATCCAGCCTGGCGTTCGACACCATTTACGCGGAGGGTCAGCGCCGTTACGTGGAGTCCCTCAGCGCTTATGCCCGGCAGTTTCTGGGATTGATGGAGAAACCCGACGTCGATTATATCGACGGCCTTTCCCCGGCTATTTCCATCGAACAAAAAACCACCCACAAAAATCCCCGCTCCACGGTAGCCACGGTTACCGAGATCTACGATTACCTGCGCCTGCTTTTTGCCCGTATCGGCGAACCGCACTGCCACGTTTGCGGAAAAAAAATCGCCCGGCAGACGCCGCAGCAGATCGTGGACACGGTGCTCAGCAAGCCGGAGGGCAGCCGCATCCAGGTGCTGGCCCCGGTGGTTCGCGGGCGCAAGGGCGAATACCGCGAGTTGTTTGAAGAAATGAAGCGGGAGGGTTTTCTGAGGGTGCGGATTGATGGGAAGCTGCAGAGCCTGGAAGATCCCATCAAACTCAACAAAAAGATCAAACACAATATTGAGGTGGTGGTCGACCGCATCAAGGTTTCCGAAAAATCCCGCCAGCGCCTCACCGAATCGGTCGAAATGGCGCTCAAGATGGCCAGCGGGCTGGTAATTTTCGATTTCATCGACGAGGCCAGCGAAAGTTTGTTCAGCGAGCACATGGCCTGCCCGGACGGGCACGTCAGTTTTGAGGAGCTCGAACCGCGCATGTTTTCCTTTAATAGCCCCTACGGGGCTTGTACAACCTGCGACGGGATCGGGCACAAGCTGGAAATCGACCCGCGCCTGATCGTCCCCAATCCCAATCTGAGCATCAGCAACGGCGCGGTGGACAGTTTGGGCGAGCGCCGCAGCAGCTGGTATTTTGAGATGGTGGAGGCCCTGGCCCGGGAGTTCAGGTTTAGCCTGGACACCCCCTGGAAGGACCTGCCGGACGAGGCCCGCCGGATGGTTCTCTACGGAACCGGGGATGAGAAGATCAACTTCAAGCTGGAGCGCGCCAATTCCAAATACGAGTTTGCCTCCCGCTTCGAGGGCATTATCAACAACCTCTACCGCCGCTACCGCCAAACCAGTTCCAACCATATCCGGCGTTGGATAGAGGGTTTTATGAACGAAGTGCTCTGCCCGGATTGCCAGGGCACCAGATTGCGCAACGAATCCCTGGGGGTCAAAATTCGCGGTGTCAATATCGCCGGGGTAACCGGGATGAACATTTCCAGCGCCTTCGCCTTTTTTGAAGGGTTGGATCTGGACGAGCGGGAGCAGCACATTGCCCATCAGATTCTCAAGGAAATCCAGGCCAGGTTGCGCTTTCTGGTGGACGTGGGCCTCAATTATCTGACCCTCAGCCGCACCGCGGGCACCCTTTCCGGCGGAGAAGCGCAGCGCATTCGCCTGGCCACCCAGATCGGGAGCCAATTGGTGGGGGTTCTGTACGTGCTGGACGAACCCTCTATCGGACTTCACCAGCGGGACAACGAGCGGTTGATCCACACCCTGACCCACCTGCGGGATCTCGGCAACACCGTTCTGGTGGTGGAACACGACCGGGAGACCATGGAAAAAGCCGATTACCTGATCGACCTGGGTCCCCGGGCCGGGAAACACGGCGGCGAAGTGGTTGCCATCGGGCCTCCGTCTCAGGTGGTCAAGAACAAAAAATCGATCACCGGGCAGTATCTCTCCCACCAGCGTTATATCGCCGTCCCGGATAAGCGGCGGGAGGGCAACGGCAAGGCCCTGGTTCTCAAAGGGGCCAGCGGCAATAACCTCCACAACGTGACCGCCCATTTTCCGCTGGGAAAACTGATTGCCATTACCGGGGTATCCGGATCGGGCAAAAGCACCCTGATCAACAGCACCCTTTTTCCGCTGCTTTCCGCCTATTATCACCAGAGCAAAAAGATTCCCCTGGCCCATGATGCGATCGAGGGCCTGGAGCACCTCGACAAGGTCATTGATATCGACCAGTCCCCCAT
>JAGRBF010000430.1 GCA_020434205.1 Calditrichota bacterium | reverse complement strand
CCTGGCGCGGCTGGATTCCAGCGAAGCGCACTGGCAGCCTTTCATTTCCCGTGAAGAAGACCGCACCTCCCTGAGCCACAACTATGTTTACGCCATTTGTGAAGACCCTGCCGGAACCCTCTGGGTTGCCACCGCAAAAGGACTCAACCGCCTGTCCGACGACGAAAAAACCTTCACCTGCCCCCCGGAAACCCGGCAATTGTCCAATCAGGTGATTGTGGCGATCGCCAATAGGCCGGACGGCACCCTCTGGCTCGCTACCCAGAAAGGCATCAGCCGTTATCAGCCGCAAACCGGGAAGGTAGACAATTTCGATAGCGGGGATGGTTTGCTCAGCAATATCTCCCTGCCGGGAGCACTGCTGGTTACCCATCGCGAAATGCTTCTGGCCGGAACGGTGAAGGGCCTCAACTTTATTTCACCGGAACCCATCCCGGCCAACCGCCACCTGCCCGCAGTCCACCTCACCGGAATTTCTCTCTCCGGGCAGCCCCTGATATCCCCGCTTTCGGCTTTGCTGGCCGGATCCCTGGAATTGGATTACCATCGCACCTTCCTGCGTGTCGATTACGCGGTGCTGGATTACCGGCAGCCGGGCCGCGCCCGCAGCCGTTTCCGCCTGGCCGGTCTGGACAGCAGTTGGCACAGCGCAGCGGGTAATGGTTCCGCCGTTTTTTCCCATCTCCCGCCCGGGGAATACCGTCTGGAAATTCAGGGCGCCAACGGGGATGGGCTCTGGAATCCCCGCGCGACGGTTCTGCCGGTTGTGGTCCGCCCCCCCTTCTGGGAGACGGCCTGGTTCCGGATCGGGATGCTGCTAGTGCTGTTTGGAGGGGGCTGGCTGTGGCATCGGCATCGCCTCAGGCGCCATCTGGCCATGCAGCGGCGCCTGGCGGAAGCCCGCTCCCAGGAAAGAGCCCTGGTGCGGGAAGCCACCGCGCAGGACTATCACGACACGGTTGGCCATCAGATCGCCCGAATCGGGCTATACGGCGCCCTGATGCGCCGCCTGCTGGGAGCCGGCGCCGTGCCAGCCGCCTACCCCCTGGAGCAGGAACCGCCCGGCGAAAGCCTGGCCAATTACCTCTCCAAAATCGTGGCCGCCGCCGAGGGCGTTTCCGGCGATACCCGGGATTTTCTGTGGACCCTCAAACCCGGTAACGATTCCGCCGGACACCTGCAGGACTACCTGCTGGACTTTGCCGAGGATTTTTTTGAGGATAGCCCCATTCATTTTTCGTCACAGGAACTGTCCCCGGCCTTGAGAAGTCTGCCTTTAAGCATGGATTGCCGGCGCCAGATCATCCTGATTTTTAAAGAAGCGATGACCAATATTTTACGCCACAGCCAGGCGGAATTCGTTTCCCTGGCCTTTTCCGGGGAAGGCCAACAATTGGTTATTTGCCTCAGGGACGACGGCATCGGCGGAGCGGAGCAGGTGCCCGCGGAGCACAAAAACGGCCTGAACAACATGCAACTTCGCGCAGCCAAATCCGGCCTGAGGCTCAACCTGAGTTCCCCGCCCGGGGGCGGCACCACCCTGACCTGCCGGGTGGGGTTTTCCGCGGCGGCACTGCGCGCACCCGAGAACGGGAGGGACCATGACGACTGAAGAGATGCCCATCTACGTGGGTTTGGTAGAGGATGATCCGGATATCCGCAACGCCCTGCGGCTATTGGTGGACGGAACCCCTGGCCTGCGCTGCATCGGGGATTACCCTTCAGCGGAAAAAGCGTTGAGCTGCCTTCCCGACCTGGCCCCGGACGTTATCCTTCTGGACCTGCAATTGCCCGGGTCCTCCGGCATCGAGGCTCTGCCAACATTTCTGGAAAAAATTCCGGAGACCGTGGTGCTGATGTTGACCGTCCACGAGGAGGATCACCATATTTTCAAAGCCCTGGAAGCAGGCGCCAAAGGTTACCTCCTCAAGACCACCTCGCCGGAAAAGCTGCTGCGGGCCATTCGGGAGGTCTACCGCGGGGGATCCCCTATGACCGGCCGGGTGGCCCGGCGGGTGTTGTCCCGACTAACCCGGCCCGCGGGAGAAGATCCCGGCCTGACCCGGCGGGAAAAGGAGATTCTGGGCCTGTTGTGCCGCGGCCACAGCTACAAGCTTATCGCCGCCACCCTTCACATTTCCGCCGGCACGGTGCACTGCCACGTCAAAAACATCTACCGCAAACTGGACGTCCATTCCAGCAACGAGGCGGTAGCCAGGGCCTTTCGCGAAAATCTCATTTAAGATCTCATGTTAGGGCGTGTTGGTCCCCGGATATCAGCCGGACGGGTAGGTTTTCCGCTACAGGGTCAGGTCAATCCGGTTCCAGTTTTCGCGATTTCGCGGTTTATGAGCCGGAAGACGAAGCGCAAATGCCCCCACATTTTTGAAAATCTCGCAATTCCCCTAAAAAAAGCCATTCGAGCGACGACAATAAGAGGACAACAAGGAACTTAACCTCAAAAGGGAGTATCACATGGCTGTCGCAACCACCTCTTCGGTTAATATCCAGGAGATCAAATTGAGCCTGGGACGTTGCAGCATGAAAGGGGATCTTTTCCAACGGTTTTATGAAATCTTTTTCAAAAGCCATCCGGATATCCCCGGTTATTTCGAAAACACCGAGATGAAAAAGCAGGAACACCTCCTGAAGCAGGGTATTAACCTGGCCATTATGCACTTTCAGGGCATGTCCATGGGACAGCGCGCACTGGAACGCATCCGGGAAACCCACAATCGCCACAACCTCAATATCCCCCCGGCCCTTTACAATTACTGGAAGAAGAGCTTCCTGAAGGCCATTGAAGAAACCGATCCCAAAATCACCCCCCAGTTGCTTAAGGATTGGGAAGTGGTCCTTCAGAATACCGTTGCCTTCGTAACTGCGGGATATTAGGGTGTGTTGCCTGTCAATTGTAATGTGGCTACTTC
>JAGRBF010000429.1 GCA_020434205.1 Calditrichota bacterium | reverse complement strand
CCTTTCGGGGCGCCACCCTGTACCCTATTTCCGGCCCACCCATCGAAAACGGGGTGCTGGTGATTCGCGACGGCCGGATAGCCGATATGGGCAGCGCCGCTGCGGTTAAAATCCCCAACAATGCGCAAATCCTCGACGTCGCCGGCAAGGTGATTATTCCCGGCCTGGTGGACACCCATTCCCACATCGGCGGAGGAGACGGCGGGGATCGCTCGGCCTCCCTGCATCCCGATGTGCGCATTCTCGATGCCATTGACGTTCGCAACGAACATTTCAGGAAAGCCCTTGCCGGGGGCATCACCACCGCCAACGTTATGCCCGGCTCCGGCCATCTGATGAGCGGGCAGACCGCCTACCTCAAGCTGCGGGAAGCGCGCACCATCGAGGGCATGCTCTTTTGTGAGGATCCCCTCAACGGGATTTGCGGCGGCCTCAAAATGGCCAACGGCACCAATTCCCTGCGCGAGCCGCCCTTCTCCGGCACCCGCGCCAAATCCGCGGCGATGGTCCGGGAGCTCTACATCAAGGCTCAGGAATATCAGGAAAAAATCCGGGCGGCCGGGGACGATGCCACCAAACTTCCCCCGCGGGATCTCAAGATGGAAACCCTGGTGGAGGTACTGGAGGGAAAACGCATTGTGCATCACCACACCCATCGCCACGACGATGTGGTAACGGTGCTGCGTTTGGCCAAGGAATTCGGTTTCCGGGTGGTTTTGCACCACGTCAGCGACGCCACCCTGGTAGCGGAAGAGATTGCCGCGGCCGGCGTTCCTGCCTCGATTATCAGCATCGACTCCCCGGGCGGCAAGCTGGAAGCGATCAACCTGCTCAACAGCAACGGCGCCGCTCTGGAAAAAGCCGGGGTGGACGTGGCCTTCCACACCGATGACGGCATCACGGATTCCCGCTGGTTTCTGCGCATGGCCGCCATGGGCGTTCGCTACGGGATGAGCCGGGAAAAGGCTCTGGAGGCAGTTACCCTGGCCGGGGCGCGTATGCTGGACCTCGACCGGCGCATCGGCTCCCTGGAAAAAGGCAAGGATGCGGATCTGGTAATTCTGAGCGGGGATCCCTTCAGCACCTACACCCGGGTAGAACAGACCTGGGTAGAAGGCGCGATGCGCTTCGATTTCAACGATCCTCAGGACCGGGCCTACGCTTTGGGCGGTTATGAGGTTTACAAAACCAATGTGCACACCCACGGGGAGTAGAAGATGAAACGAATCTATAATCTGATATTTTTGGCGACGGCCTTGTGGCTGATCGCCCCCGGGCTCTCCGGCGGGTGTTTCGGACAAATTGCGGTGCTGGGGGAAACCGTTTACCCCATCGACAAAGCCCCCATTTCCAACGGGGTGGTGCTGATCAAGGACGGCAAAATCGAGCGGGTCGGGGAAGCCGGCAAGGTCAAAATTCCCGCAAGCTACCGGCAGATCTCCGCCAAAGTGGTTACCCCGGGGCTTATCGACGCCCATTCGGTGGTAGGCCTGGCCGGTTACTTTAACCAGGACCACGATCAGGATCAATTGGACAAGGCCGCTCCCATCCAGCCGGAACTGCGGGCGCTGGACGCCTACAATCCCCGGGAAAAGCTGGTGGAATGGCTGCGCGAGCACGGGGTTACCACCCTGCATACCGGTCACGCTCCGGGGGGGCTGATTACCGGGCAATCCATTATTGTTAAGACGGTCGGGAACACCGTCGAAGAAGCGCTGATCGATCCGCAGGGGGTTCTGACCATGACCCTGGGAAGCCAGGTCGGGCGCAATTTCAAATCCCCGGGCACCCGGGCCAAGGGGATGGCCATGCTGCGCAGCGAGTTTCTGGCCGCCCAGGCCAAGATGAAAAAGACGGATGACAAGGAAGGGCAGAAAGGGGGCCGGGACCTCAAAACCGAGGCCCTTCAGGCGGCTCTGCGCGGCGAAGTTCCGGTGATGATCACCGCTCACCAGGCCACCGAGATTATGAGCGCCCTGCGCCTGGCCAAGGAATTTGGCCTCAACATGATTCTGGACGGGGCGGCCGAAGCCTACCTGGTGCTGGATGAGATCCGGGCCAGCGGGGTCAAGGTGATTGTGCATCCCACCATGACCCGCAATTACGGTGAAACCGCCAATGTCGCCTTCGACACCGCGGCCAGGCTGAAGCAGGCCGGGATCTTGTTTGCCTTCCAGAGCGGCTACGAAAGTTACGTTCCCAAAACGCGGGTTATTTTGTTTGAGGCCGCCCAGGCGGTCGCCAACGGGCTGGCCTTCGAAGCTGCCCTGCGCGCCCTTACCCTGGATGCCGCCCAGATTTTGGGGTTGGACAAGCGAATCGGCTCCCTTTCCGCGGGAAAAGACGCCGATCTGGTGTTGTTCGACGGGGATCCGTTCGAATATACCCATCATGTCCGGACGGTTATCATCGACGGTCGGGTGGTCAGCGAGGTTCAGCGATAACGCAGATGCGGGGCAACGTGGGCAAACGGCCTTGTCTCAGGGGGCATTACGGCTTATATTGGTAAGCTGAAATTGTCATGAAAATTTATACAATTCCAAGGAGCTACCTTTATGTCCGATATAGCGGTTCAGGAAATACGCAATATGATTGGATCCAACGGGGATATCGACCAGGCGGAAACGCGGGAGTGGCTGGAAGCCCTTCAGCAGATCATCGAGATCCGCGGTCCGGAGCGCGCCCGCTTCCTGTTGGGTCAGCTGATGCAGGCCACCTACAATCAGGGTTTGCAGCTTCCCTTTTTCCCCAATACCCCCTACATCAATACCATTCCCGCGGCCGAGCAGCCCAAGTATCCCGGCGATCGCCCCCTGGAACGCCGCATCAAAAGCATCATCCGCTGGAACGCCATGGCCATGGTGGTTCGCGCCAACACCAAATTCCCGGGCATTGGCGGACACATTTCCACCTTTGCCTCTTCCGCATCGCTGTATGAGGTTGGCTTCAACCACTTTTTCCGTGGAAAGGGAGCGGGATTCGACGGGGATTTGATTTACATGCAGGGCCACGGCTCCCCCGGCATTTACGCCCGTGCTTTTGTGGAAGGGCGCATCAGCCTGGACAAGGTGCTGGCTTTCCGCCGCGAGTTGGAAAAAACCGGCGGACTTTCTTCCTATCCCCACCCTTGGCTGATGCCGGATTTCTGGGAGTTCCCCACCGTTTCCATGGGTCTGGGGCCCATTTCCGCGATTTACCAGGCCCGTTTTGCCCGCTACCTGGCGGACCGCGGCATCAAGGACACCACCGGACAGCACATCTGGGCTTTTCTGGGTGACGGGGAAACCGACGAACCGGAATCCCTGGGCGCCATCAGTCTGGCCGCCCGCGAAGGTCTCAGCAACCTTATCTTCGTCGTCAACTGTAACCTGCAGCGCCTGGACGGTCCGGTGCGCGGCAACGGCAAGATTATTCAGGAACTGGAAACGGTATTCCGCGGGGCCGGTTGGAACGTGGTTAAGGTGCTGTGGGGAGACGATTGGGATCCTCTGTTCCAGGCCGACAAGGGCGGCTACCTCATCAAACGTATGGAAGATATCGTGGACGGCCACTCTCAGAAATACATCGTTGAGGACGGGGCCTTCCTGCGCAGCCACTTTTTCGGTGCTTATCCCGAACTGCTGAAGCTGGTGGAAAACTATTCCGACGAGCAGTTGAAGAAATTGCGCCTGGGCGGACACGATCCCGCCAAAATTTTCGCCGCTTACGACCACGCCGTTAAGCAGGAAGATAAACCCACCGTCATCCTGGCCCGCACCATCAAAGGTTACGGTTTGGGCGAAGCCGGCGAGGGCAAAAACATCACCCACAATCAGAAGAAACTCAACCACGACGAAATGCAGGAATTCCGGGATCGCTTCGATATTCCGCTCACCGACAAGCAGGTGGAAGAAGCGCCTTTCTATCGCCCCGACGAAAAAAGTCCGGAGATCCAGTATCTCAGGGAGCGCCGCTCTTCCCTGGGCGGATTCGTGCCGGCGCGCCGCACCCTGAACGAAAAACTGGAGACCCCGGATCTCCACCTGTTCAACGAATTTCTGGGCGGCAGCGACCGGGAGGTGTCCACCACCATGGCCTTTGTGCGGATGCTCTCCAACATTATCAAACATCCCCAGATCGGCCGCAAAGTGGTGCCGATTATCCCCGACGAAGCGCGCACCTTCGGGATGGAATTCCTTTTCCGCCAGGTCGGTATTTACGCTCACGGGGGGCAGAAATACGAGCCGGTGGATGCCGACTCCCTGCTGTACTACCGCGAGGCTAAAAACGGCCAGATTCTGGAAGAAGGCATCACCGAAGCCGGCTCCATGGCCTCCTTTACCGCCGCGGGAACCGCCCATGCCAACTACGGCACGGATATGATCCCCTTCTTCATTTATTACTCGATGTTCGGTTTCCAGCGAATCGGGGATTTGGCCTGGGCTTTCGCCGACCAGCGCGGTCGCGGCTTCCTGATCGGCGGTACCGCGGGACGCACCACCCTCAACGGGGAAGGTCTGCAGCACCAGGACGGTCACAGCCACGTTATGGCGGGCACCATCCCCACCTGCCTCCCCTACGATCCCGCCTGGGCTTATGAGATTGCGGTGATTATCCAGGAAGGTATGCGGCGGATGTACAACGAACGCGAAGACATTTTCTACTACATCACCGTTTGCAACGAAAACTACTCCATGCCGGCCATGCCGGAGGGTTGCCAGGAAGGCATTCTGAAGGGACTCTACAAGTTCCGGGAAATGCCGGCCAAACCCAAGGGCAGCCGCAAGGCCATGCTCAAGGCCCATATTTTCGGCGGGGGTTCCATTCTGCGCGAAGCGTTGCGCGCTCAGGAAATTCTGGCCGAAAAATACGACGTTGCAGCGGACGTCTGGAGCGCCACCAGCTATGTGATGCTGCACCGCGATGCCATGGAAACGGAGCGCTGGAACATGCTCAACCCCACCCAGAAGGCTCGCAAACCTTATATTGCCGAGCTTTTTGAGAAGGAAGACGGACCGATCGTGGCGGCTTCCGATTACCTGAAAACCCTGCCCAATCAGGTGGCGCGTTTTGTGCCCAACAGTCTGCTGGCCCTGGGAACCGATGGTTTCGGACGCAGCGAAACCCGCGAAGCCCTGCGCCGCTTCTTCGAGGTGGACGCCGAATGCATCACCATCGGGGTTCTCTACCAACTGGCCCAGGAAGGCAAGATCAAAGCCAGCGTGGTCGGCAAGGCCATCAAGGAGCTGGGCGTGGATCCGGAGAAACTCAATCCGATGATTTCGTAAAAAATCCGCGGGGGAATTGCTTTTTTCTCCCCGGCCCAAACGTCAGAAAAAAAGGCCGCTTCCCCACCGGGAGCGGCCTTTTTGCGATGGTTATTTTTCTTCACCCAGGAAGGTATCTAGCAACCACATCATGGCGCGCTCATCCTGCAGCCAGAGCCTCCCACTATCCTGAAGTGTCACAATAGCTTCCTCAATACTTCCCAAAGAATAAGCCTCCGGCATGTCCTCGGGGATATCCCGTTGCCCGGTCATAAATTCAATTAAAAAAGGATTCGCTTTGTAGACTGCTTTCAGGGCCTTGTTGCTTTTGGCGGATTTACCCTCGCTCTTAAAAAGGTATAGCGCATACACATAGAGCCACTGGACAAACATATCATCTTTGTAGCGTTTGTATAATTTCAGGTAATCCTTTAAATAATTTTGCTCGACCAGGAGGACCGCCAGTACATAGCGCATTCCCTGATTATCGGAAGGATTTAATTCCAACATTTCCCAGAGATGGGCGATTGCTTCATTTTCACTTCCGTTAAGATAGAGGAATTCGGCCAGCGACTCCTTGGCCCTCATATAAGGGCGGGTCTCGTGGATTCCCCAAAAATGGCCCTTCATTTCCTCAAAGTCTTCCTCCGAAAACGCCCCCCGGGCAAAATCATAAGCTCTTTGACAGTATGCCTGTGCCTGTTGGGGATCGTCCTGGAATTCCGCCACAAAAAGCAGGGCATCGACATTTTGAGGATCCAGTTTCAGGGCCTTTTCAATTAACCGGAGTCCCTTTTCCGGTTCCGATTCATACGCTTCGTATACCAGTTCCTGCGCCTTTTCCGCGTTGCTTTTCCGGCCCCTCTTTTGGGGAAGCGATTCGGAAAGGGGCCGTCCGGTCAGGGTATCCAGATAAGCCTGCATTTCTTCCATACTATCAAAATTTTGGTCCTGAAGATGTTTTACCAGTTCACTCAGGTCCCCTTCCATTCGAAGGGCATTAGGCATTTTTTTCTTTTTGGCCAAGGTTTTTCTCCTGATTCAGTGTTTGAAAGCGCTCACTATTTCTTACCGGCAATTTTGTTGATCATTCCCTCAAAAATAAAGGCGTGGAAGGGCAGTACCGAATACCAATAGAGCCGCCCCAGCAATCCCAGGGGCCGGAAGGTGGCGGTTTGCAGCAGTTGGTCTCCCTTCACCCGGAATTCCAGCCAGGCCTCTCCGGGGAGCTTCATTTCCGCATAAAGCAGCAGGCGCCCCTCATCCTTATCGGCATAAAGCACCCGCCAGAAATCCAGGGAATCCCCGGCGGAAATCCGGGTGGGACTTTTACGTCCCCGGCGCAGCCCCACACCCCCAACCAGTTTGTCCAGAAAGCCGCGGACGCTCCACAGCCAGTTGGCGTAATACCAGCCGGTTTTCCCGCCGATGCGCCAGATGCGCTCCAGGGTTTGGGCGCGGTTGGTAAGCGCTTTCCGGCGGCGGTCCGTAAAACACCCGTAGGTCGGCACCTCAATCAGCTTGAAAATGCCCCCGGCCAGAACCGCGCTGGACTGGGCATCGGTCCAACTGGAGAGCACCTCCTGATGGGCAATTTTATCAAAGGCCAGGCGCACCGCCTGCCGGTAGGAAATGAGCTCGATGCCCACCGTTTGGTGGAGGGTATTGGGCTTTCCCACCACCTCCACTTTCATGCTGTTAACCAGGTTCACGGCCAGCTTAAAGTAGGTTGAGGTCACAAAATAGAGCCAGTAAGAGGAGAGCCGGGGCGTCATAACCGGGACGGTGATAATGGTTCGGCGCAGCCCCCGCACCGCGGCAAATTCCAGCAGCATCTCCTTGTAGGTAAGGATCTCCGGGCCGCCGATGTCGTAACGATTGCCGAAAGTTTTCTCATTCAGCAGAACGCCGCTCAGGAACTGGAGCACGTTGCGGATGGCAATGGGCTGGGAGTGGGTTTTTAGCCATTTGGGGGCCACCATCACCGGCAGCTTTTCCACCAGATCCCGCATGATTTCGAAGGAGGCGCTCCCGGAACCGA
>JAGRBF010000428.1:5594-5788 GCA_020434205.1 Calditrichota bacterium | reverse complement strand
ACGACGGCTTCCCGGTATGGGCCGGGTGGCGGCGCGGCAACGGCAAAGGTTACGGACGCGGCCAGGGCAAAGGCATTGGCAACGGCGCAGGCCATGGCAAAGGCATGGGCCGGGGCAATGGCCACGGTCAGGGCAAAGGCGCGGGACAGGGCTGCTGCAACGCCTGCGAATCCCGGCAAGCCATGAATTCCGGA
>JAGRBF010000428.1:4842-5501 GCA_020434205.1 Calditrichota bacterium | reverse complement strand
CTGATCAAAAACGGTGCGGAAGAGCTTCAGGTGCAGTTGGGCCCGGAATGGTATATGGCCAAAGAGAATGCCGTATTTCAGGCCGGTGAAGCGGTAGAAGTGGTGGGCGTTCGCAATACATACGAAGGCAAACCGGCCATTCTGGCAACCACCATCCGGCGCGGAAACGATTCCTGGACCCTGCGCGACGAGCAGGGCTTCCCGGCCTGGCGTGGCTGGCGTCAGGGTGCCCGTCCGGACAACAGCAAATAGGATTGCAAGAGAAAGAAGAGAACATCATGAGCAGACTTAATCAACTGGCCATCAACGACGAAGGGTTTTTGTTCGACCCCTCTACAGGCGAGAGCTACACCGTTAATCCCAGCGGCCTGCACATTCTGAAGGCCCTCAAAGCCAACCTGTCCGTGGAGGACATCACCAAATCGCTGCAGGGCAATTTTGACATGGTTCCCAGCGAGGCGGAGCGCGACGTTCTCGACTTCATGGGACACCTGAGAACCTATCGACTGCTGTAATTAATCGCATTACCTGATCGCCATACATCTCCTCCTTCCGGCGTACGGGGCCCCCATTCCCCGTGCGTCGGGATCAGGTTCGCAAAGGAAAAAGAACATGAAAACGCTGACCATCGGAATCTCCGGCATCAACGCCATCGACAA
>JAGRBF010000428.1:0-4717 GCA_020434205.1 Calditrichota bacterium | reverse complement strand
TCCTTCATCGTGCCCTACCCTTCCGGAAATCACGAGGAGTACTTTGAGCGCCTCTACTACATCAAGGATCAGTTCGGGCTGGATTTTGTGCTGCCCAATCTGGATGCGGAGCTCCCCATGTATATCAAATACGCCGGGGAACTGGAGCGGCGGGGCATCAAAACCTTTCTGCCTTCCGCCGAACAATTCCGCCTGCGCGGCAAGGATCGCCTGGATGAAGTCGCCGAAAAAATCGGCATCGAATTTCCCCCGGCAGAGGTGGTTACCTCCTACGACGAGTTAAACAAGGCCGTGGAAAAGCTGGGTTTGCCGGTGATGGTCAAGGGCGCCTTTTACAAAGCCTACAAGGCGCATACCTCCCAGGAAGCCATGTCCCACTACAATAAAATCGTGGCGGAATGGGGCTACCCGGTTATCGTCCAGAAGGTGGTTACGGGAGAAGAGCTGAACGTGGTGGCGGTGGGCGACGGCGCCGGCAATTCCCTGGGTATGGTGGGCATCAAAAAGCTTTCCCTCACCGCCCAGGGCAAGATCTGGAACGGAGTTACCATCAAAAACGAAGCCATGCTGGAAGCCACCCGCCGCTTTATCGATGTCTATCACTGGAAGGGCGGTTTCGAGCTGGAATGCATCGTGGACAAGGACACCGTCTACCTCATCGAAATCAACCCGCGCCTTCCGGCCTGGTCTTATTTCGCCACCGGGGTGGGCACCAATCTGCCTGCCAACATCATTCGCAAAAGCTTCGGCCTTCCCCTGGAGGTGCCGGAGGACTATCCCGCCGGAAAGTTGTTCGTGCGCTATACCTACGAATTGGTAACCGATATGGCCCCCTTTCAGGCGATTACCATGAAAGGAGAATTCTGACATGAAAACCCGATATGAGAAGCCGGTTATCATCAAACTGCAGAGCGGCTTCATGAACAAGTTCGGCAACAGCTCCCTCTACACCCGCCAGATCCGCAAGGACATCGCCGGAGTGAGCGTCGGGGAGCTCACCAAAACCCACGGTTCCCCCCTGTTTGTGTATGATGAAAAGGCCCTGCGGGAGCGCATTCGCGAGGTGCACGGCCATTTTTCCACCCGCTACCCGAACGTCACCTTCGGCTGGTCCTACAAAACCAATTTCCTGCAGGCCATCTGCGGCATCATGCATCAGGAAGGGTCGATTGCCGAGGTGGTTTCGGAATTCGAATACGACAAAGCCCGCAAGATGGGGATCGCCGGGAAGGACATCATCTTCAACGGACCGCACAAGTCCATGGCCGCCCTCACCAAAGCCGCCGAAGAAGGGGCGATGATCAATATCGACCATCTGGACGAGCTCTACGATCTGGAGAAGGTGGCCAACCAGCTGGGCAAAAAGCTCAAGGTGGGCATGCGGGTGAATATGGACACCGGCATCCATCCCCAATGGTCGCGCTTCGGCCTCAATCTGGAATCGGGACAGGCCATGGACGCCGTAAAACGCATGGTCAGCGGCGGAAAGCTGGAGCTCAACGGGCTGCACTGCCACATCGGGACCTTTATCCTGGATCCCAATGCTTATGCGGTTGAGGTGGAGAAAATGGTGCAGTTCGCTTATCAGGTGGAAGACGGTTTCGGCTTCAAGATCGAATACCTGGACATCGGGGGCGGCCTGCCCTCCCGCATCAAGCTGAAGGGCACCTATCTGCCGCCGGACGTGGGGATTCCCCCTATCGACGAATACGCCGAAAAAATCACCAACGCCCTGTATCAGAACCTGCGGCCGGGCGATTTTCCGCGCCTCATTCTGGAAACCGGGCGGGGCATCGTGGACGAAAGCGGCTATATGATTACCACCGTTTCCGCATCCAAACGCCTGCCGGACGGTCGCAAGGCCTATATCGTGGATGCCGGGGTTAACCTGCTGTTTACCTCCTTCTGGTACAAGTTCAAGGTGGAGACCGATCGGGAAACGCAGGGCCTTAACGAACCCTCGGTGATCTACGGACCGCTGTGCATGAATATCGACGTGGTGGACGAAGGCTCCCTGCTGCCACCCCTGGATCGCGGCAGTCGCCTCATCTTTTCACCGGTGGGCGCCTACAACAACACCCAGTGGCTGCAGTTTATCGAATACCGTCCCCGGGTGGTGCTGGTCGGCGAAGACGGCACGGTGGATGTTATCCGGGAGCGCGAAGATCTCAGCGATATCGAACGGCGGGAGATCCTGCCGGAACGCCTTGCGGTAGGCACGAAAGTATGAGGGTACGAGGGTGAGAAAGGGAGAAACGGGGATGCAGCCATGTGGTAATTAACAATCCTGGCAACAGGACGTTGCCAGTCCCGATGAAGACCGGAGGTCTGATAATCGGGAAACAATCAACAATCAACAATCAACAATCAACAATCATGAACCAACATCTCAAAGCCATTTTCAACAGCTACAGCGAGGTTTTTTTCCTGAAAGGCCTGTGGACCGGGGGCCTGCTGCTGGCGATCACCTTTCTGAATCCCAACGTGGCGGTAGCGGGGATTGTGGCGGTGGTGGCGGCCTACCTGTTCGCCAATTTCATTGAGATGGACCGGGAGTTTCTGAAATCCGGGTTCTACACCTACAACCCGCTGCTGGTGGGACTTTCCATCGGCTATCTCTTCCGGATTACCCCGCTGACCCTCTTTTTGGTGATCATCGCCGGCATCTTTACCTTTGCCCTCACCCACATGCTCTACAGCATTTTCTCCTACTACTTTCTGATGCCCATTCTCAGCCTGCCCTTTGTAATGGTGAGTTCGGTGGCTTATCTGGCGGCTTCCCAGTACACCAATCTTTTTGTGACCGCCCTTTATCCGGCCTGGTATTCCTCCCTGGAGATGCTGATTCCCATCTGGATTTCCGGATTGCTCAAATCCCTGGGGGCCATATTGTTTATGCCGGACGTGATCGCCGGGACCCTGCTGCTAACCGTCATCGTGTTTTCTTCGCGCATCCTTTTTTTCCTGGTGCTAACCGGCTATTACGGCGGCACGGCGATCAGCGCCCTGATGCGCGGCTCCTGGCCCCAGGCTTTCGCGGACGTCAATCACTTTAACTTCATCTGGATCGCCATTGCCGTGGGGGGCATTTTTCTGGTACCCTCCATCCGCAGTTACGTGCTGGCCATGGTGGCGGTAGCCACCTCCACCATTCTTTTGCAGGCCTCGGAGGTCTTCTGGTCGGAATACGGCATTCCCGCCTTCGCCCTGCCCTTCAATATTGTTTCCATGACCTTCATTTACGTGCTGGGGATCGTGCGTTATCCCCTGATGACCCGCGTTATGAAAGGCACCCCCGAGGACACCCTGGACCATTTTCTGGCCACCACCAACCGTTTTCCGGGCGAGGAACGCACCCTGCAACTGCCCTTTTCCGGGAAATGGACGGTCTGGCAGGGCTTCGACGGGCAATGGACCCACCAGGGCAGCTGGCGATATGCCTACGATTTTGTGATTACCGATGAGCAGGGCAGCACCTTCCGCGAGGACGGCAGCCTGCCCGAGCATTATTACGCCTTCCGCAAGCCGGTGCTATCCCCGGTGCGCGGCCGGGTGGTAACGGTGGTGGACTCCCTGCCGGACAACCCGATCGGCGAGGTGGACCGCACCAACAACTGGGGCAATATGCTGATCATTTCCGATCCGCGCGGCTTCTTCGTGGAGATCTCGCACTTCGTTCACCAGTCCATCAAGGTTAAGGAAGGCGATTGGGTGGAGCGGGGCAGCTTTTTGGGCTTATGCGGAAATTCCGGTTATTCCCCGCAGCCGCACATCCACCTGCAGGTGCAGGTTTCCGAGGAACCGGGCGCCATCACCCAACCCTTCAGCTTCGTCAGCTACCTGCACGGTCAGCAGTTCCAGGCCAACAACCTCCCCGCCGAGGGAGAAATCGTCGAGCCGCTGCTGCCGGATAAGGGGCTGAGCCTGAAAATGATGTTCATTCTGGACCAGACCTATCGCTACCAGGTTCTGGAAGCGGGCCAACTGGTTGCCGAACTGCATCTGACCGTTCGCATGGCCCCGGACGGCACCTTCTATTTTGATTCGGGAAAGGGGCGGCTCTATTTCGGCAGCCGCGAGGGAACCTTCTATTTTTACGCCATGGAAGGTTCAGACCCCTGGCTCAAAGCCATGTTTATTGCTCTTCCGAGGCTCCCCCTGGCCTTCCGTGAAGAGCTTAGCTGGTCGGATTACATTCCGGTAGGCATGGTGAGCCGGGGTCTGAAAAAAGCCCTCACCCTTTTCCTGGCATCCTTTTCCCATCGCCTGGACATGATCCACACCCGCCACACCCATCTGTCCCGCGGGGTTATCGAAGGGACCATCCACGCCCCGTTTCTGCGCTACCAGGCCCAATCGCGGGTGGAGCTGGACGAGGCGGTGGGTATTGCACGGGTCCGTTTAAACGATTTTGAACTGAGGAGAATTATCCAATGAACCTGTTCCGAACCGCTGTTGCACACCTACCGGGAAAGGCGCTTTTGTTGACCCTGGGGATGACGGCCCTGCTGGCCACTTCCCTGCCGGCCCAAACCCGCGTGGACCTGTTACCCTATGCCATGCATATCAAATACAACGATACCGCCTACAAGGAATACGGCATGGTCGGCGGGCTTTACGGTTATTTCGGCCAGGGCCTCAGCCACACCTGGGAAGGCGACATCGGCTTTACCCGCATGAATTTCGGGGAATTCGCCGACACGGTAGGAACCCGCCG
>JAGRBF010000427.1 GCA_020434205.1 Calditrichota bacterium | reverse complement strand
CAACAATCAATTATCAACAATCAATCCGGATCTACTATGGAATTTGAAGCTGTTATCGGGCTGGAAGTTCACGCCCAATTGCTGACCGAATCCAAAATTTTTACCCCGTCCAGCGCGCGTTTCGGTGGGGATCCCAACACCCAAACCGACCCGGTGGTGCTGGGATTGCCCGGTGTTTTACCGGTGCTGAACCGCCGGGCGGTGGATTTTGCCATGAAAATGGCTCTGGCGACCAACAGCCGGATTACCCCTCTCAATACCTTTGCCCGCAAACATTACTTTTATCCTGATTTGCCCAAGGGCTATCAGATTTCCCAGTTCGATCTACCCCTGTGCACCGGCGGTTATATTGAGATCGACCTGGAAGAAGGGGGGCGCAAGAAGATCGGGCTCACCCGAATTCACATGGAAGAGGACGCCGGCAAGTCCATTCACGACGCCAATCTGGCCGGCGAGGACACCCTGGTGGACCTCAATCGCAGCGGCGTTCCCCTAATCGAGATCGTCAGCGAGCCGGATATCCGCTCCGCCCGGGAGGCCTATCAGTATCTGAGCGAACTCAAGCAAATCGTCACCTACCTGGAAATTTGCGACGGCAATATGGAAGAAGGCAGCTTGCGTTGCGATGCCAATATCTCCATCCGTCCGGTGGGGGAGAGCGCTTTTGGGGTCAAAACGGAAGTGAAAAACATGAACTCCTTCCGCAACGTGGAGCGGGCCATCAATTACGAGATTGAAAGGCAAACCCGCATGGTGCTGGACGGGGAGCGCATCGTTCAGGAAACCTTGTTGTGGGACGCCAACGCGGGAGTTGCCCGCACCATGCGCAGCAAGGAAGAAGCCCACGACTACCGCTATTTTCCGGAGCCGGATCTGCTGCCACTGGAGATCAGCACCGCCTGGATTGAGGAGGTCCGCGCCACGCTGCCGGAATTGCCGCGCGCCCGGCGGGAGCGCCTGGCCAAACAATACGGGATTCCCGAATACGATGCGGAGGTGCTTTGCGCCACCCGGGATCTGGCCGATTATTATGAGGAAGCCGCCAAACACTGCGGGGATCCCAAGCTGGTCAGTAACTGGATCATGAGTGATGTGCTGCGTATTCTCAACGAGCAAAAAATCGATATCGGCACCTTTTCCATTTCGCCGCAGCGTCTGGCGGGTCTGATAAATCTGATCCTGGATGATACCATCAGTTCCAAGATCGCCAAGGCAGTATTCGAGGATATGCTGACCTCTCCGGAGGAAGCCCGGGCTATTGTGGAGGCCAAAGGTCTGGTGCAGATCAGCGATAGCGGGGAATTAGAGGCTTTAATTGATCAGATTCTTGCCGATAATCCTAATCAAGTTGAGCAATTCCGCAGTGGAAAAGACAAACTGTTCGGTTTCTTTGTCGGCCAGGTTATGAAGGCCACCAGCGGTCAGGCCAATCCCCAAATGGTGAACGATATTTTGCGCAAAAAACTTTAAAGGAATAATGTTATGGCGAAGAAGGTCCTGGTTGTAGAGGATGACGAAACCATTGCAATGCTGATCAAGGATGTGGTGGCCATGACGGGGGCGGAGGCGTTGGTGGCCGGAACCGCGCGGGAGGCGGAGGCCCTCCTGGAGGAGAACAGCATGGCCCTGGCGATTGTGGACCTCTCTCTGCCGGACAGTACCGGTCTGGAGCTGTGCCAGGAGATCGACCAAAAATATCCCGCGCTAACCCAGCGCTGTATTCTGACCTCCGGATATAATGCGGTGGGTGAGCTGGCCAGCTACCTTGAAGCGAGCGGTAATCGCTTTATCCAGAAGCCCTTTCCCATTATGCAACTGCGGGATATCGTTGCCGGAATGCTGGCATCGGATTCCTGAAAGTGTTTTAATCGCATCCCTCAAAAAAAGAACCGCCAAGACGCCAAGTCGCCAAGAAAAAGTTTACTTCTTAGCGCCTTTGCGGCTCGGCGGTTTTTGGGTTACAACCCTTCCCCCAATTCGCATCTGAAAGGGGAGAAGGGATGTCAATACGAATCCGAGGTCAGGCCTGCTGCAATACCGGAACCATGTAGTTGGTGAAGCAAATTGCCACGATAGCGGTTCCGTATTTTTTCTCGGGGACCATGGTCTCCGTTTCCACCCGGATATTACCTAGTTCGAAGCGATCGTCAAAACCATTGGTGTAGAGTTCATCCAGGCTGGCGCGCAGCTGGGTGCTGAGTTCTGCCTGGGAATAATCCCCGCATTCCTCGCAGACCAGGCCGCCGTATTTTTCCCCGGTAATACGATCGGTCAACCAACCCCAGATAATCCCGGAGCTGACCCGCTCGCCCTTTTGGCAGGTTCCCACAGCCATGATGCTCTCCAGAACCGCCCCATGGGTAATATGGGGGGGATAGGGAACCTCGGTGGCAATGGCCGGCATAATAGAGGAGTAGGTCATAATGTTGGCCATCTCGATACCGGCGTCCTTGAGAGCAAGGTGATAAGAGCCGGCGTGAATGGCGATATCGCTTTCGCCCCGTCCCCGGGTTACGAAGTAATCCTTGGGAATGCGGTTTCCAATTAAGATTTGATTGACGGTTACACCTGCGCCCATCCCAAAAGGAGAGGCAGCAGAACCATTGGATATCAAGAGATTGTTCATGTTTATGTCCTGATAGCTATGGGTCATTTTCCTGCAATAATTACGGCCCCTCAAAAAGAGCGCACCAATATAATAAAATGGATCGGTTTGGCAATAGTAAAATTTAATTTACTAAAGAAAATATTTCATTTATTAAAAATCCACAGGTTTATAAAATCAGTTTTAAATCCATGTTTAATAGATCCTTATATCTTCAAAACTTTCCTTGGGGGTGTTCGTTATAAGCGAAAAATGACAGCTTTTTGCGGAGTTTTTTTGGTGGTTTTTTCGATGGGTTGCAGATGGTGGTGGTCTCATCAGGCCCAAATACGGGGAAAGCGGGACAAAAATGCCATAGATGGGGTATTGAAAGGGGGAAAGCGGGATGCTATGTTATTAACAGCTTTCAGCAGCTACCAAACAATTTTCCGGCACCGCGAATCTTAACTGTTGATTCGCACCTTAGCACGTCAAAACGCCCCGCATCTGCGGGGCGTTTTGCTTCTGGGAACTCCGCAGGGCCAAGGGCAGCCCGGCGGCATCAGGCTACCGCGGCGCATCGCGGTAGCCTAAAGGGTTATTTCATCAGAATCATCTTGCGGATTTTGGTGAATTCGGGCGTGGAAAAGCGCACGATATACAGGCCGGAAGCCAGATGCCCCCCGTCAAACTTAACCTGATAGCGTCCCCCCTCCTGATAATCGTTCACCAACACACTCACCACCTGACCCAAAATGTTGTAGACCGTCAGGTTAACCTGCTGTGCTTTGGGCAGATCGTAGGCGATGGTGGTGCCGGGGTTAAAGGGATTGGGATAATTCTGCGCCAGCTCGAAGCGTTCCGGCAGGTTCTCGAAATTCCAGTTAACCGGCCCATTGCCTCCGCGATAGAGAATGTTGCCGTCCGGCACCAGGCCGGCGCGGATGCGACGTTGCAAATTAACCCGCTCTGCCAGATCCTTGGCCAATTCGTCGTTGCGATGGTCGCCGTCCGTCAGAAGCTGGGATACATAGGTCAATACATCTCCGGCGGTCCTGCCATCCGCCGTTACCTCGGTATATTGCCCGATTTTCAATGAAACCAGGTTCAGGACCAGGGCTGCAACCTGCCGCCGGGCATTGTGATAATGACCCGACCGGCAACCGGTTCGCAGGAGATCCCGCCAATCCTGGAAAGAATCCTCACCGTCAAAAATATTGAAATGCACAGAATACTTTTCATGCACTTTGGCGATGTAAGCGATAAGGTCTGCTTCGTTTTCCTGGGCATGGCCCCGGTGGCCACAGCGAACGGTAAATTGATGTTTCCAGTAACCCGCGCTCCGGGCGTTATTGCAGATGACCAATTCGGTTATCACGAAATCCAGGGGTTGGCAATTTCCATCACCGACGTTCACAATCCTGGGGTTGGATTCGGCAACAAACCCGAGGGGCTCAACGATGCTAACCTGATAGCTATCCGGGGGAACCATTGCAAAAAAGTAATTTCCCTGCTCATCCGTTATGACCGAAGGATAATTCTCAATGGCGATACCCGCAGTGTCCAAAAGGGTTACCGTAACCCCCGCCAAAGGTTCACCATCGCTATATACGGTGCCGGTAATATCACAGGGTTGGGCAATTTCCGCGCCCGTTCCGCTGCAGGGCAGAGATGCCACCTCGCAGGAAGCGCTGTGGTGGAAGGAAATGTGCCCGATGGCGAATCCGGTGCCTGCCGGGGCAAAGCGGATGGTGATCGCAGCGCTGTCCCCGGGCATCACGATGTTGGTATCGCTCTGGGCGACAAAGAGGCTGGTGTCCGGCAGAATATCGTCCAGGACCAGGTCCACGGTGCCGGTGTTGCGCACCCAAACCACCTGGGTGCCGCCGGTGGCGATGTCCGTTTCCCCAAAGGAAAGAGAATCCGCAGAGAGGGAGAAGAGCGGGAATTCCGCCAGGCCGGGATTGTTAAACCCGAAGGCATCGCCGAGATCGCCGATGGCGAAACCCTGACCGTCCACGATTTCCAGATCCTCCAGGAGGGTTTCGACCCCAACGTTAACCACCTCCCAGGTTTCTCCGCAATCTTCGGTTTTGATCACCGTTCCGTCTTCACCGACACAGTAGGCAACCTTGGGACTGACCACCTTGCAGGCCTTCAGGTCTACCGCAACCCCGCAGTGGCAATTGACGGGCACCCAGGTGATGCCGCCGTCCCGGGTAAGACAAATCAATCCGCCTTCCCCGACCGCGTAGCCGAAGTTTTCGTTCACAAAAGCCACGTCGTAAAAAGTGGCGCTGGTGCCGGTGGCTTGCGGGGTCCATACCCCATTGATGTAGCGGCAGATGGTGCCGTTTTCCCCGACCGCATAGGCGGTGTTACCGACGGCATAAACCCCGTAGAAGGTGATGTTGGTGCCCACCGTTTCGGGAATCCAGGTGCTGCCGTTGTAGCGGCAGATAGTGCCGTTGGCGCCCACTGCCCACCCGAGGTTGATGCTCCGGAAGGAAAGGGCGTGGAAGGTGATGTTGGTGTTGGTGGTGAAGGGAATCCAACTGGCCCCGTTGTCATCGGAACGGCACAGCAGACCATCCTGACCACAAATAAAGGCAGAGCCGTCTAGCAACTGGATGTCGGTGAGGCAATTGCTGACCCCGGTGTAACTGGCGGTCCAGGAATTGCCGCCATCATGGGTAACCAGGACCGTTCCGCCATCGCCGGCGATGCAGCCGTTAAGGGCATCGCTGAAGGAGATGCCGTAGAGGTGCACCGATGTGCCGGTGTTGAGACGGGTGTAGATGCCGCTGTTGAGGTTGCAATGGCTGCTGGTGAAGCTGAAGGCCCGGCCATCATCCCCAACCGCAATGCCCTGGCAATTGGCAAAGGAGATGCCGTGCAGGCTGCCGGGAACGCCCAGGGGACAGCGGGTCCAGGTCAGGCCGCCATCGGTGGTTTGCAGCACCAACCCGTCTGCGCAGGTTACCCAGGCGATGTTCGGACCGTAGAGGGCGATGCTGTGGCAATCCGTATCCACCCCGCTGTTGAGGGGAATCCAGGTTTGCCCGCCGTCGTCGGTGCGGCAAATGTGCCCGTTTGCCCCGACCAGATAGCCGCGCAGTTCATCATAAAAAACGACTTCATAAAAATCGACGCTGACGCCGGGAGAAATATCGACCCATCCGCCGCTGACGTATTTGAGCACCACGCCGTTGGCGCCGCAGGCGTAGGCAGTGCCACCCACCGCGTAGACGCTGTAGAGATCGCTGCCGAAACCGCTGCTCTGGGCGGTCCAAATGCTGCCGTCCCAAAAGCGAATTACCCCGTTTCCGCCCACTGCCCAGCCGTAGTAAGC
>JAGRBF010000426.1:1935-5998 GCA_020434205.1 Calditrichota bacterium | reverse complement strand
GACGGTGAAGTTGCCTCGGCGGTTATCGCCGCAGGTCGGATGAATGATGAGATCGTGGAACAGCTCTTCGATATGTATCATCAGGTCCGGAAAGCCGGCTTAAACATCGACTATTTTCCCGCCAATTTTGTGGTCCGTGAAGGTCGGCTTACATATATCGATTACGAATGCAATCCATTCATGGCGGAGTGGGATTTGCTGAACTGGGGCATTTACTACTGGGCCAATTCAGAGGGATTTCGGGAATATCTTTCCGGAGGTGATATCACGACCATCAACCAATCGCCGGAGAGCGGGTTGCCCCTAAAAGCGCCCTTTGCGGAGATTGTTGCGGGGTGGGTCGCCAAATTCGGGCGGGATGGGTAGGAACAGGTCGCGATCTGTCCCTGCTGCGATGAATTGGTAACAAATGGGCGAAAAAAATGGGGCTGTCCCTATCACGTTAAAAGGACCAACGATGTCATTCTTTTCTCTACTGGGTCAACGCTGTCCACGCTGCAAAAAAGGACCGCTTTTTCAACGGCTTTTTAAGATGAACCAAACCTGCTCCGTCTGCGAGTTGCCTTTTGAGCCGGAGCCCGGTTACTACACCGGGGCCATGTATTTCAGCTACCTGATCGGCACCTTCATCCTGATTCCCATCTGGCTTTACCTGATGTATAGCGAGTGGCCTTTTTTGACGGCCTTGTTTTCCGTTTTGGGCCTGAACATCCTGATGGCGCCCTTTTTATTTCGCTATTCGCGGGTGGTCTGGCTGCACATGGATTACGGGTTTGATCGCAAGGACGTGGTTAAATAGGGATTGAAAGCACCTTTAGGGACCCCAAAATACCCTGAAATTCACTCAATTTTCTAATTGTCAACACGCCCTGGTGGTTAAACTAAAAGGGCTTTGAGGGGTCGCAGAGGCTGGACAGGAACCGACCGGCACCTACCGCTCTACCGGAAAAACGGTGTCCAGCTTGAAGTATTGGAAAACTTTGTAGGCCTTGTCGCTCATCCCCTTGATGCGCATTTTGCGTCCGCTGTTGATCAACTGACTGTAAAAATCCAGAATGGCCCCGATTGCCGAGCTGGTTATCCCGGTAACCCCGGTCAGGTTGATGACCGCTTCCTCAAATTCTTCTTCCAGAAGTCCATCCAGAAAATTGCCGACCTCGTGGGTATCTTCAAAGATGATGTTCCCACTGAGGCTGATGTGGAGAACCTGTTCTTCCTGGTGGTGGGTAAATTCCATAAGGGATATCACTTCCTGGCGCTTTAATGTCGATTGACCCTGCGGATATCACAACTTACCATCCCGTGCCAAAATTTGCAAGCATGAGCTTAAGCGGGTTAAACCGTTCAAAATGCCCTGAACTGGGAATCGACATTATGGAATAAATCCCTTTCCTTAAAATGGGAATTCTCCCGGAAAGGCCTGCAAGAAACCATGAACCTTGAAAACTTATTTTCAGCCTGGTTGCTATTGACCGCCCTTTTCCTGATGGGAATGGGGATCGGCCAATTTCGGCCCGGGGGGCGCGGCTCAGCCTTGAAACGGGTCCTGGGAATAACCTATTTCGTTTTCGGATACTTTCTGGGTGTTAAATTCCTGTTATTATCCGGATTCTACACCTGGTTTCCCCATCTTATCGGCACCGCAAATCCGCTTTGGCTGGTTTTTGGTCCGCTCATTTATTGGGTGGTGCGCCTGGCGGTGAACCGGGAAGCGCTGCTGCGCCGGTCGGACATTCCGCATCTGTTTCCGTTTATTTGCTATCTCTGCTTTTTATACGATTTTTACCTGCTTCCCGGACAAAGCAAGCTGATCCTGTTTCAGAAATCTCAGGAAAGTCCGGTTCACATTACCCCCTTCTTCCTGTTTTCCTCTCTGATCTTCCTCGGATACCTTTTCCTGAGCTACCGAATCTGGACTTCCGGCGAAAACCGCCTGGATGCCGGCATAAAAAACAGCGGCCGGGTTTTCCTGATCTTTCGGGGGCTGCTCCTGTTATTGGGCAGCTATTTTCTGCTGGATTTTCTCTTTTGCCTGATACTGGCCTGGCAAGAGCAGCCGGCCAATACCATTCACCATGCCACTCAGTTTATGATTTCCCTGTTTATGGTTTCCGTTGGGATGTTGGATTGGCGAACCGCCTTTCCCGGCATTTTCGAAAACGCCGGATTGGTTAAATATCGCAATTCCAACCTGCCCGAATCGCAGGTGCCAATCCATCTGCGCCGGCTCCGGCAATTAATGGAACGGGATAAACCCTATCGGGATGAAAACCTCAGCCTGGGAAATCTGGCGACCATGTTGGGCCTGAGCTCTCATCAGTTATCGCAGTTGCTTAATGCCGAGTTGGATGAAAATTTCTATACCTTTATCAATCGCTACCGCATTCGGGAGGCGCAGGTTTTGTTGAAGGACGAGCGTTTCCGGAATTTTACCATTCTGGCCGTTGCTCAGGAAGTTGGGTTCCGCAGCAAGACCACCTTCAACCGTCTCTTCAAAAAACACACCGGCGTTACCCCCTCCGAATACCTGAAATCCCCCCTGGCCTTAGAAGATTCTTCCACCTGAGGCATTTTATACGGTTCGCCTATCTCTTCTTAATTCCCCGATTGGTTCCGCTCGACCGAAAAAGACGCTCGTGGCCATAACACCATGCATTTTCCGAAAAAAGTTTTCGGAAAAACACCCCGTCAATTCAAACCCTGGAGAACCGATATGCGTGGATTTATAAAACCCCTCCTGATTAGCTCGTTGTTGGCCACCGGCTTCCTGACCGCTCAAACGGTTAGCACCCTGGTCGCGGACATCAATTTGGCTTTTCCCGAGGCCCTGAGCAGAACCCGGGACAATATTCTCTTCAGTCCCAGCGGGCGCCAGGGGGTGATCTACAGAATCGAACCAGACGGGCAATTCACCGTTTTTGCCCAAAACCAGCCTTTTCCCCAGGGGGGCACGGTCGATGATGCCGGCGCTTTTCTGGTTTCCCTCTACAACACCGGGATGGTTCGCCGTTTTGATCGCGATGGCAGCTTCATCAATATTGCCGGGGGATTCCAGGGACCAACCGGATGCGTTATCAACCCGGGGGGAGATACCCTTTATGTCGCCAATTACGCCGGCAATTCCGTCAGCAAAGTCCCGCTTGCCGGTGGGACGGTTCTGCCCTTTGTTGCCGGAGGGGGTATAAACGGTCCGGATGGGCTGGTGTTTGATGAAGCCGGAAATCTGTATATCGCTAATTTCAACGACAATCTTATTCACGTAGCCGATCCGCGGGGCAATCTTCGCCTGTTTGCCACCCTTCCCTCCCCTAACAGCGGGTATCTGACCCGCGGTGGGGAGCAGTTTTACATAACCGGCAGCCGGGGTCATCAAATTTTCCGCATTTTTCCGCAGGGGGACGTTTCCGTGCTGGCCGGTACCGGGGCGCCGGGATTTCGCGATGGGCGGGCGGATTCGGCGCAATTCAGCACCCCCAATGGGATTGCCATCAATGCGGCCGCCGACAGCCTGTTTATTGTTGATGTCGGAAATCGCGCTATTCGTATCATCGAATTGACCCCTACCGCCATTGATAAACCGGATGATCGCAGCGGTTTGAATTTCGAACTCCTTCCCAATTATCCCAATCCCTTTAATCCCGAAACCACGTTGTCCTTCCGCCTGTCCCGTTCCGGAACGGTTAAACTGGCGGTTTACGATATTGCCGGCCGGCATATCCGGACCGTCATTCAGGATCGTCTGGGGGCCGGGCTCCACCGGTTTCGCTTTAGCGATCCTCACCTCAGTTCGGGTGTCTATTTTTGTCAATTGAGTGCCCGCGGAAAAGTGGCTACCCAAAAGATGCTGGTGGTCCGTTAATAAAGTCGCAACACGCCCTATTGTCCATTATCGGCTTTTATAATCCAGCGGGCTTTTAACCGCATTGCCGCCGCGACTGAGAACGTGGGTGTAGATCATCGTGGTGCGGACATCCTGATGCCCCAGCAACTCCTGCACGGTCCGGATATCGTAGCCGTTTTCCAGAAGGTGGGTGGCGAAACTATGCCGGAAAGTATGGCAGGA
>JAGRBF010000426.1:0-1825 GCA_020434205.1 Calditrichota bacterium | reverse complement strand
TCGGAGGGGAAAACAAACTGCCAGGACCAGTGGCTCTGTTCCGAGGGATACTTCCGGGCCAGGGCGAATGGCATGTAAACCCTGCCCAGGCCCTCAGCCAGATCGTTGTCATGCACCATTCTGACCCGCTTGAGATGCCTTTCCAACGGGGGGAGCAGCGATTCCGGGAGGATGGTAATGCGATCCTTATTGCCTTTTCCATCCCTTACGGTAATGGTTTTGTACTCAAAATCCAGGTCCTTCACCCGCAGGTGCAGGCATTCCATCAGCCGGAGTCCCCCGCCGTACAGAATGGCGCACATGAGATAATTAGGGCCGTGCAGCTGCTCCAGCACCCGGGAAACCTCATCCTGAGTCAGAACAGTAGGAAGTTTGGCCGGTTTACGGGCCCGGTCGATATTCTCCAGCCAGCCCACATCAATATTAAGAATTTCCCGATAAAGAAAGAGAAGGGCATTGAGGGCCTGATTCTGGGTGGCCGCGGCCACGTTGCCCTTTACCGCCAGATGCGATAGAAACTGGCTGAGCGCTTCCCTGCCCAGTTCCCGGGGGTTTGCCTCATTGTGAAAACGAAGGTAGCGCCTCACCCAATTGGTATAGGTGTTTTCGGTGCGGATGGTGTAATGCCTGGTTCTCAGAACGCGGCGCAGTCGGGTGATAATCTCTTCCGGGGAATTTTTCATCGTTTATTTGAATAGATGCAGAAAGGGTCAAAATTCCATAAACTTTTTTCTGTTAGACGGCTAAACATCCCCGATCAGGCTGCAACCGGTTACCATCACCCCGGACCCGATCGGGAGTCCGGTTTGGCAATAACGATGTTCCGGACCCTGGCTTTCGCCAGCGTGACGACCTCCTTTATCTTGCCGTGGCGGTTCCCCATTTCAATTTTAGATTTGCACCGGAAAATTTATCACCTATTTTATCCGCTGATCCTCCCATACGCTTTTTCGAATCGCAACCTAAAAAACCGAGGTACTATAAATGGCAAAAATCACCTGGACGCATACTGATGAAGCCCCGGCTTTGGCGAGCAAGGCTTTTCTGCCCGTTCTGAAGGCCTTCACCAAAGAAACCGGCATCGAAATTGACCTGGCGGATATTTCGCTGTCGGGGCGAATTCTGGCTAATTTTCCGGAAAAGCTCACCGAAGCGCAAAAAATCCCGGACTATCTGACCCTTCTGGGGGAAATGACTCAGGCGCCGGATGCCATCATCGTCAAACTGCCCAACATCAGCGCTTCCATTCCGCAGCTCCAGAGTGCCATCAAGGAACTTCGGGAAAAAGGGTATGATATCCCGGAATACCCGGAGGATCCCAAGACTCCGGAAGAAAAAGCCCTTCAAAAAAGATTCTCGGCGGTTCTGGGATCCGCGGTTAACCCCGTTCTGCGCGAAGGTAACTCCGATCGCCGGGCCTCTGCCTCGGTAAAAGCCTTTGCCCAAAAATTCCCTCACAAAATGATGAAACCCTGGCCGGCATCCGGTTCCAAAACCCGGGTTTCCCACATGAACGACAAAGATTTTTACGGGTATGAAACCTCTCTGACCATGGGCAAGGCCGGAGATGTAAGGATTGAATTTGTCGACCGGAGTGGCAAGGTCAAGGTTCTCAAGGAAAAAATTTCCCTGCTGGCCGGTGAGGTCATCGACAGCACCCACATGGACGTGGCCGCCCTGCGGGCATTTTATGCGGATCAGATTGAGGCGGCCCAGAAGGACGGGGTTTTACTTTCCCTGCACCTGAAGGCGACCATGATGAAGATTTCCGATCCGATCATGTTTGGGCATTGCGTCTCCGTGTATTATCAGGATGCTCTGGATA
>JAGRBF010000425.1 GCA_020434205.1 Calditrichota bacterium | reverse complement strand
GGTTCCTTGTTCTGGATGGCCCGCCACAGCGAATCGGCCTGAGTTTTACTGGGGGTCAACAACATACTGAGGCGCACCTGGGCGGCCTGCAGCAGACTCCCGCAGAGCATAAAAACCAAAAGAAACAAATACTTATGCATAAATTAGTCTACGGCAATTCCCGCGATCAGTTTTTCGCGAACCAGGGTTTCCAAAAAAGAAAGGGCGCGTTGTTCCGACCAATACACCCCGATGTCGTTTTTTGAGACAAACCCGGTATGGCCGCCTTTTTCCGGGGTTTCCAGGTAAAAAAAGTCCGAACCGGCCGCCTCATCCACCGGATAACAAGCCGGTGGCAGAAAAGGATCATCCTGAGCGGTGACCAGCAAAACCGGCACCCGGATACGGGGAATATAAGGTTTGCAACTGGACTTTGTCCAGTAATCTTCTGCATCCCGGAAACCGTGCAAAGGGGCGGTATAGCGATCGTCAAAGTCCTTGAAGGATTTGATTTTATGATACCCGATATCGTCAATTTGCCCGGGGAAAAGGGGCATTTTCAGGCGGACCTTTTGGTGCAGCATCTTGAGAAAACGATGCAGGTAAAAATAATTATGGGGTTTGGACAATTCGTAAGAGGAACTGGTCAGGTCGCAGGGAACCGAGAAGGTAACCCCGCCCACGATGCGCGGATCTATGCCTTCCGCCTGCTCGCCGATATATTTGAGGGTGATATTGCCCCCCATACTGAAGCCCATCAGAGCAATGGCGCTGTAACGGGGCTCATCCAGAGCTCTGCCGACCACCTCCGCCAGGTCTTCCGAACAACCGCTGTGGTAATATTTGAGCAGGCGATTGGGGCGTCCACCGCAGCCCCGGCAATTCCAGGCCAGAACGTCCCACCCCGCCTTGAAAAAAAATCGGGCCATTCCCCGCATGTAAATCCGGTGGGTATTGCCTTCCAGGCCATGGGCCATTACCACCAGGCGGTTATTGTCCGGGTGCTGAAGCCAGTCCAGATCCAAAAAGTCGCCATCGGAAAGCGTCAGCGCTTCGCGCTGATAGGGCACATTGGGCAATTTGCGTCGTAAAGTGGGATATACAGTCTGAATATGGGGATTTGAGAGCCAGAAAGGATGTTTATACGAAGAGCGTTCAACCAGGGGCATGTGGCCTTATCCCGTGTGAAGTTTGTTCCTTTTACGATTCAATAATAAAACAGTTCTGTCTCTTTTCAAGGGAATAAATGAATTGGTGATAAATGGGCAGCTATAAAAAACGCCGCCGAATTAGCTCCGGCGGCGTTTGGAAAGCGGAAAACGGGAATCCTTAGTCGGGATCCAGGTCGAAACGTTTGTAATTTTTGGCGATGTAGCTGGCCCATTTTTCCGGCACTTCTTCCTCCGGGAAAATCGCTTCTACCGGACATTCCGGCTCGCAGGCACCACAGTCGATGCACTCTTCGGGATGGATGTAGAGCATCTCTTTGGCGGAAACCATTTTTTCTTTGTCTTCATCATTGAGGGTATAACCTTCGGCCGGATAAATACAATCCACCGGGCAAACATCCACGCATGCGGTATCGCAGGTACCCACACACGGTTCGGTAATAATATAGGCCATGCCAAATCTCCTTGTTTCTTTGGAAGTCGGCTTCTCCAGCCAGGTTTAGGGTGATTGCCGGAGAAGTTTACCGAAAATGTCGATT
>JAGRBF010000424.1 GCA_020434205.1 Calditrichota bacterium | reverse complement strand
CGTCCCGATGGATCCCGGCCCGTCACCCCGGCAATCGGCACTCAATCTTTGTAAGGATCGAAGGTGTCCGAGCCCGCCATAGCCACCCCGATGGGATGCAGACGGTGCAACACCTCGATGGTATTCCCCTGAAAGGCCAGCACCTCGTCGAGATTTTTGTAGCATTCCGGCGCTTCATCCGCTCCGCCGCCCCGCAGCTCTACCCGGCCGCGCAGGCGCTGGCGAACCGCCTCGAAATCCACTTCTCCTTTGGCGACGATGGTGGGGCGTTTGCGCCCGTCCGGCCCGGCAATCCACTTTTTTTTGCCGGCGGCCCGGGTGCGGGACATGGTGCGCCCCGCCCCGTGGACGGTCGAGTAAAGTCCGCTGCGGGCCATATCGCCGTCCTTGCCGCGGACGATCACCGAGGTGTCGCCCATATTCGCGCCGATAAAACCTTCCTGATCGGGAAAAGCCGGGGTGCAGCCCTTGCGAACCACCCAGTAATCCTGCCCGAAATGGGTTTCCCGCCAGGCGAAATTGTGGTGATTGTGGACCTGGTAGGTAACGGCGGGATTTCCCAGAATTTCCAGCACCTTCCCGACCACCAGATCCCGACCGGCATAGGCGTACTCCCCGGCCAGATTGATGGCGCTGATGTAGGATTGCCCCAGCTCGCTTTCGGTGGAAAAAAGAATCGGCGGGGCGTTCATCGGCCCTTCGTGGGCTTTCTCCCCGAAACGTTTGCCCTGGGAGAGAGCGATAAAGCCGGTGGTGGTTCTGTGGCCGAATCCCCGGGATCCGAAGTGCACCCCGATCCACAGGAAACCGTCATCATCCCGGAAAAGATCGACAAAATGGTTGCCGCTGCCAACGGTGCCCAGCTGGGCGGCCGCCAGATCCAGCAGTCCGCGTTGCCCTTTAAATTCTGCCCGGGCAATTTGCGCCAGAACCGGATGATCCACCGGCTCGTTGTTGGGGCGCCCGATTCCAAAGCTGATGCGCCGGAAAATTTCGTCCATGATCTTTGCCACCGGAACATCATCGGCGGGAATTTCGGTGCGCACCGCCTTGTTGCCGCAGGCAATGTCGAACCCCACCCCGGAGAGGGAAATGTGGTTTTTGTAGGCCACCGCCCCGCCAATGGGGTGACCGTATCCGTAGTGGGCATCGGCCGTCAACACCCCGATGTCCTCCTCGCCCACGCAGTTTTGGATCTGCGCGATGGTTTGGGCATCGATGATGGATTCGCCAAAGATGGTCAGATTTTTCATGATTGCAGCTCCCGGGAACAAGATAAGGATAAGTTGGCGGGAAATGTAGAAAAGAGGGGGATTTTTGAAGAAGACCGAGAAGAGATCTTAAGACCTTAAGAGTCTAAGAATTTGAAAAATATGATGTTAAAAAAACCGTCCCGCCGATCCGACCGGCGGGACGGTGCTCGGGAAATGCCGGTTCACATCGGAGATTCAGGTTCAAGATACCTTCAGCTTTGGTCCGGTAAAAAGGGCTGCGTCTTCACCATTCCGCCGCGGAAGAATCTCCGGCATTGCCCAATCGGGGCTCCCGACCCGATTTAGTTGTTAAGCCTGGTTGGCTCTGCGAAACATTCTCAAAATCGGTTCCCACCGCATGCTTCGCAAAACCGCGATCCAATAATGCGGATCGTCTTTCACAAGGTCTCTTTCTCAACTGCATTTTGTTTTCGGACCGCTTCCCGGGCCGCTTTCGGCCTCGTGCTAAAGGTATTAATGCCAAATGAATGCCAGAAAAGGGGCGACGTATATAAGGGGATGTTTTAATTGAAGTTGAGTTTCTGAACAGGCGGCGGGGTGTTTACGGCAGGTTCGACAATCTTGGCCGGATTCGACAATTTTAACGAAAAATTCTGGCCCCGAAGTTGAACTTCGGGGCCAGAATTTACCGAACCTCGAGGCCGGAATTTACGCTATTTCACCAGCATC
>JAGRBF010000423.1 GCA_020434205.1 Calditrichota bacterium | reverse complement strand
CCCCGAAGGATCTCCGGACCGAAGTGCGCTACTTCGATTTGCGCCTGCAGGGTTTCGGCGCTGGTGAAAACAAATTTGGGCAGGCGCGCCAGGGCCACGGTGCTGTTGCAAAAGCGGCGAAATTCCTGGGGCGTTATGTATCCCTTTTCCCCCCAGAAGACGTTCAGCACCCCCACCAGGGCCGTGCCCTGCCCGGGAAAATCGTTGAGGCCGAGCAGCTGGATTCCGGCGGAGCCGGGGGTGCGCAGCGCCGCCTCTATTTCCGATTTGTAGCACAGGGCCTGCAACTTGCCGGAGGCCATCAGAAAATCCCGGGCCTGATCTCCCATGTTCTGGTCGGCCAGGTCTTCCTGAAAAAGCTGAAAATTGCGGGCCTGGTAAACCCCGCTATATTGGGCGATTTCGGAAAAGTCGGGAAAAACGCAGAACTGGCCCATTTCGTGGGTCACATAGGGAACCCGGTAGGGGGCGATTTTGTCGCGGTAATCAAACCGGCTCTGGGGCATGCGATTCCAGGGCAATCCCCGCGGTTCCGAACGCACGATAAATTCGCTTTCCGGAACCACCGGCCAACTGCGGGCGATGGAAGCGCCGGTGTAGAGCCGGCGGGGGTCTTTTGCCTTAAAATGATTGACGTAGTTGCCCAGATATTCCACCTGATTTTCACCGGCGGGCTCATTGCCGTAGGCCATCATGACCAAAGAGGGATGGTTGCCGTAAGCCCGGAGAATGCGTTCGGTTTCGTCAAAAATGTACTGATCGATGGGATTCCCGTCCCCGATGGAAGAGCCGTGATTGGCCCAGCTGGGTCCCTCCGGCTGCAGGTAAAAGCCGATTTTGTCTGCCGCGATAAAAGCCGCCTCCGGGGGGCACCAGGAGTGGAAGCGCATGTGATTGAGGCCATGCTCCCGGCAGATTTTGAAGATGCGTTCCCAGGAAGGGACATCGGTCGGCGGGTATCCGGTGTGGGGAAAAGCGGCGCATTCCACGGTGCCGCGCAGGAAGGTGGTTTTGCCGTTAACCGCAAAGCGGGTTCCGCTAACCGCAAATTCCCGCATCCCGAACTGAACGATTTTAGCGTCGCTTTGCCCGGTGGGGTCGCTTACCGAAACCGACAGCCGGTAAAGGGCCGGGTCAAATTCATCCCAAAGCAGAACCCCTTCTCCCAATGGATAAGTGAATTCCAGGGTGGTGTCCCGGCTAAAGATCTGAAATTCATGGGTTTGCGGGGCAGGGGAGTGAGCGTTTGGGGAATTGAAGGAGCGTGCGGAAAGGTTAATCGCAGCCTGGATGGAATCCCCGCTGCTGTTGCCAAGGGTAACCCGAACGGTTGCCGATTGGCGGTGAATATCCGGGTAAACCTGCACATCGTCGATATAGAAGTCCGGGCGGGTCTCCAGGCGAATATCCCCGGCGATGCCGTTCCAGTTGCCCTGGGTATGGTCGGTGAGGCTGTGGGAGTCCGGCCCGACATTGATATCCTTGATGCGGTTGTCGACGCGAATGGTTACGGTATGCGGCCCGGGCTGCAGATCCCGCCCCAGCTCGAATACATTGGGCGCGGAAAGGCTGTTCTGAGTGCCCAGGAGGTGCGTATCCACCCAAACGGTGGTTTCCCAATGGGGCCGTTCCAGATGCAGGATAA
>JAGRBF010000422.1:7746-8978 GCA_020434205.1 Calditrichota bacterium | reverse complement strand
GTGTATTGGTCCGCGCTGAGATCGGTCGCGTATAAATCATGTTCAAATTCGGTCATCACCCCGGCAGACCAGGGGATAAAGACCACGTAATTGAGGGCCTCCTTGAGAAGGCTTTGCATGTCGTCGCTGCCGGCGCTTTCGGGAATCAGCTCCAGACCGGCCAGAAATGGTTTCTGCATTGCCGCGAGGCCCATCAGGCTTCCGATTCCCTCGTGGTAGGCCCGGTTTGCCCCTTCCCGCAGCAGGGGAGGAACATTGGGATTGGTATAGGCCATGTAATAATAGATATGGCCCAGTTCGTGATGAACCGTTTCGTACATGTCGCGATTGGGAACAATGCTCATCAGGCAGCGGACATCCTCCTGGAGGTCCATGTGCCAGGCGGAGGCGTGGTTGTTCTTCTTGTAGCCGGCGTCCTCAGGAAGGGGATAGAGGCTGGATTTTTCCCAATAGCTGGCCGGCAGCGGACCAAATCCGAGGCTCTTGTAGAAGCGCTCGCCCTGCTCCATCAGCCATTCGCGGGGTTTATCGCTCAGGGCTCCGTCCAGGTCCACTCCTTCCACGTTCACCATGGCATTCCAGTCCTGTCCCCATCGATTGGGCAGCCAGTGAGCGGGGAGCATATCCGGAACCTCTTTAACCCCGTAGCGTTTGGCCAACTCGTAACGTGCGTAGGTGTGGAGTTCCCGATAGAGGGGAAGCAATTCGGAAACCAGGCGCTGGTTCAAAGCCATCATTTCCGCGGTACTCATCCCGTAGTCGGAAACCTGATAGGCAAAGTAATCGTCATACCCCAGGGCCTGAACGGTCTTGTTGCGGAGCTCCTTGAGGTCCGCCAGCCCGGATTTCAGGTCTTTGCCGACTTCCTTGCTGGCCGTCCAAACCGCGAGGCGTTCATCGGGATCGGAGCTGGTGCGCAGGATTTCGTCCATATCGTTGGGGCTGATGTCCTTCCCCCGCAGGGAAAAATTAAAACCATAGAGCTTTTCCACCTGCTCTGCCTCAGCCTTGATCCGTTTTTCGACCAGTTCCGGCACCGTCTGCGGATTATTGGCCGCCGCATATAATATGCGCTCCAGCTGCTTGACCTGGATTTCGCTGAGCTGATCTTTTTTGCTGAGGAATTCCCGCGCTTTTTCGATGTTCTCTTTGCTGCCGGTAAAGCTGGCCAGAGCTTCGTTGGCCTGTTGGGTGGCAATGCGGTTGCTGGAGTCCCCCTCCACAATATGGGT
>JAGRBF010000422.1:0-7580 GCA_020434205.1 Calditrichota bacterium | reverse complement strand
TCCTCTCGATGTTTTATAGAATGTGTTGCCGGTTCAATGGTGCCAGGGCGCGTTGATCTCTGGATGGGGTGGAAAGCCTTCTGCGAGCAACCCGCCGGGTGAGCATCATTTGCAGAATCTTTGTTCATCAAATATAGTAAATTCATTTAGTTGAGCCAATTTAATTGAAATATGGTCTGCGGCATCGAAGGGGATTTACACTTGACCCAGGTGGATTGGATACCGATTTTGTCGCTGGCAAATGGCCCAAAAAAGAGATAGGTTTTGGAAACTGAAAAGGTTAACGGCGTTTAATTCCTGATTGTTGCTGAAAATACGGAGTAAAAATGTTTTTGAATGGCCGGTCTGATTGTTTAAATCCCCTGAGGTGGGGCCTGCTGGTGGTGTTGATTTCCGCCATCATTCCGCTGAAAGCTCAAACCGAAGGACGGCGGATCCCCTCCCGAATACTGCGGAGTATCGCCAGTCTTCCCGCAGAGCAGGTCTCCGGCGATACCAATAACATTGTCAAATGGCAGGAAATCTTTAACGGAACCACCCTTCCGGCCGGGTGGGAGATAATTAACGCGGACGGCAGTCTGCCGGATACCCTGACGCCCGGTTTTTTTGAACTGGTGCAGCAGGTGGATTTCCGATTTGGAGATTCTACCGCCACGGTTCTGCCCGATACCGGCCAGAGTTTCCTGTTCAGCAATTTCCTCAATGCCAATGAAAACGGTTTGATTGACGAGCGCCTGGTGACGCCGGTTCTGCCGACCATTGAAGCGGGCGACTCTATTTCCTTTTATGCCGGGGCAATTGATCAGGGTTTTGATGATTCCCTGTTTGTTTTTGGGTTCGATGGCCCCGTCCCCAGTGCCGACACCTTGCTGAACCGCGATAATGCCCTGGCGCAAATCCGGGTGGCGGGACCGCCGGGGGCATGGCATCGCTACGCGGTGCCCCTGGGAGATTTTGAGGGACGCCAGATTCGGGTGTTGGTTAATTACCGGATTGATAACGGGGGGCGTTTCGGGCGGGATTCGGATAACGTCTGGGTGGACCATTTTACCCTGACCACCGATACCACCTTTATTTCCGGGATCAATTTTCCGGCCGGTGAGGTTGTTCGCAGTTTCGAATTGCTGGGCAATTTTCCTAACCCATTTAATCCCCAGACCGAGATTGCTTTTCGGCTGCAGCGCTCCGCGCCGGTGGCCCTGCGCGTTTTTGCGCCAAACGGTCAGTTGGTGCGCACCCTGTTGCAGGGATTTCGCCCCGCCGGAGAGCATCGGGAGCGGTGGGACGGCCGGAACGATAGCGGGGCCGAGGTGAGCAGCGGCGTTTATTTTTACCGGTTACAGGTCGGTCCGGCCTCGGCGACCGCAAAGATGCTGCTAATCCGATAACCTGCCGCGGCGCCCGGGCCCTTCTTTGCCGGCGAGTGTTTCAGTGCGCGCCGGCCATTCCCCCTTCCCCTCATATATGATGGTTTCCACCCCTCACCGTTTATCAGTGATAAGGTCCCGGTGAGGGCGCCGGCTCCGCGATAGTAATTATCGAAAAAGGTGAATTTTTATTAAAAATTGCCGATTAATATTGAGATTGCCTTTCGTGCGGTACATCATGCCGCCGGCTTTTTTAACCGTCATATTTCAGGAGCGCGTGGACAATCATCCGAATTCGGGAATTTGGGACCTCTGAAACCTTTGTTGACCGCTTTTTCCGGCCGATAACCTGCATCGCCCCTCAAAAAGCGTTTTGGCGTTCCGCTTCTGAAAATTCCCCGTTTTTCGGATGATCACCCACCTGGCCATCAGCGGCCGGTTCTCCAGCCGGCCCTTCCTCAACCGAAATCCGTGGAGAAAACATGGGAAGCAGCGGACAACATCGTGAAATCGTAAAAGCAATGGTCGCCAGTTTCGGCAAAGCGCATCAGGCACGAATTGAAACAGGGGTCTCCCAGGTTCTGGAGCGGTGGCGCCGGGAAGACGGCTCTTCTCCGGTGCTCCGGGAGTTCTGCCTCACCCATTTTGTGTGCGAACCCCCTCAGTTGCAGAATCTTCTGGAACGCTTCGAGAAAAACCTCTCCGTTGTGATGGGCAATTATCATCGCATTTACCGGACCCTCAACTGGCCGCTTCACGTGGATGCCGGTCCGATGAGTCCGGTAGACCATCTCTTCGCCAATTTCGACGTATATGCCCATCTGGAAGACGACCTCTACCAGACCCGCCTGGCTTTCGTGCTTTTGTTGAATTTCCCCCTGGCCGAATTGGAGGAAAAAGAGGGCGCCGGCGCCACCTGGGAGCGACTGAAATGGGCCCAGACCCGACTGGTGGAGCGTATTGCCGACCGGGTTCCCGCGGCCGTCAAACAGCAGCGAACCGCCGCATACACCGCGGTGGAGGATTACATCTACCATTACAACATCCACATGGATGCTTTGCGGGATTCCCAGGGAAACAGCTGCTTCCCCGAGGGCAAGGTGCTGATTAGCCATTGGGGGCTGCGCGATGAGATAAAGGCCGCTTATGTGGAAGATGGGGGCCTGGGACGGCAGGAGATGATCTATAAGATCATGGAACGCATCATCAGCCAGGAAATTCCCGGAGACGTTATCGGGAACGGCCATCTGCACTGGTATCCGGAGAGCAACCGGGTTGTCGATCCCCGGAACGGGGAAGAAATTGTGGTCGGCGCCGGGCGCAATCGCCGCTACGAAGCGCTGCGCAGCGTTTTTCTGGCGGAAAAGAAGCTGGACGACTATATGCCGGCCCTCCCGACTCTGATCGACCGCCGTTTCCGGCAGGATCGGGAAATTCTGGAAAACGATGTGGAAGAATTGCTGAAGACGGTCCTCTCCGCACCGGTCCTCAAAGATGTGGCAGAACTGATCCGCACCCGGTTGGGGCGTCCCCTGCAACCGTTCGATATCTGGTATTCCGAATTCCGGGATGGGGAGGGGATTGCTGAAAGCGAACTGGATCGCCGGGTTCAGGCCGCTTATCCCAATCTGGCCGCATTCAAGGAAAAAATGGGCGATTTGCTGATCACCCTGGGATTTACCCCGGAAAAGGCGGCTTACCTGCAATCCATGATCGAAGTCGATCCCGCTCGCGGAGCGGGCCATGCCATGGGAGGGGGTATGCCTCAGGATGCCGCCCACTTGCGCACCCGGGTGCCCGCCGGCGGGATGGATTACAAAGGGTTTAACACCGCCATGCACGAGCTCGGGCATACCGTCGAGCAGGTTTTCAGCATGAACGAAATAGACTATTTCTCCCTGAACGGGGTTCCCAACACCGCCTTTACCGAGGCCTTTGCCTTCATCTTTCAGGACCGGGATCTGGAGGTGCTGGGGTTAAAAGAGCAGGGCGGCAGCGAAGATTGGCGAACCCTGCACGGAATTTGGCAGACGATGGAAATTGCCGGGGTTGCCCTGCTGGATATGAAAATCTGGCGGTGGATGTACCGCCATCCGGATGCCGATGCCCGGGTGCTCAAGGAGGCGGTAGTCAAAATGGCCAATACCATTTGGAATACCTATTTTGCGCCGGTTCTGGGCGTTCGGGATTCGGCGGTGCTGGCCATTTACAGCCATTTGATTTTCTGCGGGATGTACACCCCGGACTACGCTTTAGGGCACATCATTGCCTTTCAGATTGAATCCTTCCTGCAGAACCGTTCCCTGGCGGTGGAAATGGAGCGCATGTGCCGGCTGGGGCGCATCGCCCCTCAGGTTTGGATGAAGGCGGCAGTGGGAGAAGCGCTTTCCGCCCAGCCGCTGATTGACGCCGCCTCGCACGCCCTGGAAAATCTGCGCATGCCTGCCGGAGGCGAATAGCGAATAGCGAGAAGCGAGAAGCGAGAAGCGAGAAGCGAGAAGCGAGAAGCGAGAAGCGAGAAGCGAGAAGCGAATAGCGTGATGAGATTTCGCTGATCGCTGATCGCTGATTGCTGATCGCTGATTGCTGATTGCTGATCGCTGATTGCTGATCGCTGATCGCTGATCGCTTCTCGCTGATCGCTGATCGCTGATCGCTTCTCGCTGATTGCTGATCGCTTCTCGCTGATCGCTTCTCGCTGATCGCTGATCGCTGATCGCTGATCGCTTCTCGCTGATCGCTTCTCGCTGATCGCTGATCGCTGATTGCTGATCGCTGATCGCCCCCGAGCCCCATTTTCCCACCGATTTATCCGCCATCAGGCCGTTTTGAAAATAACGTGATTTTTTTAGCACTAAATATTAAATTCCGGTAATTGTAAATGGCATATTCGTGCATTTCCGATTTATTCCCAGCGGAAAATGCGTTTAAAGTAGTTTCCAACCACAGGAGTGCACCCATGAGCAACGATTTTTTCGAAAAGGCTTCCCAGAAACTTATGGAGAGCAATGAAATAGACCGCAATCTCTACACCGAGTTGGATGTTAAGCGCGGATTGCGAAATGCCGACGGCTCGGGGGTGTTGGCGGGGTTGACCAAAATCTCCGGAGTGGTTGGTTCGAAGAAGATTGACGGCAAGCTGGAGCCGGTAGAGGGTAATCTGATGTACCGCGGGATCGATATCGTGGACCTGGTGTCCGGGTATCAGAAAGAGGGGCGCCACGGGTTTGCCGAGGTCGCTCACCTGCTCCTTTTCGGGAACCTGCCCAATAGCGGGGAGTTGCGTGTATTTGAAGAAAACCTCTACCCGCGCATGGGGCTCCCCCGCCGTCTGGTTAATGCATCGATTCTGACTTACACCAGCTCCCACGTGATGAACGCCCTGCAGCGGGTGGTGCAAACCCTGTATGTCATGGATGACAATCCGGACGATATTTCCACCCCCAACGTGATTCGCCAAAGCATGGAGCTGATCGCCAAGCTCCCAACCGCCACGGCTTATTCGCTGATGGCCCTCAAACACAAATTCAACGGGGAAGCCCTGCATATCGCCCCCCCCAATTCCGATTACGATCTGGCCCAGAATTTCCTCTATATGCTGCGTCCCAACGGCCAGTTCAGCGTTCTGGAAGCCGAGTTGCTGGATCTCGCCCTGATTCTCCACGCCGAACACGGCGGCGGCAACAACTCCTCTTTTACCGCCCACGTGGTCAGTTCCAGCCATACCGATACCTATTCGGCCATCAGCGCGGCCATCGGCTCCCTGAAAGGCCCCTTGCACGGTGCGGCCAACGCCAACGTGATGTATATGATGTCCAACGTCAAGGACAATGTTAAGGACTGGAAGGACAAGGACGAGGTTGCCGCTTACATCGAAAAAATCGTCGCCAAAAAAGCCCACGATAAAACCGGCCTGGTTTACGGAATGGGTCACGCGGTTTACACCAAATCCGATCCGCGCGCGGTGGTGCTCAAGGATAAAGCCCGCGACCTGGCCAATGCCAAGGGTCGCTCCGACGAATACCAGCTCTATCTCAATATCGAAGAGCTGACCCCGGGGATTTTCCAGAAGGTGAAAGGCTCCACCAAGGTCATTTCCCCCAACGTGGACTTTTTCTCCGGCTTCGTGTATGATATGCTGGGCTTCCCGCAGGAAATTTACACCCCGCTGTTCGCCATGGCGCGGGTGGTTGGCTGGTGCGCCCACCGCATGGACGAACTGCTCAACGGCGGCCGCATTATCCGTCCCGGCTACAAGAGCGTTGCGGAGAAGAGAAGTTTTACCCCGATGAAAAATCGTTCTTAGTGGGTAACAAATAATTCTCTATATTGATATTGGTAGAAAAAACTGCCCACCGGAATCCCCGTGGGCAGTTTCCGTTTGGAAGGTGCCGGGCCAACGGGTCCGGTAAAGTGACGGGAAAGATCGCCGGTGAATCTGAAACATATCCTGGTTGCGGTAGACTTCAGCACGTATGCGGAAAAGGTGCTGGGGGCGGCTATCAAAGTGGCTGAAGGGCGCTCCTTGCATATCACTATTGTGCACGTTGCCTCTCAACAGGCCTTGCAGGACAGCTGCCCGGATTACCAGGCCTATCGCTCCCGGCTGGATGAACTGAAAACCCGGCTGACGGGCAGGCTGGAACCCCTCACCCGAAAGGCGCCCGATCTGGGATTTACCTTCGATGTTTCCGCCGGGGACCCGGCCGCCGATCACATCCTGGAACTGGCCGAAGAGTTGAATGCGGGAATGGTGGTGATGGGCTCTCACGATCAGGAAGATCAATCCTCATTTGGCGAGGGGAGTGTCTCGGAAAAGACGGTGTTGAAATCGCCCGTGCCGGTGCTAACGGTCCACGCCTCCGCGGTGGAAAGCACGGTTCGCAAAATTCTGGTGCCGGTCGATTTCTCTCCCCACTCGCACGAAGCGGCCATGATCGCCGGACGTATTTGCGAGCAACTCGGCATTCGGATGGTGCTGATGCACGTGGTGGAACGGGAAGCCTTTCCGCGGTCCCTTAAGCCGGGAATCCGCATCCACCTGGAAGAAGGCGGCTTGCATCGCCTGATCGCCCGGGAGGTGCAGGATTTTGTCAACGAAATCGGGGATCCCGGGGTTGTCGAGGATGTGGTGGTGCGCGAGGGCATCGCCCATCGGGAAATCGGCCGCTATGTCGAGGAAAACGAAATTGACCTGGTGGTCATTTCCTCTCACGGACTAACCGATATGGTCTACGTGGATCTGGGCAGTGTGGCCCAGAAGGTCTTCCGGTGGTCGCCCTGTTCCATCTTAACCTTAAAACGCTAAGTCCCAAGCAGAATGGTGTCTCAAATGTCCCAGAAAAAACACGGTTCCGGTAAACCCGACTACGATCCTTCTTTTCTCAAACCGCCCAGCGGAGAAGAAATGGTGCCCTCGCAGATCAATGCCCGCACCAAAATCATCGAAATTCTCTCCCGGGTGGAGACCCGCCAATCTTATACCGACAAACTGCTGGACCGCGACCTGGACGAATTCGAAGAAGCAGATCGGGGCCTGATCACCGAGGTGGTGAACGGGGTGCTGCGCTGGCAATACCGCCTGGACTGGTATCTGCAGCAGCTTTATGTCGGGGAATACCAGAACCTGATTGCGGACGTCAAAAACAACCTGCGCTCTTCGGCCTACCAGCTGATCTACCTCGACAAGGTTCCCGCTTACGCGGTTCTCAACGAGGCGGTCGAGATCGCCAAAAGCAAATACAATCAGAAAACCGCCAATCTGGTAAACGCCATCCTGCGCAATTTCCTGCGACAGCAAAAGAAGCTGAGTTTCGTGGAAATGCAGTTGCCTTTTCCGGAACGCCTGTGCGTGCGCTTTTCCCATCCCGCCTGGCTGATCGAACGCTGGCTGGAGTTGTGGGGGCTGGACGACACCCTGGGGTTGTGCGAGGCCAACAACAGCCGCCCGGTAATCTCGGTGCGGCACAACGCCCGCAACGTGGATCGGGAAACCCTGCTTCGCGAGATGGAAGCAGCGGGAATCGATTTCCGGGCCCATCCCGATTTCCCGGAGTATTTTATGATTGGGGATTTCTCCCGGTTTCGTCAGACGGATTTTCTGAAGGACGGCTGGGTGTCCGTGCAGGACGTCAGCACCGGCATCCCGGTCCGTTTGCTGGACCCGCATCCGGGGGAGGAGGTCCTGGACATGTGCGCCGCTCCCGGCGGCAA
>JAGRBF010000421.1 GCA_020434205.1 Calditrichota bacterium | reverse complement strand
AACCATGACTCAAGTGAATATCCATCAGGCCAAAACTCATCTATCCAAGTTGATAGAGTTGGTCCAGCAGGGTGAAGAAGTGATAATTGCCAAGGGCAATCACCCCATTGCCAAGCTGGTTCTTTTGGAGACCTTAAAGCCTAATCGCAAAATAGGTTCCGCTGCCGGCCAGATCGTCATTTCCGATGATTTTGATGAACCCCTGGCGGATTTTGAGAGCTACCGCTCGTGAAATACCTGCTGGACACCCATGCCCTTCTCTGGATCGTAGGTAATGACCAACGGTTGAGCGATAAAGTCCAGGCGCTCTTCCTCAATACCAAAAATGATTTTTTTTTGAGTGTTGCCAGCTTATGGGAGATGGCGATTAAGATCAGCCTTAAGAAGTTGGAGATTGGTCAGGATCTGGAGCAATTCAGGGAAGAGCACATCAGGGGGAATGATGTGCAGGTCATAAACATTCGGGCAGAGCATATTTTCCCCATCACAGATTTGCCTTTTCATCACCGCGACCCCTTCGACCGGCTTCTCGTTTGCCAGGCTATGGTGGAAAAAATGCCCATCATCAGCAAAGATCCCGCATTTGATGCTTATCCGGTGAAGCGAATCTGGCAATGAACGGACCGGCCACAGGACTGCTGGACAGGAAGACCATAGGACCAATTACTGATCCTATGATCCTTCGATCCTTAGACGTTTTTTCTTAGGATCTTAGGATCGTCTTCTGTCTTCCAGTCCATTAGTCCAATGGTCCTTCTGTCCAACGGTCCCATAGTCCCGCGGTTCGTCCCTAGAACTTGCGTTCCACAACCAGCTTCTCATCCATGTGCGCCTGGCGGACATACTGGGCCAGAATGTGCATCAGCGATTGATGTACGTCTTCGATTACCCCGTAATTATCCGCGGTAACATGCAGATTGACGTCGGCGATTTTGGCGGAACGCCCGCCGGCAAAGCCGGTCATGGAGATCACCGGCAGGCCGTTGTCCCTGGCCCATTGGGCAGCACGCACGATGTTTTCGGAATCCCCGGAGGAACTGACCGTGACCAGCGCATCGCCCGGTTGCGCCAGGGTGCGCAGCTGATACACAAATACCTCGTCGTAGGAAATATCGTTGCCGATGGCGGTGATAATCTCCACCGTGGCGCTCAGGGACACGATGCGGGATTTGAGATCGGTATCGGTGCGCACCAGCTTGCTGTGGTCGCACACCAGGTGATTGGCAATGGCCGCAGAGCCGCCGTTGCCGCAGGAAAAAAGCATCCCGCCCTTGCTGTAAATGCCGGTCAGAATATCGGCAGCTTTCTGGAGCTGTTCGCGGTTTACCGAAGCCGCCGCTTCCGCCATCTTTTCATAATAGGCATCCGCATAACTGGCCATATCCCCGAATTTTTTGTGGGGAAAAGTGCTCATCTTTAAGCTCCCTTCAACTTTTCGATGCCGGAACGAACGTTGCCCACTTCTTCCTTGGCCTTGCCCATCAGGAAACGGTCGTCGCTCTGGATGGAAATAAACTGAAAACCCTGCTTGATGCTGTCCAGCGCCACTTCGGTGGAGTTGGTGTGCAGCCCGGCGGGAACGCCGTGTTTTTTAGCGGTTTCCAGGATGTAGGCTTTGGCTTCCAGAACCTCGGGATCGGTTTGACCTTTGCGGGGCTCTTTGCCGAGGGCCATGGAGAGGTCGGAGGGGCCGATGTAGATGGCGCCCAATCCCGGCACCTGCAGGATTTCGTCGAGATTTTTGATGGCCTCGCGGGTTTCGATCTGGACGATTACCAGGGTTTCTTCGTCGGCAAAGTTGTGGTAGACACCGCCGCCATGGGCATTGCCGCCCCCGTAATATTTGGCGCGAATGGGGCCGAAGCTGCGATAGCCGCGGGGCGGGTATTTGCAGGCGCCAACCACCAGTTCGGCGTCCTCGACGGTGTTAACCATAGGCACGATGACCCCGTAGGAGCCGGCATCCAGCATCTTCATCAGGGTGCCGGGGTCTTTCCAGGGTACCCGCGTTAAGGGGATCACCTCGGTGGTAGAAATGGCCTGCAGCATGGTGGTGGCCATCTGGTAATCCACCAGACCGTGCTGGGTATCGATGGTAATGGAGTCGAATCCCTGATGTGCCATAATTTCGGCGGAGAAGGAGCTGGGGATGGAGCACCATCCGTTGATCACCGCTTCTCCCCGGGCCCAGATTTCCTTAATCGTATTCTTCCTCATAGAGAGCATCCTTCCTTTTTGTTTGTATTATTTTCAGATGTTAAGCGGCCCGGAAAAACAGACCGCGAAATCGCGAAATCGCGAAACATTGGCCCGGATTGAACTGCCTTTTATCGGAAAACCGATAAGTCTGGCTGATGCTCGCAAGTCCTGAGCATCATACAAACAGGGCGCAATCCGGCCCGTCAACCGGTTTCAACAACCGGATCAATTGGCCATCAACACACAGACCGGGGTATGCGATTGCTGCATCACCAATCGCAGCGGCACCTCCCGGGCGTCCCCGGGGCGCTGAGCTTCGGCGTATTTCCGGTGTTTATCCTCCCCGGAAAAAAGCAGGTAGATCTGCCGGGCCTCCAGAATGGCCGGGGCGGTAAGGGACATTCTCCCCACCCGCATTTCGGTAGCCGGCGCGGCTACACAGCGCCCTTCTGTTACCATCACCGCCGGATCTCCGGGAAAAAGGGAGGCAAAGTGCCCGTCTCCCCCCATACCGAGATAAACGGCATCGAAGGGCAACTTCAATTTTTCCAGGCGCACTTCGCAGCCGGCCTGACCGGCTTCCGGGGTTTCCTCGCCGCCGTACAGGGGCACAAAACGCGCCGCGGCGGCGGGACCCTTCAGCAAAAAATCCCGAACCAGCTTTTCATTGCTGTCGGGATGGTCGGGGGCTACCCAGCGTTCGTCGCTCAGGGTTACGGTCACATTCCCCCAGTCGAGTTGAGCCCGGGAAAGGCGTTCGAAAACCATTCGCGGGGTCCGGCCGCCGGAAACCGCCAGAAGCGCTTCTCCGCGTTTTTCCAGGGCTTCCGCGAGGTCTTCTTCCAGTCTGGCGGCCAGAACAAGGGCGGCTTCTTCCAGGGTCAAAAAAGATTGTTCATTGAGCGGCATTATTTTCCTTCGAACAGATAAGATGGCGGATAGGCGTCGGAGGGAATCTCATTTTCATCCAACCCGGCGATAGCGGCCCGTCCCATGGCCAGAATAGCTTCCTCGGAGCTTCCCCCGATGTGGGAGGTCGCCAGAAAATTGGGGAGGCCCAGTAATTCCGGATCTTCCGGCGGTTCCGGGGCAAACACGTCGAAGCCGGCCCCGGCCAGGCGGCCTTCCCGAAGCGCTTCCTTCAGGGCCTGCTCATCGACCAGACCGCCGCGGGCGGTATTGATCAGAATGGCCTCAGGCTTCATCCCGGCCAAACGCTCCCGGGAGATGATGTTGCGGGTCAGTTCGGTGAGGGGCAGGTGCAGGGTTACCACATCGGCCTGGCGCAGCAGAAATTCCAGATCCACCGCCTGAACATCGTATTTGGCGTAGAATTCCGGGAAATCGCGCCGGTCGTGGACCAGAACCTTACAATCGAAGGCCTTCAGCAGGGGGGTGAGATCCTTGCCGATATGCCCGCATCCCACGATGCCCACGGTTTTGCCGGTCAGCTGGCGGCCCAGGCGATTTTGCCAGTGCCCGTTGCGGATATCCAGATTGGCCCGGGGAACTTCGTGGAGCAGGGAGATCATCATCGTGAGGGCTAACTCGGCCACCGAGCGGCGGTTAACACCCCCGGTCCACCCCAGGCGTACCCCGTGGCGGGCCATGGCGGCCTTGTCGATCATGTCGTGTCCTACCCCGTATTTGCCGATCACCTCCAGTTCGGGGAGACGGCTCAGGACATCCTCGTCGATGGGCTCCAGGGCGGTAATCAGCTTCTTGCAGCCGCGGGCGAATTCGACCAGGGCATCCCCCTTCAGGGAGAGTCCCTCATCATTAAAGCGGACATTGCTGTAGCGTTCCAGGAGCTCCCCCCTCAGGATGGGATGGCGGGAGAAGGAACGCGAGGTTACGGCGATTGGCGTATCGTTTTTCATTGCCGGCCCCGTCAGGAATTGGCTTTGGCTGCTTCGGCAGGCGTATAGGATTCGTCCGCGGCGTAGATGCCGAACACCAGATTCATGGTTTCGTATGCATCCCGGGTGGTGCCGTATTTAACCGGCTGCCCGGTGCGGATGCAGTCCACAAATTCGGCCATTTCCAGCTCCCAGGAAGGATCGGTATTGCAGAAGGTGGCTTCCTCGGGGGGATTCCCAATGGCAAAACCGGTATGGCGGCGGCCCTGGATAATCCATTCGTCCCGGTAGCTGCGGGTGGAGGAGGGCATACCATCGACAATCACGTAGCCGTCCTTGCAGAAAATTTCCAGGGTAAAGCGGTGCTTCCACTGGGTAAAAGAGCTGTGCAACTGAGCGATAATTCCCGCTTCGTTGCGCAGCAGGGCAAAGGCATTGTCTTCCATGGGGAATTCCCAGAAAGCCCGGGTGCACATGCTTTTGATTTCGGTAAATTCCCCGCCGAAATGGCGGAACAGGTCCAGCATGTGAATGCCCTGGTCGAAAAGAATGCCGCCGCCGGCGACTTCCGGATTATCCCGCCATTCGTCGGGATTCCCCGATCCCTGGGCTTTGCCATACACCCCGCGCATCCAGAGGATTTTGCCGTATTTACCGCTCTCGATAATTTTTTTGGCCTCCATCACCCCGTAGTGATAGCGGTGATTAAACCCCACCTTCACCACCTGATCGGGATGGCGCTTTTCGGCTTCCATGATGCGGGCGATATCCGCCATATTGCGTCCGGGCGGCTTTTCGCAGAACACGTGTTTACCGGCTTCCAGCGCAGCGATGGTTACCTCGGGAATAAAGCGATTGGGGGTACAGACGATCACCGCATCCACATCCGCGTTGATCACGGATTGGTAATCGGGCAGGATTTCAATATCCTCATAACCCTTTTTGGGAGGATGGGGATCGGTTCCGCAAACCAGGGTGAGCTGATCGTGTTCGCGGACGGTTTTGGCCCGAATGCCACCCATTTTTCCAAGACCGACGATTCCGACTTTCAACAAATCTGACATAATAGAAGACTCATGTATTTTGAGATGAAATGATGTCGTGCAGCACCTGCGCGGGCATATCTAAAGAGCGAAGGGAAGATGAGGTAAAACGGATGATTAATTGTTGATGAAGAACAATTGGAGATCATTTTCTTATTTTTGCCCCGCCTTTGGCCACTGCAGCCCCATTTCCCATTCTAAATGGTCGGACTATTAAAGAGGTGCTTTAGAGGGATTTTCTCTCAGAACCGGGGGACCGGGGACAGGGGGACAGGAAGACAAAAGACGATCCTAAGATCCTATGAACCTAAGAAAACGCGTCTTAGGATCGAAGGTTCTTTGGGTCCATCGGTCCAATGGTCCAATGGTCCAAAGGTCTTCACTCCGGCACCGCCGCTCCCCGGCAATTAAAACTGGCCGGGCGCCAGCCGGGAAGGTATTCGCAGGACAGGTCCTGCAGTTGGAATCCGTTTGCCGAGATTATTTCGGGAATGTTGCGATTGAGGTGGCATCCTCCACCGATCAAGCGCCAGGGGGGATTCAGGAGATGTTGCCAGCGGCGAACCGAGGGGTCCGGGGCCAGGGTATGCTCCAGAAACAGCAGGGTTCCGTTGTTTTTGAGAACCCGGCGCGCCTCCGCCAGGGCGCGATCCACGTCGGGGATGGTGCAAAATGCGTAGGTTACCACCACCGTATCCACACTGCGGTTTTCCAGGGGAATGGCTTCCGCGGGGCTCTGCAGGTAGCCGATGTCCAGCTTGAGATGTTGGCGTTCCTTCTCACCGAGCTGCCAGATGTGCGGGGAAGGCTCCAAAGCCCAGACCTTCTTGACCAGGTCGGGGCGGTAAAAGGGCAGGTTCAGTCCCGATCCGGCCCCCAATTCCAGCACCTCCCCGGCCGCCAGGGGAACGACCTTGCGGCGTTGTTTCATGAGGTGGCGCTGGCTGCAGGCCTTGTGCACCAGATGGGGCAGAATGAGATCCCGGTAGATCATACGGAAAACTGGGGAAGTTTGCGCTGTTCCCGGGAGCAGTCGATGAGCAGCTTCAGGCGTTTTTGGCGGGTTTCCTCGCGTTTGGCGCTCATCACGTAATGGACCGAAGCCTTGCGGTAGGAAGGGGCCAGATTTTCAAAGAAGCTCCAGGCGAGCGGGTCCCTGCGAAAGGCATCTTCATACTCGGGGTTGAGGAGGGCCTCTTCACGTTCCTGCGCATAAAGCTCGGCTTTCTCCGGGTTGCGCTGCTCATAAATTGCCAGACCGGCCGGGGTCATTAGTCCCGATTCTATCAGCTCCGGCACCCGTTTCAGGTTGACCGCACTCCAGAGACTGTTGGGGCGGCGCGGGGTAAAGCGGATTTTGTAGCGCCGGGCGTCGATGCTATTGCGCAGCCCGTCGATCCAGCCGAAGCACAGGGCCTGGTCCACCGATTCCGGCCAGGTGATGCTGGGAATTTTGCTGGCTTTTTTATAGTAGCCGACCCATTGTTCGGTGGCTTTTTGGTGATTTTCCGCCAACCAGGAGCGAAAATCATCCGGGGTGGCGAAGAAAAGAACGTCCTCTGAGATGACTTCCTCCGTTTGATACGATGAAAAGGACCGGG
>JAGRBF010000420.1 GCA_020434205.1 Calditrichota bacterium | reverse complement strand
CGGATGGTGCGGAAGCACTGATGTTGTGTTTGAGGACAGGAGATGGGTCGAGCCCGCTGGCCCGGCCCGTCTGCCGCTTTTGGTAAGATGAGTAGACCTCAGAGACGCAGATAATTGCCGACCGACATGTAGCTGCCGATCAACCCCAGGCCAATGCCGGTTAGCACCAGTCCCCCCATAAAATACAAGGGGATGGGCACCACCGGCAGCAGAAGCAGAGAGGCTCCCCGCACCAGCAGCCACAACAGGGAGAGGGCGATCAGGCTGCCCAGCAGTCCCTGAAGAATGCCCTCGATGATGAAAGGCGCCTTGATAAATCGGTGCGTTGCCCCGACCAATCGCATAATGTCGATAACCGTCTGGCGGGAGTGGATGGTAAGCCGGATGGTATTGTAGATCAGCATTGCCGCGATGGCGAACACCAGAATCCCCACCGTTCCGGCAATTAGAATCCCCACAAAAAAATAGCGGTTCATCAGGCGCACCAGGGTTTCCTGGAAGCTCACCTCATCGATGGCCTCCCGGGCGGTAAGCTGATCAATAAACTGATTGATGGCGCCCAGATCCGTCATACCTTCCTTTAAAATGATGTCCAACGAAGCCGGCAACGGGTTCTCATCGAGAATTTCCAGCAGCTCCGGACCGAAATCCTTGGAAAACTCCTCAGCTGCCGCGGCGGGGGTGATAATCGTGGCGCTCTGCACCTCTGCCAGCGCGGCGATCTCCCGCTGCAGGGATTGCTGCTGCTCCTCCGATAATGTACCGGACAGATAAGCGCGCAGGTGAATGCTCTGAAACTGGGATTGGTAGGATTGAAAAACGTTCAGAATAAAAAGAACGAACAAGCCGACCAGCGTCAGCGCCAGACTCATGGTCAGCACGCTGATCCCGGTTGCCAGGCGGGCCCGCTTGAAGCCTGCCAGGCCTTCTTTGATGAGGAAAAAAAGTTGCATAGATTTTATCCCAGCGAAACCTCTCCCGGACCCACAATCCGCACTTTTCCCCGATCCAGAATAATGGTGCGGTGCGGTTTCTGGCGGATGATGTCGTAATTGTGAGTGGCCATCATCACCGCGGTGCCGCTGCGGTTGATGTTCTCCAGAAGGCCCATAATATCGCCGGCGGCGTCCGGATCCAGGTTGCCGGTCGGTTCGTCCGCCAGCAGAATAAATGGCTCGCTGACCAGGGTGCGGGCAATGGCCACCCGCTGCTGCTCTCCGCCGGAAAGATGGTGCGGCATGCGGTAGCGTTTATGGTAGAGGCCCACCCGGGTTAGGGCTGCCGGAACCTTGTTTTTGATGTCGTAGCTGCGGGCCCCGATAACCTGGAGGGCAAAGGCCACGTTTTCAAAAACGGTGCGATCCGGCAGCAACTTAAAATCCTGAAAAATCACCCCCACCTTACGCCTTAACAAGGGGATCTGATGACGGCGGATGCGGGCGCTGTTGAAACGGTCTACCACCAGATTCCCGCTGTCCGGCATCAGGTCCATGTAGATCAGACGTAGCAGGGTGGTTTTCCCGGCCCCGGTTTTGCCAATCAGGTAGTAGAAATCGCCTTTTTTGATTTCCAGGCTGATGCTGTTGAGCACCTGGCGGCGTCCCAGGTTAACCGACACGTTGTAGAATTCGATCATGGGCCTAATATAAGGCGGAGGGGAGCAAATTGTTAATCGTTGATTATTGATTGTTGATTGTTGATTGGCGGGGTGAGTTTCGCCTGACATCTCCTCAAGCATCCAGCCAACTGTTTACTCAATGCGGTTTTTTCAGTACAAAATGCACCCGCCCACTGCTGCGATTGGCCGGTTCCATCGAAAATTCCTCAAAGATTCCCCGAATCTGAAGCTCAGTATAACCGGTAATGGCTTCCCGAAGCCAGCGCAGCGGGTAAATACGCTGTTGATGGGACTCTTCAAAAATCCCCTCACGGGTGAAGATGCGGATCCAGTTGTGCTGCAAATCGGTACGATGGTCGAAATAACTTTCCCGCTCATAGGCCAGTTCCTTGCTGATCACCTCGCTGTCGGAAAAATGCTGAAAGTATTTCTGGCAATGGGTTCGGGAAACCACATCAAAAATGAACAGGCCCCCCGGCGCCAGCAGCTCGAAGGTGCGGTTAAGGGAGCGGATCACCTCGATTTGCTCCGGGACGTAGTTCATGGTATCGTACAAACAGGTGATCAGGGGGTATTCTCTGCCGCTTTGGCGGGAAAGATCGGGAAAGGCGTCGCGCGTGAGTTTACTGGCCGGGAGGCGCTTTTGCGCGATATCCAGCATGGCCCGGGAAGGGTCGCATCCGTCCCCGAGGGGACCGTTTTTGCCGAATTCCTGAAGGAAACGCCCCGTCCCACAGCCGACATCCAGCAGGGAATCTGGCGGCCAACATCCTTCTTTTTTGAGGAGATTGCGGATGTAACGAGCCCAGCGCCGGTAATCAACATGACCCATGATGTGGTCGTAAATTTCCGCCAAGCGGGTATAGGGTAGGGCCGGCCGGGCATCGGGTGAGTTCTGGGCCATAAATTTTTCTGCGGGTTTATCCAGGCAAAGAGTCCGTGACCTGTATTCCTTCGCACCCTTGTGGTTTCCTGCGCTCGTGTTCCGCCAGCGCTTTTAGTTACAGCCGCATCCCCCGCCATCGGTGCTGCAACTGTTCTTCTCTGGCGCGGAACCGCTGGAGCCGGACTTGTAATCGGTCTGATAAAAACCCGTTCCTTTGAAAATGAGGCCGGCGCCTCCGCTGATCAGGCGCTTCAAGGTCGGTTGTTGGCATTCCGGACATTCGGTAAGGGGGTCGGCAGACATGCTTTGAAAGGCGTCCAGGCGGTGGTTGCAGTTCTGGCATTTATATTCGTAGGTCGGCATGATATTTTCCTCTCTGTAAAATCCTGCAGATTGGGTTTACGTCAAAGTTGGCGAAACCAAACATTTTTTTGATGCCGGTTTCGGCAAGATGGTACAAAGAATTTAGGCAGCAAATTTAAGCGTTCGGGGATGCAGAGCCAAACGGAAAGCGAAGATGGTCGCGCC